>NZ_JBRBAF010000008.1:0-292924 GCF_052805975.1 Chromobacterium sp. W521
AAAGGAAGCCACTCTCAAGGCTCAGGGCATTCCCATTGTCAGCGACTACAAAGACCCGGAGTTGCCGCCACCGCCGCCGGGCCAGCAAAACCCGGTGATCCCCAAGGATCTACAATAAGCTTGGCCGGCCTCGGATGAGGCCGTCATTAGACCCGCTAACAAAACCCCCGATCCTGCGTTGCGCCTCCTTATCGTACGACTTGTATTGTAGCTTCGCAGAAACTTCGTTTTCTGCGTCGGCGCGCCTTGGCTCAGGTTCTCTGCGAGGTTTTGTTAGCGGCTCTTCAAAAGACTTTGAACAGGTTATTAGAGTCTGTTCAAAGTCTCGCGAGCTAGAGCGAGACAAGGCGAAAACGAGCGAAAAAGCGGAATGTACTCGTGGTACATGAGCATTTCGAAGACGTTTTCAACGCCGTATCGCCGACGCGCAGCAGATCGCAAACAGGTTCTAAGGCAACACCCCCAGCAAGGACCACAGCCGCCGCGCCTCGGCGTCGCTGTCTATCAGTTCCGCCAGCAGTTCGCGCAGCGGCTTTTCTCCCCACTCCACTGCTCGGTAGATCAAATAGGGCACCGGGCTGTGCGGTTCGGTGCGCGCCAGGTAGTCGGCGATGCCGCGCAGCTGACGGTAAGCGTCTTCCCGCCCCTGCGGCTCGCGCTGGGTGAACATCGGCGCGGCCGCAACGGGCGGCGGCACGCTGTTGCCGGCTTCGACGGCGGCCGGCGGCGCAGCGGTTTCGGCGTGGTGAATGGCGGCGTTCTCCAATTCCGGCGGCGGGCCGGGATGCAGCACGGCCAGCTCCTGCAAGGCCTGCGCCGCCTGCTCCAGCGCCTGGTTCAACGGCGCGTAGGACGGCGCGTCCGCACCCATGCGTTCGTCGCACCAGGCCTGCAGCCGCGCCAGCCATTGCCGGCTGCGCGCCAGCGCGCCGCGGCTATCTTCCAGCACAGCCGGCGGCAGCGCGCGCACCCAGTCGTTCAGCTTCTGCTGCTCGTGGCGCGCCTGCTCGCGCTCCAGCTTGCCCTCGTCGCCGCCGGCCAGCAGCCGGCGGTTCAGGTCCTGCCATTGCCGCAGGGTCAGCGGTTGCCGCTCCTGCGGCGGCGGCGCGTCCAGCAGCGGCACTTGGGCCGCCAGCGTGGCGGCGTAGGTCTTGGCCAGCCATTCCAGCGGGCCGGTGCGAAAGCTCAGATCGCCTTGCTGCGGCAAGGGATGCAGGCTGTCCCAAAACTGTTCGCAACACTGCGCGCTCAGCGCCAGCGCCGCTTCCAGGCCGGGCAGGCCCAACAGGTGCAGCCAGGATTCGCCCAGCCAGGCCGCCACCATCAAATCCTTGCTGCGCTCGGCCAAGAGCGCGGAGGCGACGCGTTCCACGCCGGGCCAGTCCGCCCGCTTCAAATCGCTTTCCCAGATGCCGGCGGGCAGGCTGGGGTCGTCCTCGCGCCGCAGTTCGCGCAGTTGGTCGTATTCCGGCGCGTAGCGCAGCGCTTCGCCGCCGGGGCTGTCCGCGGCGATGGGTTGCAACAGGGTATCCAGACGCAAGGTGGCGCTCATGGCCGTTTCCTCATGGTGTTCAAAGCGCGCATCAACTGCCCTCTATCGCGGCCAGCCGCGGGTTGGCTGCCGTGCGGAACGGCGACGGCGGCGCGGTGTAAGGCAGGCTGGCCACGGCCAGGCCGCTCTTGCCTCCCGGCGCTTGCAGCGTCAGCCTCATGAACATTTGCGCGTTGCCGCTGCCTTGCAGCGCCGGGTTGCGCACCGGCAGCGCCAGCATCAGGCCCACGTCGTTGAAGCCCTCCGCGTTGTTGACCCGCAACGGCGAGTTGTTCTCGCGCAGCAAGCGCAGCAAGCCCCATTGACCGCCGTAGTTCCAGCTGGCCAGCCGGTCGAACACGGTCAGCCCGCTTTGCGTTGAATCCTCCTCCGGCGCCTGCTGCGACTCCTTGGCCCAGCGCAGGGTCGCCGTCACCGGCTGGCCGATGTTCCAGTGCAGGCGCTGACCATCGCCGCCGGGGTAGCGCAAGCGCTGGCCGCCGCTGGCCAGTGTCCATTCGATCACTTGGTCCGCCGCCTGCTCGTGCTCGCGGTCGGTGCGCCAGCGCACCTCCACGTCCACGCCCTGCCACGGCCCGCCGCCCTCGCGGGCGAACATCGGGCCCAGCCAGCCACGCGCCGCCTTGGCCGCGTCCAGGAAGCGCCGCGCCGCCTGGGCCTGGCCGGACTTGAGGTCCTGCAGCCCCGCGGCGGCCAGCCCGCCGCTGTCGTCCATCAGCCGCATGAATTCCGCTACCCGATCCGGCGCGGCGTCCGGCGCGCTCAGCTTGGCGGCGAAGGGAAAGCGGTTGGCCAGGTATTGATTGAAGAAGGCGCTCAGCTTCTGGTAAGCGGCGGCCCCCGCCTGGGTGCGCAAAGCGCCGCAGCGGTCGCTGGCCAGGCTGACCAGGGTCTGGGCGCGGTCTGAGAAAACGTTGCCGGCGGCCGGCAGTTCCACCTGGTCCAGCACCGCGCGGCAATTGCCCACGTCCATCTCGTTGAAATCCTTGGAGATCATGGTTTCCAGCACCGCCGGCGCGCTGTTTGCGGCTTTTTCCTTGTAGTGGCGCAGTTCGACGGCGGCGCTTTGCCAGCGTTGCTGCAGTTGCTGATCGCTCACCGACATCGAGGACTTGTGCGAGGCCAGCCAGCTCAGCGCCGGAGCCTGGGCCTGGACCAGATTGCCCACCAGCTCAAGCTGAGAGCCCAGGTATTGCTGCAATTCCCGCGCGCCGCCGGCGCGGAAGGCGCGGGCCCCGGCGTTGCGCGAGCCGTCCCACCAGCGGAAGCTGCCTTGCAGCGGCTGGTACACCGCCAGCCCTTGCAGGCTGCGTTCCGCGTGACGCAAGGATTGCAGCGCGCGCCGGTCCATCTCGCGCAGCACGCTGTCGCGGAAAGCGGGTTGGGCTAGTTCATCCAACGCCGCCAATACCGGGGTGGCCGCCTTGGCCTGTGCGTCGAAGGCGTTGCCCTCGTCGATGGATCCGCCATTCAAACCCACCGACGGCTCGGCGCGGCGGCCGCTCAAGGCGCTCCACATCGCCCGCGCCGCGCTGTCCTGCAAGGCGCGCTCCAGGCCCTTGCGGTAGGCGGGCGGCATCAGGCCGGCGCTGCCGGCCACGTATTTCTGGTAACCGTCGTAATGGCGCAGCGCCGCCGCCATCGCCTCGGCGTCCATATTCGCCAGCCCGCTCGCCGTCGGGCCGCTCTCGCCCTGCGCCCGCGCGCTGGCGACGAAGTCTTGCTTCAAGAGCGAGGCCAGGGTCACGTTCAGCTTGAGCACCTGATCCTGCAGCTCCAGACCGCCGGCCGGCCCTTGCGCCAGCAGCGCCGAAGTCGCCCCCACGCCGCCCAGCCAGCGCTTGCGGAATTCCTGGCGCGCCACCGCGGAGTAGTCCGCTACCCGCGCCACCGCGTCGCGGCCTATCAGGCTGGAACGGCGCGCGCCGTCCAGCATCGCGCTGTAGCCGGGCACCAGGTCTTGGCCGGCGGCGCGGCTCCAGGCGCTGTTGGTGGCGTTGACCAGGCTTTGCAGCAGGCCGATGTGACCGGCCACGCTGTCCAGTTCCGGCAAGGAGTTGCCCTGGCCGGACTCCAGCATCAACAGCTGTTTCTGTAATTGCTGGGCGGTAAGGTCGAAGGTTTGATTGGTGTAGAGCTGGCCAAGCCAGGCTTGCATCAGCGCGCTGAAGTGATCGCCTACTTGCGGGCGGATCTTGGCAAGGTCGATGGGCGCGGCCACCAGTTGATCGCTGGACAGCAGGATGCGGCGCAGATTGTCGCGCTGGGCGTTCTGCGGCGCGCGCAGGCTGAGGCCAAACAGGCCGTTGGCCAGCTCCGCCGCCTCGTCCAGCGTGGCGTTGCCGTCGTGCACCGCATGGTTGAACTGGCTGACGCGCTGTTCCAGCTTGGTCGCGTCGCCGGTCAATTGCCGCGCCAGCAGATAGGCCGGCCATTTTTCCGGCGCGGCGGTGTCGTCGCTGACGCTGTCCGCGCCGGCTTCGCCCAGCCGCCGCAGTTGTTCGGCGTCGCGCAGCAGCCGCTGTTGCAAAGGCAGCATCACCGCGCGGCGCAACGCGTATTCGATGGTTTCGTCGATGCGGCCGTCCACCGGGGACATCAGCGAGGTGGGCAGCAACAAGGTGCCGAAACGACGCGACGGCGCGTCCTTGAGCGCGCGCCAGAAGGCGACGACGCTTTGGCGCGCCGCGGCGTCGTTGCCCAGCTCCGGCCGCGGCCCGCCCCGGTCCAGTTGCAGAATGCGCAGTTGGCGGCCTAGCGCGTCGGCGTCGTCGGTGGCCGTATGCCAATACCAGCTGATGCCGGCCAGCCACAAGGCGGCGAACAGGCCCATGCCGATCAGTGTCCAGCGATGCCAGCGCTGGCGCAGCCGCAAGATGCGCGGCACCGGCTGGGCCAGGCCCTGCTCCGCCAGCACTCGCTGGCGCAGCAGCCGGCCGGCGAACAGGGGCAGCGCCGGCGGCGCGGCGGTGTCTTCCAGATCGCCTTCCGGCGCGGCCTGGGCACCGGTGAAATAGATGCCGCGCAATTGCGGCGCCTCACCCAGCGCGTTGCCTCGGAACACCGGGTCGCACAAGGCTTGCAAATTGGCCCGCACCGCCTCAAAGCTGCGCGGCAGCAAATACAAATCGGTGGACATCCCGCCTTGCAGGGCACCGAATTCGGCGATGGTTTCGCTCAGCGTCAGCCGCAGCCGCGTCAAGGCCTGTTCTATCCAGTCGGATTGATAGGCGGCGCTGGCGGCGTAGGGCGAGGACCACCCAAGCATCGCGTCGCGCGCTTCGCGCGGCAACGCCTGCGCCAGCTCCAGGAAGCCCGGAGCCTGTTCGGTCTCGGTCACCACCAGATAGATAGGCAGGCTCAGGCCCAGCCGTCTTTGCAGATCGGCAAACTTCTTGGCAGCGGCCAGGCCGGCGCTCACCGCCAGGTGCTCGCTCCACAGCTGGCTGGCGGACACGGTCCAGATCAGCGCGTCCAGCGGCCGCGCGGCGCGGCTGCGCAACAGCACGCCCAAGAGCCGCCGCCAGGCGGACAGCGGCGCCAACGCGCCTTCCGGATGACTGAACATATCGTCCGGGATCACCAACACCGCGCCGTCGCCGCCGTACCACCAGCGGCCAAACCAATTGACCTCGCCCTCGCTCTTCAGCTGCAGCGAGGCGCACAGCGCCTCCACATTGCGCACCCTGTCTCCCACCGCCAGCACCCAGGGGGTCTGGTAGCGGTCTTCCGCGCCGATCTCGCGCTCGAAACGACGCACCGAGCCGCGGAAGCTGCGCCGCGCCGGATCGGCCTCGCGCCGCAACCACCAGATCAACGCCGCCAAGGCCAGCAGGATCAACAGGGTCAGCAATACAATGCCCACTATGGTCTGTATCGTCATTTGCTTTGCCCGTCCCCGTCCGCCCCCCGGTACAGCATGGGCTCCACTCTCGATACGATGTCATGCCAAAACACGTGCCCCACCACCGACATGCCCACCAGGATGGCCGCCACGCCCAGCGCCAGCCGGAAGCCGTCCGGCAGCATGCGCCGCACCGTCAGCCGCAGCGGCGGCACATTGCTGCTGCGCTCCAGCGCCGGCGCCAGGCTGCGGATGTCGGCGTCGCGCTGGTAAGCGAAGGCGAACAGCTCGCGCCGCCATTCCTCGTGCTGGGCCAGCCCGCCCTGTCCCCGCAGCCGGCCGTAGAAACCCAGCGTCAGCGTTTGCAGGCAGACGTTGGCCAAGTCCCGGCTGGCCGGATCGCGCTCGCGCAACACCCGCTCTATCAGCGCCGGCACCTTGTCGCCGGCAGCGCGGCTGCCAAACAGCCGCTGCTCCAGCGGCGTGGCCTGCCACAGGCTCTGCCCCGGCCAGTCCTCAAA
This sequence comes from Chromobacterium sp. W521, assembly GCF_052805975.1. Taxonomy (NCBI): domain Bacteria; kingdom Pseudomonadati; phylum Pseudomonadota; class Betaproteobacteria; order Neisseriales; family Chromobacteriaceae; genus Chromobacterium; species Chromobacterium sp. W521. The sequence continues at coordinate 5,918 of NZ_JBRBAF010000008.1, forward strand.
CAGCAGGCGCTCGTCTATCAGGGCAACGAACAGATACTGCAATGCCTCGATCTGGCTTTGCCCGGCCGCGCCCACGCGCGCGCCGGCGGCGCGGCTCAAACGCCGCGCCAGCAAGCCGCCCTGCTCGGCCGCCAGTTCGGCGGCGGTTTCGGCTTTGTGGCCGCCGCCGGCCAATTCCCGGAACACTTGCAGCCATTCGGCGTAGGCGTCTTCAAAAGTGGCGCTCAGCGGCGCTTGCGCCAGCGCCCCCAGCGGCTGGGACAGCGCGCTATCCAGCATGGCGTTCTCCATCGGTCTCGTCGCGCGGATCAGCGACGAAAAGCAGCGCCTCCCACGGCTCCAGCGCCGCGCCGCCGGCCGGCAGCGTCATGCGCAGCGGCAGCTCCGGCTGCAGCCAGTCCCCGCTGGCCAGCAAGGCGAACAGCCGGGTGTCGTCGCCCACGCTGTACGCCACTTGCTCCGCGCGGTCCAAGGGCTGGAAGGACAAGCCGCGCATGCGCTGGCGCGCCAGCGTGGCCACGTGCGGTTCCGAGGCGATGATGGCCTGGCCCAGCCATTGCTGGGCGGCGGAGTCCGGCGCGCCGCCGGGCATGCGCAGGCCAACGATCAAGCGCCCGCTATCGCGCGCGGCCTCCGGCAGCGAAATCCAGAAGCCCTCGGCGTCGCGGTTGAACGGCAGGCTGCGATAGCCGGCGCGCACCCGGTCCAGCGCGGCGGACAGCCAGTTCAGCAAGGGCTCGTAACTAGCCAGCAATTCCTGGTAGTTGAAGGCGGGGAACACCGGTGCGCCGGCGCCCGGGTCCAGCGCGGTCAGCGAGCCGGCCATGCCGGCCAGCAAGCCGAACAGGGCGGCGGGATGGGCGGCGCGGCTGCCCAGCGCGGCTTCCACTTCCGGCAGCCGCGCCCACAGCGCCGCCAGCTGGCGGCGGATTTCGTCGATATCGTCGTCCTTGCCGGCCTCCTTGGCCTGACGCAGGCGGCCGCTCAGGAACACGCACTTCTCGCGCGCCTTGGCGCACAGCGCCGCCACCTTGCGCCCCAGCAGGCTGTCCGGCAGCAGCCGCGGCGACGGCGGCGCGTAGGCGCGGCGGGAGAAGCCGCCGCCTTGCTGGGCGATGCGCAACAGCGGCAAGCAGATCATGTCGGCGCGTTCGGCCTCGGTGACCAGGCGGATGTCCGGCCGCCACAGCGTCAGGCTGGCCGGGTTTTCCCCGCTGCTCAAATCCGGCACCGCCTCACTGTTTTCCGAGCGAAAACGCCCGGCGGCGGGATCCAGCCGGCCGGCGCGCCACAAGGGCGGCAGCGCCAGATAGACCGTCACCGTGCGGCCCGGCGCTTCCGCCGCGGCCGCCGTCACGTCGCAGCGGAGCTCCGCGCCGTCGCCGGCGTCAAAGCGCAGCGGCAGGCCGTCCGGCAGCACCGCCTCCAGCGCGGACACCCGCGCCACGCCGCCGGCCAGCGCCGCCTCGTCCAGCTCCAGCTCCAGCACGCCCCAATACAGCGGCTGGGCCGCCGCCGCCAACGCCGCGGACACCGCGTCCGACCTCAGCGCCTGCCATTGAAAATGCTGGGGCAGCAACTGCATCCCCTCGTACCAACACACTGCCTGTGGCACTGCTTTCAAACCGCTCTCCCCCCGCTACGGCTCCATCAGCCGCATATTCTTGCTTTCAAAACGCAGCCAAACCTTCTTGCGCGTATCCAGGCTCAGCCGGTGCATGCCCGGCCCGGCGTAGCCGGCGTACACCAGCAGGCCGGCCGCGGATTCTCCGCGTATCGGCACATCCTCGGTTTCCAGGTGCTGGCCCGGCACCAGCTCCAGCTCCCACACCTTGAGATCCGCCGGGTAATCGCGCAGCAACTGCTCGCGCTGTTCAAACCACTTGGCCGCCGGCAGCCCCAGCAACAGCTTGTATAGCTCCGGGTCCTTGGCGGCGACGAAATCCACCGCCAACGGCGTGTCGTCGTTGGCCATGCTGACCACGTCCAGCGTGGCCGCCTGCAATTTGACCGAAGGACCGAAGCCCAGCGACGAGCATCCGCCCACGCCCAGCGCCAAACAGCAGCACAGCCCAGCCAGATACCCGTTGCGCATCCGCATCACCCAAACGCCATTATCCATTGCAAATAATATTGGCAAAAAAATGCCGATAGTTCTATAGGAATTGTTAAGCCATGGTCATTAAAAAATGCAAATTGCAAGCATTTGTCAGCAAATAAGGCTTCCATGCAGCGGCCATGGCCGGCTTCAATGGAAAAGAGCGACCAGGCCCGGCCGGGCAACAATGGTCTGACAATCATGCAATCACGCCAAAGCGGACCGGATACGCGGCCCGCAGCCGGCGTCGTTAGCTTCCCAACCGATCGAGGTCTGTTATGGCAGAGAGCACACAGCACAAGCTGGACCGGATTCGTCCGCCGCGCGTGCAAATCACGTATGACGTGGAAATCGGCAACGCCCTGGAAAAACGGGAGCTGCCGCTGGTGGTAGGCATCATGGCGGACCTGGCGGGCAAGCAGGAGCAGCCGCTGCCCAAGCTGAGCGAACGCCGCTTCGTGGAAATAGACCGCGACAACTTCAACGCGGTGCTGGCCTCGCTGGCGCCGCGCGTCACCGCCCAGGTGGACAACGCGCTGTCCGACGACGGCAGCAAGCTCAACGTGGAGCTGAAGTTCAATCACTTCGACGATTTCGACCCGGTCAACATCGTCAAGCAAGTCACCCCGCTGCGCCGGCTGTACGAGGCGCGCCAGAAACTGCGCGACCTGCTGACCAAGCTGGACGGCAACGACGAACTGGACAAGCTGTTGCAGGACGTGGTGGCCAACACCGAGGAACTGCAAAAGATCAAGAGCGCCCGCCCCGAGGCCCCGGCCGCGGCGGAAGCCGCCCCGGCGCCGGACGCGCCGCCGGCCGCCTGACGCCCCGCTCGACCACCTGATACCGGAGACACTTCATGGCCAAGACCCAAGCCGAAGCCCCCAGCGGCGACGCCGCCTCGCTGTCGCTGCTGGACCGCATCATCCAGGAAGGCCGCATGGCCCACGACGACATCCAGCAGGAATACGCCAAGGACCTGCTGTCCGAATTCGCCACCCAAGTGCTTGACGAAGGCATGGCCATCGACAAAGACACCGTGGCGATGATCAACCACCGCATCGCCATCATCGACCAATTGCTGAGCAAGCAGCTCAACAACATCCTGCACCACCCGGACGTGCAGAAGATGGAAGCCTCCTGGCGCGGCCTGCACTTCCTGGTGATGAACACCGAAACCAGCACCCGCCTGAAGCTGCGCCTGCTCAACGCCACCAAGGACGAACTGCAGAACGACCTGGAAAAGGCGGTGGAATTCGACCAGAGCGCGCTGTTCAAGAAGATTTACGAGGAAGAATACGGCACCTTTGGCGGCCACCCCATCAGCCTGCTGATCGGCGATTACGAGTTTGGCCGCCACCCGCAAGACGTGGCGCTGCTGGAAAAACTGTCCAATGTGGCCGCCGCCGCGCACGCGCCGCTGATCTCCGCCGCCAGCCCGCGCCTGTTCGACATGAGCAGCTTCACCGAACTGGCGGTGCCGCGCGACCTGGCCAAGGCCTTTGAAAGCGCCGAGCTGATCAAATGGCGCTCCTTCCGCGCCAGCGAGGATTCCCGCTACGTCAGCCTGGTGCTGCCGCACATCCTGCTGCGCCTGCCCTACGGCCCGGACACCAAGCCCACCGAAGGCATGAACTACGTGGAAGACGTCAACGGCACCGACCATAGCAAATACCTGTGGGGCAACGCCGCCTACGCGCTGGGCCAGCGCATCACCGACGCCTTCGCCAAATACGGCTGGTGCGCGGCCATCCGCGGCGTGGAAGGCGGCGGCGCGGTGGAAGGCCTGCCGGCCCACACCTTCGGCACCGTTTCCGGCGACATCGCGCTCAAATGCCCCACCGAGATCGCCATCACCGACCGCCGCGAGAAAGAGCTGGACGGCCTGGGCTTCATCGCGCTGTGTCACAAGAAAAACACCGATCTGGCGGTGTTCTTCGGCGGCCAGAGCGCCAACCAGCCCAAGGTCTACAACACCAACGCCGCCAACGCCAACGCCCGCATCTCCGCGATGCTGCCCTATGTGCTGGCCGCCTCGCGCTTCGCTCACTACATCAAGGTGATCATGCGCGACAAGATCGGCAGCTTCCTGACCCGCGACAACGTGGAAACCTATCTGAACAACTGGATAGCGGACTACGTGCTGGTCAACGACAACGCGCCGCAGGAAGTGAAAGCCCAGTACCCGCTGCGCGAAGCGCGGGTGGACGTGACCGAAGTGCCGGGCAAGCCCGGCGCCTACCGCGCCACCGTCTTCCTGCGCCCGCACTTCCAGCTGGAAGAGCTGACCGCGTCCATCCGCCTGGTGGCTGAGCTGCCGCCGCCGGCCGCCGCCTGACGCCACACCAAGGGCCCGCCGCGCGGCGGGCCTGAACCAATACCCTCCAAGGAGCAAGCAAAGCAATGGACGCCATCATTCTGGACCTGGGCAGCGATATCAAGGGCGAGTGCAAGCTGGAAGGCTACACCGACAAGATCGAAGTGCTGTCCTACAGCCACAACGTGGCCATGCAGGTGACCAACGACGTCAGCAACACCGAACGCACCTCCGGCAAGCCGCATATCGGCGAATTCAGCCTGACCAAGTTCACCGACAAATCCACGCCGGAACTCAACGCCTACTGCTGCCAGGGCAAGAACATCCCCGAGGTCAAGATCACCATAGGCCGCAACGCCGCCGACAGCAGCGGCAAGATCCTGCCCTACATCGTCTACACCCTGACCAACGCCATCCTATCCAACGTCAGCGTCAGCGGCGGCACCGGCGGCAAGCCGGTGGAAAACCTCTCGCTCAACTTCACCAAGATCAAGTGGGAGCTGACCACCCAGAAAGACACCGGCGCCAAGGACGGCAACGCCGCCGCGGTGTGGGACCTGGCCGCCAACAAGTACTCCAAGTAAACCATGCGCCAGCCCGCCCAGTTCCGCCCGGGTCTGTTCGAACTCCTGGCCGATGCCGAACCGCGACACAGGCTGGAGGCCGAGCCGCTGCTGCGGGTGGACCGCCGCCGGCTGCAGGAATCGGTGCGGGCGGAACTGGCGCGGCTGCTGTCCAGCCGCCGCGCCGAACAGCCCTACCTGCCCGAACTCAGCGTCATCGACTACGGCGTGGCGGACTGGAGCGCGCTGCACCCGGAGCGCGCCGAAGACCGCCAGCGCCTGGCGCGCGAGATCCGCCAGGCGATACGCAGCTTCGAACCCCGGCTGGCCGCGCCGCGCGTCAGCGTGGACACCGTGCCGGGCCGCGGCCTGCTCCTCAGCGTGCGCATAGACGGCGAACTCCAGGCCGAGGGCAGCCGCTGGCCGGCCGCCTTCGTCGCCGAACTGGACCCGTCCGGCGCGCGGCTGACCGCCTGCGAGGACGCCGGCTGATGGAATCGCTGGACCCGCGCCTGCTGGACTACTACCAACGCGAACTCGCCTACCTGCGCCACGCCGGCGGCGAATTCGCCCACCGCTACCCCAAGGTGGCCCACCGCCTGCAACTGAGCGACGGCGAATGCCCGGACCCGCAAGTGGAACGGCTGCTGGAAGGCTTCGCCCTGCTGTGCGCGCGGCTGCAACGCCGGCTGGACGACGACTACTCCGAACTCACCGACGCGCTGCTGGAACAGCTCTACCCGCACGCGCTGCGGCCCATGCCCTCCTGCGCCATCGCCCGCTTCGAGCCGGACCCGGACAAGGGCAAGCTGGACGCCGGCTACCGCATCGAGCGCGGCACCCCGCTGTTCGTGGCCACCACCGCCGGCGACAGCCTGCGCTTTCGCACCAGCGCCGCCGTCACCCTGTGGCCGCTGCGGCTCGCCGCCGCCAGCCTGCTGACCGAGGACGAAGCCCAGGCCGCCAGCGGCCTGGCCCAGGCGCGCGCCGCCCTGGTGCTGCGGCTGGAAAAACTGGGGCCGGAACCGCTGGGCGCGCTGCCGCTTAACAGCCTGCGCATCCACCTGGCCGGCTCCCCGCTCAACGCCGCCGCGCTCTACGACCTGCTGTCCGCCCACAGCCTGCAAATCAGCTGCCGGCTGCCGGAGCGGCCCGGCCTCGCGCCCTCCATCCGCCCCGGCGCGCTGCCGCGCGCCTGCGGCTTTAGCGCCGACGAAGCGCTGCTGCCGGCCGAGGACGGCGTGCACCCGGCGCACGCTCTGCTGGCGGAATACTTCGCCTGCCCGGAAAAGTTCGCTTTCTTCGACCTGCCGCTCAGCCTGCCGCGCCAGGCGGAGCGGCAGCTGGAAATCGTCATCGCCTTCGAACGCGCGCCGGCCGGCCGCCTGGGCATCCAGCACGGCGACATCGCGCTGGGCTGCGCGCCGGTGATCAATCTGTTTCCGCACACCTCGGAGCCGCTGCGCCCGGACGGCAGCCGCAGCGAATACCTGCTGGTGGCCGACGCCCACCGCGACCACAGCGTGGAAATCCACTCCATCCGCCAACTGCGCGCCGCCGGCCCGGACGGCGCGCGCCGCATCGCCCCCTACTTCGCCTGCAGCCACGGCGAGGGCGGCGACGGCCGCTACTGGCACGCGCGCCGCGTGCGCGGCCTCAACCGCCTGCGCCCCGGCAGCGACATGCTGCTCACCCTGGTGGACGCCGATTTCGACCCGCTGGCCGCCAGCGAACTCAGCCTCACCGCCGAGCTGCTGTGCACCAACCGCCACCTGGCCGAGCAACTGCCGGCCGGCGCGCCGCTGATGTTCGAACTGCCCGGCCCGGTGGGCCAGGCGCGGCTGCTGCGCCCGCCTCGGCCGCAAACCGAAGCCGCGCTGGACGGCGCCTCGCGCTGGAAACTGGTGTCCCAGCTCAGCCTCAACCACCTGTCGCTGAGCGAAGGCCCGCAAGCGCTGGCCGCGCTGCGCGAAATGCTGGCGCTGCACAATCTGGGCGAACAGCCGGCCGCGCGCCGCCAGATCGAAGGCATCGCCGCGCTCGGCAGCGAACGCATCGTCGACCATGTCGGCGCCGACGCCTGGCGCGGCTGGCGCAACGGCCTGCTGCTGACGCTGGAGCTGGACCCGACCTGCTTCGCCGGCGGCAGCCGCGTGCTGTTCGCCGCCGTGCTCGCCCACTTCTTCGCCCTCTACGCCCACGCCAACCGCTTCGTGCGCACCCGACTCGTCCACCAGCAACAGGAGATCCAGACATGGCAGCCCCCGCCCGGCCCCAGCCTGGTTCTGTAGCCGAGCGGCTGCTGACGCGGCCGCAGGGCTTCGAATTCGCCCAGGCGGTGATGCTGCTGGAACGGCTGACGCCGCAAGCCGCGCCGCTGGGCCAGGGCGCGGACCCGGCGCGCGAGGCGCTGCGGCTGCGCGGCCCGCTGCTGCCCGCCTTCGCCGCCAGCGAACTGAGCGCGCTGGAACCGGGCGCGCTGGGCGGCGACGCGCGGGACGGCCAGCCGGCGCTCGATGTCGAATCCTTCGGCCTGGGCGGCCCGGACGGCCCGCTGCCCTACGCCTACCAGGAATGGCTGCAACAACGCCGCCAGGACAAAGACCACGCGCCGGCGGAATTCCTGCAACTGTTCCAGCACCGGCTGCTGGCCCTGCTCTACCGCGCCCAGCGCAAATACCGGCTGGCGCCCAGCTTCGCCGCGCCGCGGCTCAGCCCGGCGCGGCCGCTGCTGCTCAGCCTGTGCGGCCTGCTGCCCGCCGGCCTGCAACAACGCCAAGCGGTGCCGGACGCCGCGCTGCTGGCCCGCGCCGCCCTGCTGGCGGACCGCCGCCGCTCGCTGGCCGGCTTCGCCGCCTTGGCCAGCCGCCACCTGGCCGCGCCGGTGCAGGCCAGCCCCTACGCCGGCGGCTGGCGCGAGATCCCGCCGGCCAGCCGCACCAGCATCGGCCCCAACGGCCGCAACGCCGCGCTGGGCCAGGGCGCGCTGGCCGGCCGCCGCGCCTGGGACGAACACGCTGGCATCCGCCTGACCGTGGGCCCGCAGGACCCGGCCGGCTACCGCGCCTTCCTGCCCGGCGGCGAACGCCACCGCGCGTTGGCCGCGCTGGCGGACTTCTACTTCGGCCCGGACCTGGACATCCAGCTCAGCCTGCTGTGGCAAGCGCCAGCCGCCGCGCTCAAGCTGCAAGCCCGCGCCGCGCCGCGGCTGAGCTGGGACAGCTGGCTGGGCGGTCCCGGCGGAGCGCGACAGCTGGACACCCGGCTGCAACGGCCGCCCCCGGCCGGCGAGGACCCGGCATGAGCGCCGAACTGTCCGAACTGGTGGCCCGCCTCAACCCCAGCTGCCGCAAGGCGCTGGAGCTGGCCGCCCAGCGCTGCCTGCAGCAAAGCCACTACTACGTGGAAATCGAACACGTGCTGCTGGAGCTGCTGGAACTGCCCAACGGCGACCTGCAGCTGCTGCTGCCCAAGCTGGGCCTGAGCACAGACCAACTGAGCGCGGAGCTGCGCCGCAGCCTGGACCAGTTCAAGCGCGGTGAAACCCGCGCCCCGGCCTTCTCCAGCCACACCGTGGCTTGGCTCAAGGAAGCGCTGCTGCTGGCCACGCTGCGCCAGCAGGCCAGCATCCGCTCCGGCCTGCTGCTGCTCACCCTGCTGGAGCGCGACGAACTGCGCAATCTGCTGCTGATCGGCGCGCCCTGCCTGCTGCGCGCGCCGCGCCAGCCCCTGAGCGAACAACTGGACGCCTGGGCCGCCGCCTCGCGCGAAGCCCCGTCCGCCACCGAGGCGGAACCGGCCGGCGCGCTGGCGCGCTTCACCCACGACCTGGTGGCCGACGCCCGCGCCGGCCTCATCGACCCCATCGTGGGCCGCGACGGCGAAATCCGCCAATGCCTGGACATCCTGCTGCGCCGCCGCCAGAACAACCCCATCCTGGTGGGCGCGCCCGGCGTGGGCAAAACCGCGGTGGCGGAAGGCCTGGCGCTGCGCATCGCCCATGAGGAAGTGCCGCCGGCGCTGGCCGGCGTCGGCCTGCTGGCGCTGGACCTGGGCCTGCTGCAAGCCGGCGCCGGGCTCAAGGGCGAATTCGAACAAAGGCTGCAAAGCGTGATGGACGACATCCGCGCCGCCGCCCGGCCCATCATCCTGTTCATCGACGAAGCCCACACCCTGGTGGGCGCCGGCGCGGCCGAGGGCCACAGCGACGCCGCCAACCTGCTCAAGCCGGCGCTGGCGCGCGGCGAACTGCGCACCGTGGCCGCCACCACCTGGCAGGAATACAAGAAATACTTCGAACGCGACCCGGCGCTGGCGCGGCGCTTCCAGCCGGTGCAAGTGGAAGAACCGGACGAAGACAGCGCCGTGGCCATGCTGCGCGGCGTCGCCGCCCGGCTGGAACAGCACCACGGCGTGCGCATCCTGGACGCCGCCATCCACGACGCGGTCAAGCTGTCCCACCGCTACATCTCCGGCCGCCAACTGCCGGACAAGGCCATCAGCGTGCTGGACACCGCCTGCGCCCGCGTGGCGCTGGCCCAGCACGACCAGCCGCCGCAGTTGGAAAACCTGCGCCACCGCCAAGCCATGCTGGACGAAGAACTGGAACGGCTGCTGAACGAACAGGCCACCGGCCTGGACCACGCCGCCCGCATCGCCGCGCTGCGCCAAGACAGCGCGCGCCAGCTGCAAGCCATGCGCGAACTGACCGTGCGCTGGCAGGACGAATTGCGCGCGGTGCGCGAAATCCTGCACACCCACCAGCAACTGCTGGACTTCCTGGCCAACGAACCCGAGCTGCCCGCCGGCGAACCGCCGCTGCTGCTGGAAGAAGCCGAAGACGGGCCAGCGACGGCCGACGAGGACGAAGCCGCGGACCCGGCGCTGCAGCTGGCGGAACAACTGGCGCGGCTGGAAGCCGGCCTGGACGCGCTGCGCCAGGACGACCCGCTGGTGCCGGAACACGTGGATTCCAAGGCGGTGGCCGCCGTCATCGCCGGCTGGACCGGCATCCCGGTGGGCAAGATGCTGGCCGACGAAGCCTACGCCATCCGCACCCTGGCCCAGCGCATGGGCCAGCGCGTGATCGGCCAGCCGGCCGCGCTGGGCAAGATCGCCCAACGCATCCAGGCCTACCGCGCCGGCCTGACCGACCCCGGCAAACCGGTGGGCGTGTTCCTGCTGCTCGGCCCCACCGGCGTGGGCAAGACCGAAACCGCCTACGCGCTGGCCGACGCGCTCTATGGCGGCGAACGCAATCTGATCGTGGTCAACCTGGCGGAATACCAGGAAGCCCATAGCGTCAGCCAGCTCAAGGGCGCGCCGCCCGGCTACGTCGGCTACGGCCAGGGCGGCGTGCTGACCGAAGCGGTGCGGCGCAAGCCCTATAGCGTGGTGCTGCTCGACGAAATCGAAAAAGCCCACCCGGACGTGCTGGAAGCCTTCTACAACGTGTTCGATAAGGGCGTCATGGAAGACGGCACCGGCCTGACGGTGGACTTCAACAACACCATCATCCTGGCCACCAGCAATGTGGGGGCGGAAGCCATCCTGGCCGCCGCGCCCGCCGCCATCGGCCACTCCGGCTTCATCGACCAACTGCGGCCGCAACTGAACACCGCCTTCCGCCCGGCGTTGCTGGCGCGGATGACGGTGGTGCCCTACCGCGCGCTGGACGACACAGTGCTGGCCGACATAGTGCGCAGCAAGCTGGAAGTGCTGCGTCAACGCTATCAACGCGCCACTGGCAAGATGTTTGATTTTGATCCCGGCTTGATTCAGGCGGTGCTAAACCGCTGTCGTGGGGCGGGGGCGCGGGATATTGATAATGTGTTATTGGCGGAGGTGGTGGGGAAATTGGCGGAGTGGGCGGTGGGATGAATACTTCACACCAACAACAATTCACCAAAAACGTCTATTCATTTACAAAACCAATTCAAGACAACATCCACAATTCAAGAACCAGAACTGGAAACCGAAATGCCAAATATAATTGCATATACACTAGCTAGAAAAGTCCCCATATATAAAGACATCACCAATGGTAAATTAATTTCATTTATTCCAGAAAAATCACTAAACTCCATGACAAAGGTAGAATTAATTTACGAAACAGCCCTAATACATTTTGGCATTCCATATATTTGGGCAAGAGTAATCGAAGGAAATGACATAGGTGTGACTGGCTACATCCCAAGGTTTGGCGTTCACACTTGCTACATACAGCAAATACCTGGGAGCCATAACGTTGATTTTACCGGTGTAAAGTATGGAAGTTACTCTAGAAGTAGTGATGCAAGCATAGCTAAGGAGAAATCTGATATTTACAGCATCGGCATCAAAGACAACTCAACGATCAAAATAAGTGATTATAAAAAAATGTCCGAACGCGACATTAATAAAACTTCATTCGTCAACCTGGAAATGGCAAAAAAAATGTGCCCATATTGTCTAGGTCAGAATAGCGATCACAAAATACTAGAAACAGCTACAGCCAGGAGCGTCGCACTAAAAGTGCATTCACATCTACGACAAAATCAATGTGGACAAAGCTTTATGATAGGTGTTTTAGAGCACTACAGCAACTCAAAAAAGCCTAGCCTATATTGTTCCATTTCAAAATCAGGCGAAGACACAACAAGAATACAAAATCTTACAAGAGTTTTCTGCAAAGCCAATGAAATAAAATATGTCACAGCCGACAAAATTGAGCAAAAATTACAAAACTTAAATGGGGATGAAATAAAAAACGAACATTTCACATCAGAAAGCATTTTGCAATGCGCAGCCCCCAAATTAATACAATACATAACACAAAGAAAACTCTACAACACTAATGACAATATCTACTTATCTGAGATATGGTATCAGCAAGCGAATAGCCACAACCTTCACAATGACACTGGCAGCATTGATTCATGCAATCGCTGCAGAATTATAATTCCACGAATGCTGTGCGGCTTTAAAAACCCTTATAGCAAAGAAAAAATAGGCCGCCCAAAAAATTGGGTAACCCTGGATAAATTTTTAAAAGGAGGCTATTAACCCAACAGAGAAATCAGAATAATTAGACCGGGGTTTCGTGAAATGTAATGCACTGCCATGTTTATCGCGCACCATCCACAATCAATATACGTTGGACTCTCCCTTTGCTACATAAAATGTAATAAAAAATTAAACAACCAAGTGCCGCCCCTCCGACAAAACCACCCCGCTCTCGCTCAGCGCCACCGTGCTGAAAGAGCTCTACCCGGACAGCCTGTCCGGCGCCGAGGCGCTAAACGCGCTGGGCAGCTTCACCCTGGCCGGCTTCAGCGACAGCGCGCTGACGCTGAACAAAAGTTCTTCCGCCTTGGTTAGCAAGATGGCAGAACAAATTTAGAACTGATGTGATGGTTTAAGCAGCACCCGGCAGAGTATCAACTCATTGGAAGCAAAAACACGGAGGCCGCATGATTACCGTTATGACCCTCAGCGGTGGCTCGGGCACCATGTTTTGCAGTTGCAAGAATGGGGACTGCCAAGACCACAGTCTCATTTCCATTACCACTCAAAACCGTGAGGTCTATCAGTTTCAATACTCCGCCGGCCATCAAAAAATGCATCTCAGAACCACCAAGGAGGAGATCACCCGGTTTTGGGACAACACCAAAACCAAGGGCATCAGGGTCCGGCATGTGATTTACATCCCCAGCAAGAATGAAGTGGCGCACATTCTAAGAAGCAAGCCGCCGGAAATCGGCATCCCGCCAACCAGCGCCAGCGGCAGGCCGCCGCCAGCCCATCAGAGCATGAGTTCGGTAGTGGAGATGAAGCCGCCCACCATGACCATGCGCCGCGGCGATGATGTCTTGATTGACATTGGCGGCAGCCATGGCGATGAAAAGGCCTTCTCGCATAAGCCGCTATTAAAAAAAACGCCAACAGCGCTGGGCTTGGATCAAGACAGAATGATCCAATTCATGGCAGAGAATCATGGGGAAAACCGGGGCAACTGTGCGGAGGTGGTGGCGGCGGTGCTTGAAGCCGGCATCACCGACGCACCGGATAGGCCGCTGACCACCGGCTGCACCCTGCCCTTATGCGCTTGCATCTGCTGCTGCCATTCGCCCACCTCGGTGAGCAAGCTGGCCTTTAACATCCAGAAAAACACCCTGGCGCAACTCAGCGAACAAGGCCTGCTGAGCGCGGACTTGCTGGGCTACGCTCCCAATAGAATCTCCAGAACCGGGAAAAGTCAGTTTGACGAATTCGACTTGTTCGATATCGATTTTGACCTGCTGTCTTATTATCAGAGCGATGACAATTGCTGCACCTCCCTGATTAAAATCATCTGGGACACTTTATCCATGTGCACCTTCAGCACCTACTCCAAAGCGCAAAACGGGGACCAAGAAAAGCAGCACTAACACCGCAGCGTTAAATTAGATCGGCCAAGGAGCAAAGATGCGCGTAGCCAGCTTCAATCTGGAAAAAAATGGCGAATCCTCGCCGCTGGATAAAAAGGCACAGGTCGAGACCTTCATCCACCAATGCTGTTCCAACGACAACTGGGACGTTGACGTAGTGTTTCTGTGCGAAGTGCACTCCGCCAGGCTGGACGACTATTACGATTATTTACGCAAGGTGTATCAAGACTATGATGTCCACGCCTTTGCCGGCGGCCACTCCAACGGCTACATGGTGATGACCAGAAAAGGGCCGCATCTCGAAGTTGTCAGCCAGGGGCACTTGAAAGGCCTGAACCGGGACCTGATCGCGGTTTGGGCCGAAGCCGTCAACGGCTACACCGGCTTTCTGTTTCTGGCTCACTTCAAATCCGGCCAGGGCGGGTTGACCAAGAGCCAGCTGCGGGACTGCACCAGCCTGGGCGGGCACTGGGTGGCCACCGGCGATCTGAACCTGGACTACACCCGTGTAGAGGAACTGGACACCCCGGGCGTCGCCTATGAATGCTGGCAAGGACAGGCCACCCACGCCAAAGGCGGCATCCTGGATTGGGTGCTGGCCTCGGTCGACGTCAAAGTCGCGCCTTTCGACATCAGCGGCTGGGCGGACGCGTTCGACATGAGCGGCCCGGACCATCGCCCCATCGTCTTCGACGTCCTCAGCTGAGCGCCGCTGCCGCGAGAACCCCCATGCCCCGCCCCTCCGACAAAACCACCCCGCTCTCGCTCAGCGCCCCGGCGCTGAAAGCGCTGTACCCGGACAGCCTCTCCGGCGACGAGGCGCTGAACGCGCTGGGCAGCTTCACCCTGGCCGGCTTCAGCGACAGCGCGCTGACGCTGGACAAGGCGGTGGCCTCCCACCTGACCCTGAGCCTGCGCCGCGACGACAAGACCCGGCCGCTAGACGGCCTGTGTGCGGCGATACGCCAGCTGCCGGGCGACGCCACCGCGGACCGCTACAGCGTGACGCTGCGGCCCTGGTTGTGGTGGCTGAGCCTGGCCGGCAACAACCGCATCTTCCAGAACCAGAGCGTGCCGGACATCGTAAAAGCGGTGTTCGCCGGCCACGGCTTCAGCGACTACCAGCTGAAGCTAGACGCCACCTATCCCAAGCGCGAGTACTGCGTGCAATTTGGCGAGAGCGATCTCAATTTTGTGATGCGGCTGCTGGAAGACGCCGGCATCTTCTGGTTCTTCACTCACGCCGACGGCAAACACACCCTGGTGCTGGCGGACGGCAACAGCCATTTCCCGGACTGCCCCAATAACGCCAAGATTCCCTACCTGGGCCAGGACCTGGGCGGGCGCGAGCTGGAAGGCGTGCGCAGCGCCGGCATCAGCCGCCAGGCGGTGGCCGGCGGCTACCGCGCCGGCGATTACGAATTCACCACCGCCAGCGCCTCGCTGTACGCGCAGGCGCTGGCCAAGTCCGACCTGCCCAACCTCTACCAATACCCCGGCGGCTACGCCAAAAAAGCCGACGGCGACGCGCTGGCCAAGCAGCGCAGCGACGGCCTGCGCGCCGAGGAAGTGGAGCTGGTGGGCGACAGCGATTGCCGCTGGCTGATTCCCGGCCACTGCTTCACCCTGAGCGGCCACCCGGACCCGGCCTGTAATATCGCCTGGGTGGTGACCCGCGTCAGCCACGAGGCCGGCCAGCAGCATTACCGCAACCGCTTCGCCGCCATTCCCAAGGCCACCCCCTACCGCCCGCCGCGGCTCACCCCCAAGCCGGTGATGCACCCGCAGGTGGCCAAGGTGGTGGGCAAGGCCGGCGAGGAGATCTGGACCGATAAATACGGCCGCGTCAAAGTGCAATTCCCCTGGGACCGCGACGGCAAGGACGACGAATCCAGCTCCTGCTGGCTGCGGGTGATGCAGCCGTGGAGCGGCAAGGGCTTTGGCATGCAGTTCATCCCGCGCATCGGCCAGGAGGTGATTGTCAGCTTCATCGACGGCGACCCGGACAAGCCGCTAGTCAGCGGCTGCGTCTACAACGGCGACAACGCGCTGCCCTACGAACTGCCGGCCAAGCAGGCGCAGTCCGGCCTCAAGACCAACTCGACAAAAGGCGGCGGCGGTTTCAACGAATTGCGCTTCGACGACAGCAAAGACAAGGAGGAGGTGTTCTTCCAGGCGCAGAAGGACTACACGGTGAAAGTGCTCAACGACGCGGCCGCCGACGTGGGCCACGACGAAACCCTGGTGGTGAAGAACGAGCGCAAGCGCAGCGTCACCGAGGGCAACGACAGCCTCAGCGTGGACAAGGGCAACCGCACGGTGGAAGTGAAAACCGGCAATGAAACCCTCAACGTCAAGGGCAAGCGCACCGTCAAGGTGGAGGGCGACCAGAGCCACAGCACCGGCGGCAATCACGAACACAAGGTCAGCGGCAACTACACGCTAACCGTGGACGGCAACCTCACCATCAAGGTCAGCGGCACCCTCACCCTGCAAAGCGGCGGCGCCTTCACCGCCAAGAGCGACGCCGCCTACACCGCCCAGGCCGGCACCAGCCTGACCAACAAGGCCGGCACCGGGCTCACCAACCAGGCGGGCACCGAGCTGACCAATAAAGCCGGCACCACGCTGACCAACGACGCCGGGGTGTCGCTAACCAACAAGGCCAGCGCCAGCCAGACCGTGGACGGCGGCGGCATGCTCACCCTCAAGGGCGGGCTGATCCAGCAGAACTGATGCGATGGCGGAACCGATAGACATCCAGCAAGACCAGCAGCGCTTCGTCGGCCAGCTGGGCGACGGCAAGCTGCAAGGCCCGGCGCGCATCGAGCAAGCCGGCGCGCCGCTGGCGCGCTTCCACTACCAGGACGGCCAGCTGCACGGCCCGGCCACCCTGCTGCACCCCAGCGGCCAGCCCTCGGCCCAGCTGCATTACCAGTGCGGCCAGCTGCACGGCGCCGCGCAGTATTGGTCGCCGGAGGGCGCGCTGCAACGCCAGGCTCATTACCGCCACGGCCTGCCGCACGGCGAAACCCGCACCCTGTTTCCCAACGGCCAGGCGGCGGAGCTGGCGGTCTACCGCAACGGCCTCAAGCACGGCCTGCAACAGCGCTACCACCCCAACGGCGCGCTGGCGGAACGGCAGAACTTCATCGAGGGCAAACCGCTGGGGCCGCCGGAACGCTTCGCCGACGACGGCCGGCCGCTGAACGCCGACGGCAAACCGATGGCGCGCTGGCGCTGGTGGTGGCAAAAAATGATGGGGTGAGCGCTACACCTGCCGCCCGAGCCACACCACTCGCCCCAACACCGAGAAATCCGCCGGCGGCGCGGCCAGGTCCACCTCAAACGGCGGATAAGCCTCATTGGCGCTGGACAAACCCAGCTTGCCGCCCGGCAGCCTCTGCGCCCGGCGCACCACCACCTCGCCGTCCAGTTCCAGCGCGTACAAGCCGCTGCCCGGCTGGGTTTCCGCCCGGTTGATCAGGGCCAGGTCGCCGTCATTCAACACGCCGTCCATCGCATCGCCCGCCACCGCCACCGCCGCCAGCTGGCCGGCCGGCAACTTGAGCCGGGATTCCAGCCAGCCCAGCGCCAGCGGCAGAGTCGCGCCGTCGCCGTAACACGGCACCTCCACATGCGCGCCTTGCGGCGCATACGGCGCCAAGGGCTCGCCGGTGCGCGGCCCCGTCGCCCCCGGCAAGGCTTCCCCTTCGCCAAACAGCAGCCAATCCAGCCGCGCGCCGGTCAGCCGCGAAAACTTGGCCACCAGCACGGCGGACGGTTTGCGCGTGCCGCCTTCGTAGTTCTGCAGCGACACCAGCGATATGCCCAGTTTCTGCGCAGTGACGTCGCGCGCTTCTTTCAGCACCGTGTCGCGGATAAACCTCAATCGTTTGCCAAGAGATTCCAATATCCACCCCCTCAGAATCGGTTCAAAGTCTGCTGCGCTTCATGGCGCCTTGTACCGCGCCGCGCCGCCATTCCGCTGCCTCAGCCGCAACGCCTTGTCCCGCTTGAGCCCCCCAGCGCCCTGAACAGGCTCTCAGCTTCAACAAGGAACGAAGCGGATAGACGGAAAAACCACATTCACGGTCACTGCAATGAGTTGATTTTATTGAATATATTTATATTTTAAAATTGCGGACCACGCTCGCATTTGCAATTAACCGCGATCGTGGTGAGATAGCGTCACGCCAATGACTCAACAGGCTAACGCCGCCAAGGCCAGCCAAACCAGTCAGCGGATAAGCCCCGCGGCCACCCGCCAGGCCGCCCTTGGGTCAAGGCGGAACCGGAGTTCCGACACGATTCGTGCATTCTAAGCCGCTCATCTCGAAATCGCGAATCCAGCCGGTCCGGCTTCCGCCCAGCGGACCACGCCCCGCGCCAGCCCATAACGGACTTCTAGGAGCCTCCATGCCGATACGCAACCTCCTCGCCCTATTCGCCAAACCGCCGCCGGCCAAACCGCCCGCCCGCCTGATCAAGACCGTCCAGCAGTTGCACGCGCAGCGCAGCGACAACCCCGCCCTCGCCGCCATCGACCTTGAACTGGCCTATCTGTCCCGCTGCTGCGAACACTACGACGACATCGCCGACGAACTGCGCCAATGCTGCGAGGCGCTGAGCGCGCTGCTGCTGATGCTGCGCCACACGGAAAACGCGCAACTGCGCGGCAAGGCGCTGTGGGCTTTGCTGGAGCCTTTGCAACAACGTTTGCAGCTGGCCGCGGCCAAGCTGGAGGCGGTAACGTCCTGAACGCCCATCGGCCCGCATTGCCTGATGCTTGGGCTGCGCTGGCGCCATGGGAGATACACGCGGCGGGCGCCCCTCATCCCTCCAATATCCGCCGCGCGCAGGCCTCGTCAGTAACCAGGCCGGACAGCCATTCGCCGCGCAGCGCCGCCAGGATGGCGGCCGCCTTGTCCTCGCCGCCGGCGAAGGCGATCACCGGTTTGGCCGGCCGCGGCCTCAAGGCCAGGCTGGTTACCCGCTCCTGCACCGTTTCGCCCACCAGCCGGCCGGCGCTGTCCATCGGCCGGCCCAGCAGCTCCGCCACCGCTTCACGCGCCATCAGCCCGGCAATCTCCTGCGGATCCAGGAAGCCGTCCTCCTGCAAGGGGCAGCCCGGCGCAATGGCGCCGATGCCGATGAAGGCCACGTCGGCCTCCGCGCCCAGCGCCTCCACCGCCCGGTACAGCCGGTGGTTGCACCATTGCGCGCGGTCGTCGGCGCTGTCGGCGTACAAAGGCGCCGGCAGCAGATAGTAGCGGCTCTGGGTTTTCTGCGCCGCCGGCAAGGCCACGTCGTAGCGGTTGGAACAGCCGTCGTGGGCGATGGTGCCGATCAGCGACACCAGCCGGTGCTGCGGGCTGTGAATGTCGCCCAGTTCGTCGATCACGGCCTTGAGCGTGCGGCCGGACCCCAGGGCCACCACCAGCGGGCGCGGCTGCTGCAAATAGCTCTCGAACACGCGCGCGCCGGCCACAGCCAGCTTCTTGCGCAATTCGGCCGGGGCGTCGCCGTCGGCCGGCACCACCTCGCACAGCTGCAGACCAAAACGCTGGCGCAAGGCTTCCGCCAATGCCAGGCAGGCCGCCACCGGATGCGCCACCGTCACCTTGACCAGGCCCTGGTCCACCGCCGCCGCCACCAGCCGCTGCGCCACCTGGCGCGACACTTGCAACTGCTCGGCGATCTCGTTCTGGGTCTTGCCCGCCACGTAATACAGCCAGGCGGCCCGCGCCGCCTGGTCCAGCTTTTCCTGCTGTTTGGACAAAACACCCTCCTCGCTTGATGTGGCCCCGCCCGCGTCCGCAACGCGGAGACACGCATTCTAAACGATTGGCGCATCGCGCTTCATTTGCCGCGAAAGCGAAGAAATAGCCTTTTAAAATCATGCTGCTATGCAGCACTTCTTTTTCGCTCTCCGCGCTTGACAGCCTCCTGCATTTTATCGAATATTTGCCCAAAAAAAGAGCAAATGCTCAAAAATTATCAGGAGGAGAAATCATGAAGCTGAAACACAAGGTGGCCATCGTCACCGGCGCGGCCAGCGGCATCGGGCTGGCGGTGGCGCGCCGCTACCTGGCCGAAGGCGCTCGCTGCCTGCTGGTGGACCTGCGGCTGAGCCCTGAGCTGCAAGCCCTTGCCGACGGGCCGGATGCGGACAACACGGCCTTGCTGGCCGCCGACATTAGCAAGCGCGACGATATCGGACACATCGTCCGCGCCGCGATCGAGCGCTTCGGCCGCGTCGACATCCTCTACAACAACGCGGCGCTGTTTGATCTGGCCCCGCTGCTGGAAGCCAGTTGGGACAGCTATCAGCGGCTGTTCGCGGTCAATGTCCAGGGCATGTTCTTTCTGATGCAGGCGGCGGCGCGGCAAATGGTGGCCCAGGGCGAGGGCGGCAAGATCATCAATCTGTCGTCCCAGGCCGGCCGCCGCGGCGAGGCGCTAGTAGCCCATTACTGCGCCACCAAGGCGGCTGTGATCAGCTACACCCAGTCAGCCGCCTTGGCGCTGGCTCCGCACGGCATCAACGTCAACGCCATCGCGCCCGGCGTGGTGGACACGCCGATGTGGGAGCAGGTGGACGCGCAGTTCGCCCGTTACGAGGGCCTCGCCCCCGGCGAGAAAAAACGACGCGTGGGCGCGGCGGTGCCGCTGGGCCGCATGGGCAGGCCGGAGGATTTATGCGGCGCGGCGGTGTTTCTCGCCTCCGCCGACGCGGACTACATCACCGCCCAGACGCTGAACGTGGACGGCGGCAACTGGATGAGCTGAGCCGCCGCGCCCGCGCCAGCAAACCACCCTGTCCCACGCTGCAAGACCCGATCCACAACCGTTGACACCGCCCAAGCCGGGCCGCCGCATCGCACACGGCAAGCCGGCCGCACAAGCTTTGTCCGCAACGCTTCAAGCAAGGAGAAACGCCATGACCAGACCCTACCGCTTCCCGCTGGCCGCCGCTCTGCTGCTGGCCGGCTCCGCCCACGCCGCCACCCTCACCATCGCCACGCTGAACAACCCGGACATGATCACGCTGAAAAAGCTGTCCCCGGCTTTCGAGGCCCAAAACCCCGGCATCAAGCTCAACTGGGTGGTGCTGGAAGAAAACATGCTGCGCCAACGCGTCACCACCGATATCGCCACCAAGAGCGGCAAATTCGATCTGATGACGATAGGCACGTACGAAGCGCCGATCTGGGCCAAAAAAGGCTGGTTGCAGCCTATGGATCAACTGGCGCCCGGCTATGAGCTGGCCGATGTGGTCAAGACCGCGCGCGACGCGCTGTCCTACAAGGGCCAGCTATACGCGCTGCCCTTCTACGTGGAAAGCTCGATGACTTATTACCGCAAGGACTTGTTCGCCAAACTGGGGCTGAACATGCCGGAGCGGCCCACTTACCAGCAGATCGCCGGTTTCGCCAAAACGCTGAAGGAAAAAGGCGGGGTGTACGGCATCTGCCTGCGCGGCAAGGCCGGCTGGGGCGAGAACATGGCCTATCTGTCCACCTTGGTGCACACCAACGGCGGCCGTTGGTTCGACGAGCAATGGCGGCCGACGATAGACAGCCCGGAGTGGAAGCAGTCGCTGAACTTCTACGTGGACTTGATGCGCCGCTACGGCCCGCCCGGCGCCAGCACCAACGGTTTCAACGAGAATCTAACCCTGTTCGCCAGCGGCAAATGCGGTATCTGGATAGACGCCACCGTGGCCGCAGGGCTGTTGTTCAATCCCAAGGAGTCTCAGGTGGCGGATAAAGTGGGCTTCGCCCAGGCGCCGACGGGGGTGACGCCCAAGGGCTCCAGCTGGCTGTGGTCCTGGGCACTGGCGGTGCCCCAATCCTCGCGTCAGCAAGCGGCGGCCAAACAGTTTGCCCAATGGGCCACCTCCAAGGACTACATCCGGCTGGTGGCCAAGGATCAGGGCTGGACTTCGGTGCCGCCCGGCACCCGCCTGTCCACTTACCAACAGCCGGAATATCTGAAGGCCGCGCCCTTCGCCAA
The DNA here is from genome assembly GCF_052805975.1 of Chromobacterium sp. W521. Taxonomy (NCBI): domain Bacteria; kingdom Pseudomonadati; phylum Pseudomonadota; class Betaproteobacteria; order Neisseriales; family Chromobacteriaceae; genus Chromobacterium; species Chromobacterium sp. W521. The sequence goes on from NZ_JBRBAF010000008.1 coordinate 27,323, forward strand.
ATTCGTGCTGGCGGCGATCCAGCAGGCTAATCCCAACGACCCGGCGCTGAAAAAAGTGCCCTACACCGGCATCCAATATGTCGGCATCCCGGAGTTCCAGTCCTTCGGCACCGTGGTGGGCCAGGCCGTTTCCGGCGCGCTAGCCGGTCAAAGCAGCGTGGACGCCGCGCTGAAAGCCGGCCAGGCGGCGGCGGAACGGGCGGTGCGGCAGGGCGGCTATCAAAAGCCGTAAGCATCAGAACCCAAGAGCCTGTTCCCAGCGCTTCGCCGCCCCCATCCACCCACGACCGCCGCCACGGCGGTCCGGAGGAAACCCCATGCCCTCTCCCGCTCATACTTTGCGCGCCGCCGCCGGCGCGGCCCCGCCTTCCAGGACACGCCGCGGCGGCGCGCAGCGCTGGCTGCTGGCGCCGGCGGTGCTCAGCCTGTTGCTGTGGTCGCTGGTGCCGCTGGCGATGACCCTGTATTTCTCGGTCAACCGCTACAGCCTGCTGAGCCCGGACGAATCCGGCTTCGCCGGCTTGGACAATTACCGCTTTCTGTGGAGCGACCCGGCCTTTTTTCCCTCCATCGCCAACACCTTGCTGCTAACCGGCGCGGTGCTGCTGATCTCCGTCGTCGGCGGCGTGCTAATGGCGGTGCTGTTCGACCAGCCCTGTTTCGGCCGCGGCCCGGCCCGGCTGCTGGCCATTGCGCCCTTCTTCGTAATGCCCACCGTGGGCGCGCTGATCTGGAAAAATATGCTGCTGCACCCGGTCTACGGCCTGTTCGCCGCCGCCGCGCAAGCGCTGGGCCTGCCGCCGGTGGACTGGCTGGGCCAATACCCGATGTTCTCGCTCATCCTGATCGTCAGCTGGCAATGGCTGCCCTTCGCCTTCTTGATCCTGCTCACCGCCATCCAGTCGCTGGACCCAGAACAGAAAGAGGCGGCCCAGATCGACGGCGCCGGCCCGCTGGCCATGTTCTTCCACATCATCCTGCCTCACCTGAGGCGGCCCATCGGCGTGGTGGTGATGATTGAAACCATCTTTCTGCTGTCAGTGTTCGCGGAGATCTACGCCACCACCGGCGGCGGCCCCGGCACCGCCACCACCACGCTGTCCTTTTTGATCTACGCGGTGGGCCTGCAGCAGTTCGATGTCGGCCTGGCTTCCACCGGCGGCGTGCTGGCGGTGGTGCTGGCCAATATCGTGGCGGTGTTCCTGATCCGCATGCTGGCGCAAAACTTCAAGGAGGAGAGGCAAGCATGAATGGTAAACCAACCCTGTCCTGGCGCTACGCCGCCACCTCCGCCTCGGCCTGGCTGATCGCGCTGCTGCTGTTCTTCCCCATCTTGTGGATGCTGCTGACCGCCTTCAAGACCGAGGCCCAGGCCTACCAGCTCAGCCTGTGGTTTCAGCCCACGCTGGACAGCTTTCGCGAGGTCTTCGCCCGCAGCGACTACCTGGCCTTTGCCGGCCATTCCATCGCCGTGTCCTTTGGCGCCACCGCGCTCAGCCTGGTGCTGGCGGTGCCGGCAGCGTACAGCCTGGCTTTCCATCCCGGCGCGCGCGCGCAGCCGCTATTGCTATGGATGCTGTCCACCAAGATGCTGCCTTCGGTGGGCGTGCTGCTGCCGGTCTATCTGCTGCTGAAACAGGGCGGCCTGCTGGATACCGTGACCGGACTGGCGCTGGTCTACGCGCTGGCCAATCTGCCGATCGCGGTATGGATGGCCTACACCTATTTCTGCGAAGTCCCGCGCGAAATACTGGAGGCCGCGCGCATAGACGGCGCGGGCCTGTGGCAGGAGATCGTCCACCTGCTGCTGCCGATGGCGCTGCCCGGCCTGGCCTCCACCAGCTTGCTGCTGTTGATTCTGAGCTGGAACGAGGCTTTCTGGAGCATCAATCTGTCCAGCGCCCACGCCGCGCCGCTGACGGTGTTCATCGCCTCCTACTCCAGCCCGGAGGGCCTCTTCTGGGCCAAGCTGTCCGCCGCCTCCCTGCTGGCGGTGGCGCCTATCCTGGCGCTGGGCTGGCTGACGCAAAAGCAGCTGGTGCGCGGCCTGACATTCGGTGCGGTCAAATGAGCGGCGCCGTCGCCCATCTGGTCTGCGACTGCGATGGGGTGCTGCTGGACAGCGAGGCCGCCGCCCAGCGGGCACTGCAAATACAACTGGCGGCGCGCTTGCCGCCCGGGGTGGACGCGGCCGCCGTGATCCAGCCGCGGCTGGGCATGACGCTGGAGGCTCTGTTGGCCGACATCGCCGGCCAGCACCCCTTGCCGCTGACGCCGGACGAGATCGCGCGCATCCGCCGCGCGGTGGACGCCGAGGTGGCGTCGCGGCTGCGGGCCGTCCCCGGCGTGGCCGCCGCCTTGCGGGCCATTCCCTTGCCCAAGGCGGTGGCCAGCAACAGCGCCGGGGCGAGGGTGCGCACGGCCCTGCGCCGCACCGGACTGTGGCCCTTGTTCCAGGGCCGCGTGCATTGCGCCGACGAGGTGGGCGCGGCCAAGCCGGCGCCGGATGTCTACCTGGCGGCCTGCCGCTCGCTGCGCGCCGCGCCGGATCACTGCCTGGCGCTGGAGGACAGCGTTACCGGCGTCACCGCCGCCCGCGCCGCCGGCCTGCGCGTGCTGGGCTTCGCGGGCGCCGGCCACATCGCCGCCGGCCACGCGGAGCGGCTGCTGGCAGCCGGTGCCGGCCAGGTCTTCGACGATATGCGGCGGCTGCCGGAGCTGGTGCGCCGGCTGCAAGCCCGTCCGTTCTGAAATACGAGTAAGGAGAAAACGCATGGCAAGCGTCCAATTGCGCAATGTGGGCAAACGCTACGGCGACGGTCCGGAAGTGATGTCCGATATTCAACTGCACATCGACGACGGCGAGTTTGTCGTCTTCGTCGGCCCGTCCGGCTGCGGCAAGTCCACGCTGTTGCGCATGATCGCCGGCCTGGAGGAGATCAGCGCCGGCGAGTTGGAGATAGGCGGCGAACGCATGAACGAGGTGCCCGCGGCCAAGCGCGGCATCGCCATGGTGTTCCAGTCCTACGCGCTCTACCCGCATATGAGCTTGTACGACAATATGGCCTTCGGCCTCAAGCTGGCCGGCAAGAGCCGCGCCGAGATCGACGCAGCAGTGCGCCGCGCCGCCTCCATCCTGCACATTGACCACCTGCTGGAGCGCAAGCCCAAGGCTCTGTCCGGCGGACAGCGCCAACGGGTGGCCATAGGCCGCGCCATCACCCGCCAACCCAAGGTGTTCTTGTTCGACGAGCCCCTGTCCAATCTGGACGCGGCGCTGCGGGTCAAAATGCGGCTGGAGTTCGCCCGCCTGCACCAGCAACTGAAAACCACCATGATCTACGTGACCCACGACCAAGTCGAAGCGATGACGCTGGCGGACAAGATCGTGGTGCTGTCGGCCGGCCGCGTAGAACAGGTGGGCGCGCCGCGCGCGCTGTACCACCATCCGGCCAACCGCTTCGTCGCCGGCTTCATCGGCTCGCCCCGGATGAATTTTCTGCCGGCCCGCGTGCTGAGCATCCTGCCGGAAGGCGTGGCCGTGCGCCTGGACGGCGGCGGCGAACTGCTGGCGGCGGTGGAGGCGCAAAATCTGACGCCCGGCGACGTCGTCACCGTCGGCATCCGCCCGGAACACCTGCAGCCGGCCTCCGCCGCGCCAGCGGCGCTACGCGCACGCGTGGCCGCGGTGGAAAGTCTGGGCGACTGCGCCTATCTGTACGCCGAGACCCCGGACTCCGACGAGTCGCTGATCAGCAGAATCTCTGACGCGCAGAACTTCGCCGCCGGCGACGAAACGGGCTTCAACGCCCTGCCGCGGCACTGCCACCTGTTCCGCGAAAACGGCCAGGCCCTGCCGCGCCAAACCGTCTCGCCGCAGCCCTAGGCCACCACGGAGCCAAACGATGACACTCACCTCACCCCCGCCGCGCTGGCTGCACATCGGCGCCGGCGCCTTCCATCGAGCCCACCAAGCCGCCTATCTGGACCAACTGGCCGGCGCCGGCGCCGAGCCCTGGCGGCTGGCCGTCGGCAATATCCGCGCCGACCAGAACCCGCTACTGGAGCAGTTGGCGGCGCAACAAGGCCAGTACACGCTGGAAACGGTCAGTCCGGCCGGCGAGCGCCTCTACCGGCGCATCCGCGCCATTGACGCGGTGCTGCCCTGGAACCGCCGGCTGAGCGCGCTGATAGACGAAGGCGCGCATCCGGCCACCCGGGTGATCTCCTTCACCGTCACCGAAGCCGGCTACTACCTGAACCAGGAGCAGGCGCTGGACACCGCCAATCCGGAGCTGGCGGACGATTTGCACGGAGGGCTCAATACCTTGTACGGCGCGGTTGCCGCGATTTTGCGCACGCGCGCGGCGCGCGGCGGCGGCGCGCTCACCTTGCTCAATTGCGACAATCTGCGCCACAACGGCGAACGCTTCCGCCAGGGCCTGGAACAGTTTCTGACCCTGCGCCAGGAACACGAGCTGCTGGCGTGGACGCGCCGCCACAGCAGTTGCCCCAACGCCATGGTGGACCGCATCACCCCGCGGCCGCCGCCGGAACTGGCGGAACGGGTGGCCATCGCCACCGGCTGGCGCGACCCTTGCGCGATCACCGCGGAATCCTTCACTCAATGGGTGATAGAGGATCGCTTCGCCGCCGGCCGCCCGGCGCTCGAGCGCGTCGGCGCGCAGCTGGTGGCCGACGTCCAACCCTATGAGGAAGCCAAGATTCGCATCCTCAACGCCAGCCACAGCGGCATCGCCTGGGCCGGCAGCCTGCTTGGCCTGGACTTCATCCATCAGGGGGCGGCGGACCCGGACATCCGGCGGCTGGCTTACGACTACGTCAGCCAGGATGTAATCCCCTGCCTTAGCCCCAGCCCGCTGGATCTGGCCGGCTACCGCGACAGCGTGCTGGAGCGCTTCGGCAATCCGGCGCTGTGCGACAGCAATCAGCGCGTGGCGGCGGACGGCTACGCCAAGCTGCCCGGCTTCATTGCGCCCACGCTGCGGGAATCCATCGCCGCCGGCCGCCGGCCGGACGCCTGCGCCATGCTGCCGGCGCTGTTCCTACGCTTTTTGCAACGCTGGCGCGCCGGCCGGCTGGCTTACTCCTACCAGGACGGCAGCATGGACATCGCCGCCTGCCATCGCATGTTGGCGGCCGCCGACCCGGTAGCCGCCTTCTGCGCGGACCCAGGGCTATGGGGCCCCTTGGCCGGCGCCCCGGCGTTGGCCGCGCCCTTGCGCGCCGCGCTGGCGCGGGTGGACCGCTGGCTGGAAAGCCGCGGACGGGGATAGACTGCGCGAGAGCGCCGCCACCCGGCCGTCCGCTACTCCATCCAAGGACAAAACCATGTATCTAGGCATTGATCTGGGCACGTCGGAAATCAAGGCCGTGCTGCTGGACGGCGACAACCGCCCGCTCGCCAGCGCCGGCGCGGCGCTGGACGTCTCGCGGCCGCGGCCGGGCTGGGCCGAACAAGACCCGGAAGATTGGTGGCGCGCCGCCTGCGCGGCGGTCGCCAAGCTGCGCGAACAGGCGCCGGCCGCACTGGCCGCCACCCGCGCCGTGGGCCTGTCCGGCCAGATGCACGGCGCGGTGCTGCTAGACAACCGGGACCGGGTGCTGCGGCCGGCTATCTTGTGGAACGACCTGCGCAGCGTGGCCGAGTGCGCCGAGCTGACCGCCGCCGCGCCGAAGCTCCACGCCGTCGCCGGCAACCTGGCCATGCCGGGTTTCACCGCGCCCAAGTTGCGCTGGCTGGCGCGGCATGAACCGGACGCCTTCCGCGCCGTCGCCACCGTGCTACTGCCCAAGGACTATCTGCGCCTGCGCCTGTGCGGCGACAAGATCACCGACACCTCGGACGCCTCCGGCACCTTGTGGCTGGACGTGGGCCGCCGCGACTGGTCCGACGAGTTGCTGGAGGCCGGCGGACTTTCGCGTCGTCAGATGCCGCGGCTGGTGGAAGGACTGGCTCCGGCCGGGAGGCTGAGCCCGGCAGCCGCGGCCGCCTGGGGCATCGCTCAGCCGCCTCTGATCGCCGGCGGCGCCGGGGATGGCGCGGCCAGCGCCGTCGGCATCGGCGCGATCGCCCCGGGCGACGGCTTCCTGTCTCTGGGCACCTCTGGGGTGATCTTCGTCGTCAACGATCGTTTCCGCCCCAATCCGGCGCAGGCGCTGCACGCCTTCTGCCACGCGCTGCCCCTTTGCTGGAGCCTGATGAGCGTGATGCTGTCCGCCGCCAGCTGCCTGCGCTGGTTCTGCCGCCTGGCCAGCGTGGACGAGGCCACGCTGCTGACGGAAATAGAGCGGCTGAGCCCGGCGGAGCAAGCCGCCGCGCCGGTATTCCTGCCCTATTTGTCCGGCGAGCGCACACCGCACAACGACCCCTTCGCCCCCGGCGCCTTCTGGGGCCTGAGCCAGGCGCACTGCCGCGCCGCGCTGGGCTACGCGGTGCTGGAGGGCGTCGCCTTCGGCATGGCGGACGGGCTGGACGCGCTGCGCGCCGCCGGCGCCGCTCCGCGAGCCTTGTCCCTGGTGGGCGGCGGCGCGCGCAGCCCGTTCTGGGCGCAATTGCTGGCCGACGCGCTGGACACCGAGATTCTCACCCATCAGGGCGGCGAAGCCTGTGCTGCGCTGGGCGCGGCTCGCCTGGGCTGGCTGGCAGACGGCAGCGACCTCGGCGCCGTCTGCGTCAAACCGTCGCCGCGAGCGCTCCACGCCCCGGACCCCGCCCGGCTTCAGGCCTTGCAAGCTCGTCTGCGTCACTTTCGCGCGCTCTACCAGGCGCGCCCCCCCTCACTTGCGGAGACCCCCATATGATTCTGTGCTGCGGCGAAGCCCTGTACGATTTTTTCCTGGAACCCGGCGCGGCGGAATGGCCGCAACTGAACTACCGCGCCGTGCCCGGCGGTTCGCCGTTCAATGTGGCTCGGGGCCTGGCGCGGCTGGGCCGGCGCTCGGCCCTGCTGACGCCCTTGTCAAACGATTATCTGGGCGCACAGCTGCGGCGGCTGTTGGAACAGGAGGGAGTGGACAGCCGCTATCTGCTGCCGCGCGATCTGCCCACCACGCTGGCGATGGTGAGCGTGGACGAAGGCGGCCAGCCGCAGTACGGCTTTTATGGCGAGCGCGCGCCGGAGGCCAGCCTACGTCCTGAAGAACTGCCGACGCTGGAAGACGAAATCGCCGCCGTGCACTTCGGCTCCTACGCCTTGGTGAGCCGCCCCGGCGGCGAGGCGTTGCAAGCGCTGGCGACACGCGAAAGCGGCCGGCGTCTGATCTCGCTGGACCCCAATCTGCGGCTGAACGTGGAGCCGGAACGAGCGCGCTGGCGGCAATGCCTGGACATCCATCGCCGCCACGCCCATCTGATCAAGGTGAGCGTCGAGGATCTGACCCTGCTGTATCCGGGGCAGGAGGTCGAAGCCTGCGCCCGCCGCTGGCTCGCCCCGCCATGCCAGTTGCTGCTGCTCACCCGCGGCGAACAAGGCGTTCGCGTCTTCAGCCGCCGTCACGGCGAATGGGAACATCCAGCCGCCGCCGTTCAGGTTGTGGACACCGTGGGCGCCGGCGATAGCTTCCAGGCCGCGCTGCTGTGCCGGCTGGCCGAGCTGGACCGGCTGAGCCCGGACGGGCTGGCGGCGCTGAGCCGGGCGGAAACCGAGGATCTCGTCCGCTTCGCAACGCGCGCAGCAGCCCTGACCTGCGCGCGGCGAGGGCCGGACCTGCCGCGACGGGAACAACTGACGGGCTAAGAACCTGTTTACGATCTCGAGAACAAGGGCGAGACAAGGCGAAAACGGCTGAAAAAGCAGAGTGCACACACGGGGCATGAGCATTTCGAGGACGTTTTCAACGCCGTATCGCCAACGCTCAGCAGATTTTGAGCAGGCTCTGAGGCGCCGCCTACTCGCAGCCGCCCTCTTTCCGCAACCAATCGAACATACCCGCCATCGCCTCGCTGCGCAGAGCGTCTCTCGGCCGGGACAACCACCATTGCGCGCCCGGCTGGCGCGGGTAGCCGGCCAGTTCGCGCAGCCGGCCTTCTGCCAGCGCTTCTTCCAAGGCCATAGACGGCAGGCAGGCGATGCCGTGGCCGCGCAAGGCCGCGTCCAGCGCCAACTGCGGCGCGTCGTAGGCGGCGGCGATGCCGAAGCGCGGCAGCATGGACTGCATCGCGGCGGCGGCCGCCTCCGGCATGCTGGCTTTTTCCAGGCAGATCAAGCGCGTCAGTTGCGGATGACGCTCGGCCGGCAGCGCCGCCAGCCGTTCCGCCAAGGCCGGCTCGGCGACAAAACGCCAGTCCTCGCGCAGCCAGGCCGCGTCTTCCCAGCCGGCCATCGCCAGCGGCTGCCGGCCGATGACGATGTCGACGTCGATCTCATCGGCCTGACCCGGTTCTTCATCCGTGGACAGCAGCGGCACGATGTCGGGGTGGGCTGCGCGCAGGCGGTCCAAGCGCCCCTGCAGCCAGCCGTGCAGCAAAAAAGCCGGCCCCACCAGCACCACCAGGCCCGGATCGGTGTACACCGCGATGCGGTCCAGCCCGCGCCGCAGCGTGTCTAGCGCGCGTCGCACGCTCTGCTGCAGCATTTCGCCGGCAAAGGTAAGTTCGATGCCGCGGCCCACGCGCTGGAACAAGGGCTGGCCGACAAAGGCTTCCAACTGTTGAATCTGGTGACTGACCGCGGACTGCGACAGGTGCAGCGCCTCGGCGGCGCGGGAGACGCTGCCCAGGCGCGCGGCGGCTTCGAAACCGGTCAGCAGCCGCAGCGACGGCAGACGGCCAAGCTCGCCGGTTGCCTGGTCTTCCCACTCGCCCGCCTTAGGCCCGCCGCTGTTACTGCCTCTATCCATCCGGATATGTCCTCTTGGTTTCCGGCCTGGGCCGGCGTGGAGGCGATATTGCCTTCTACGCCGCCCGATTAGAACATGTTTACGATCCCGCGAGCTGAGAACCTGCTCAACGTCCCACAAGCAAGAAGAAGGCGCAGCGGCTAAGAAAGCGGAATGTACAGGCGGCGCATGAGCATTGTGAGCTCGTTTTCAACGCCGTATCGCCAACGCGCGGCAGCGTGTAAACGGGTTCTCAGGCCGGCTGCTGCTGGGTGGCGCAATGAATGCCGCCGCCGCCGGCTGCGATGCCGTCGATGTTCAACTGCACCACTTCGCGCTGCGGAAACAACTCGCGCAGCGCCGCCCGCGCGTTGCGGTCCGCCTTGGCGTCGCCGAACTCCGGCGCAATCACCGCGCCGTTGCAGACAAAGAAATTGATGTAGCCCGCCGCCATCTCATGGCCCTCGTACTCGGGCCGCACCCGCTCGGGCCCCGGCAAGACCACCACCTCCAGCTTGCGGCCGCGCGCGTCCCGCGCCTGACGCAGCAAGGCCAGGTGGCGACGGGTCACAGCGTAATCGTAGGACTGCGGATCCGTGTCCAAGCCGGCCACCACCACGCCGGGGCGGACGAAACGGGCGTAGAAATCGGTATGACCGTCGGTGATGTCGCGGCCGGCGATGCCGGGCAGCCAGATCACCTTGTCCACGCCCAGCAGCCGGCGCAGTTCGCGCTCGCACCGCGCCTTGTTCCAGCCGGGGTTGCGGTTGGGGTTGAGCACGCAGCTTTCCGTGATGATGGCGGTTCCCTCGCCGTCCACTTCAATGCCGCCGCCCTCCAGCACCAACGAGGTCCTCACGGCCGGCGCCCCGCTCTTGGCCGCCACCGCGGCGGCCACTTTGGCGTCCCGACGGTGCGCCTGCTTGCCGCCCCAGCCGTTGAAGTTGAAATCCACCGCCGCCGGCGCCCCGCCTTCGCCCTTGACGAAGACCGGGCCGCTGTCGCGTATCCACAAATCGTCCAGCGGTTGCTCCAGCAGCTCCACCTTGGGGCCGCACAGCTTGGCCGCCAGTTCCATGTCCTCGGCGCGCGCCAGCATGCGCACCGGCTCGTGGGCGGCGATGGCCTGAGCCACCCGCGCCAGATCGCGCCGCACCACCGGCAGCAAGGCATCGCCCCACACCGCCAGGCTGGGACCAAAGGCCATCCAGGTGGCCGCGTGGCGTTCGCCCTCGTCCGGCATGCGGTAGCCGGCCGCGCTCGGCGCGCCGCTCCAGCCGCGGGCGGCCAGCAGGCTCCCCGCCGTCAACAGGCTAGCGCCCAGGAAGTGTCGTCTAGTACTCATCGCCGCGTCTCCAAGACCGGTTTTCAGCCACATGGCTGCGGTCAGCATTGTGCAAGTGGACATACATTTGAAAAAGCGATGAATTTTGCGAAAACCTATCTATTTCTATCATGTATTTGTCTCCGCCGCGCGCTGGCGACGGGAATGACATAAGCTGAAAACGAACGACCGGAGGGACCGTCATGCGTCTCGCGCTTTGCCTTTTCATCACCGCCATTGCGGTCCAGGCCTTCCCCGCATGGGCGCAAGACCCCGAGCTGGTGATGGGCTACCGCACCAATGAGCGGCGTCCCTATATCGAGGACGAGAGCGACGACGGCATCTATAAAACCCTGTACAGCCGCGCCTGCCAGCGCATCGGCTGCACGCTGAAAGTGGTGCGTCTGCCAAAGAAGCGGGTGTTGCAAGCGCTGGCGCAGGGCGAGGTGGACTTCTACCCCGGCTATACCTACAACGCGGAGCGCGAACCAATCGTCCTGTTTGTGGCCAACGGCCTGCGTGAGCGCCATGTGATCATTACCCGCGCCAAACACGCGCCCGTACGCGGCTACGCCGATCTGGATAATAATGTTGAGTTGCGCAGCCTGGGCAACCCGGACCTGCTTCCCCCTCCCTGGCAAGCGCGCACCAAGTTGCTGCAAGTGCCGGAGCTGGATGTCGAACGCGCCTTCCGCCTGATCAGCGCCGGCAAGGCGGATTTCTACATCTATGACGAACTCACGCTGCGCTTCTACTGGGAACGGCTGCGGCCAGCCGGGCTGACGCTGCACCCGTCGCTGGAGCCCTGGCAGGCAATGCATATGGGCTTTTCCAAGCATTCGCGCTTTTACCGGGCGCTGCCCAACCCGGATTACCGCTCCGACCAGCCGCTAAGCCCGGACAACTACCCGCAACGGCTGGACCCGGCCTCTCTGGCCGGCAAGCTGAGCGCGGCCTTGCAGGCGATGAAGCAGTCCGGCGAAACCGAACGCATCGTCGAGCATTTTCTCCAGACGCCGGCCCGTTGAATAGAAGGCCGCCGGCTTCCGCCCGCATAAACAAAACCCCTGAAGCCGCCATGCGGCGCGTCAGGGGTCCATTAAGGCGTTTTCAATGCCGATCGCCAAGAGCCTGTTCAAGTCTCGCGAGCAAGGGCGAGGCAAGGCGAAAACGGCTGAGAAAGCGGAATGTTCATAGTGCACATGAGCATTTCGAGGCGGTACTCACCGTGTCACGCCTCACGCAGCGCAGCAGATCGTAAACAGGTTCTAGGGCGTAACCCGCATATACGGCGTAGTGTTCAACGTCGCGGTAATGGAACAGCCGCCGGACAACTGAGCCGCATCCAGGCCGATCACGGTTTCGCTGCCGTTGTCGGCCACGCTGCCCACAATCTTGGTGGGACCGCACAGGCCGCCGGCGATCGGCGATTTCACATTCACCGACACATTATCCAAAGTCAGTTGAGTCGCGGTGTCCACGTGACCGGTCCACGGCGAGGCGACCGAGGCGGTGGGCTTGATCAGCTTGCACAGCGCGCCGCCGCTGAACGAGGCGCTGGTGATGGCCACATTGCCGTAACCGTCCACGGTGCCGCTGAACACCGCCTTGCAATCCAGATCAATGCCCAGCTTGCCCACCTTGGCCGGCCCCACCGCGGAAAACGGCATGGCCGCGCCGCCGGGGCCCGGCGGGGTGATGGTGACGGCGAAGGCGGAAGCGACGGCCAGGCTGAGTGCAGCGGCGGCGAGACAATGGGAAAAGCTCATGACGGCTCCTTGCTTGAGAAGGTTGATTCATGCCAATCGGCAAGAAGCCCATAAATTAAAATGCCATTTAAATTAAACGTTTGATTTTCATCAAGCCGCCGTCCGTCGGCTGCCTGACCTATAGGCTGATGAACAAGCGCCAGCTGTCGGCGCCAAAACCCGGTCGCTCAAACGCAAACAGGCTTCCAGAGCGGAACCTGTTCAAAGTCTCGCAGCAAGAGCGAGACAAGGCGACAACAGCTGAAAAGGCGGAGTGTACACACGGTACATGAGCATTTTGAAGGTGTACTCACCGAGCCACGTTTCACGACGCGTAGCAGATCGTAAACAGGTTCTCAGGGAATCATCACGGTGAACTGACCCGGCGAGTTGATCTTGATCACCCCGCCCCAGTTGCACATCAGCATGCTGTTGCTGTCCAGCGCCGGCATATTGCCAATCAGCACCGTGGGCGCGCCCGGCGTCCACGGCGCGGCAGTGACCGGGATGCAGGGCATGGGCGTCAGCACGCCCATGGCGGCGGCGGTGGCGGCCGCCACCATTGGGTTGGCCGGGCTTTGACACATGCCGAAGGGCATGACGTTGAGCATGGGCACATGGTCCATGATATTGGCGGCCGGCACGCCGCCGGCCATCACCCGGTTGGCGGGCAACACCATCAGGCTGCTGGGGGCGACGCCGAAGCTGCATTGCAGCATCGCGCCCATGCACACTTGCGGACATCCCATGCGCGTTTCCTCACTCCGGCGGGCCAAGACATGACATCGTCACGCCAAAGCGAGCCATCGTCAAGCGCGGCCGCGCCAGCCCTGGCCGCGCCGGGTCAAGACTCGCTCCAGCCCCAGCAACAACAACGACACCCCGGCCGAGCTCAGCGCGATCAGGGTGGCCATCGCCGCCGCCGCCGCGGTGTCGCCGGCGTCGTCCATCGTGACGATGGCCACCGCGGCCAGGCTGTTGTCCGGGCTGGCGATGAAGATCAGCGCCGACAACGTGGTCATCGCGGACACGAACAGATAGCGCATCACGTCCAGCAGCGCCGGCAGGCACACCGGCAGCGTCACCCGCCGCAACGTCACCCAGAACGGCACTTTGAGCGAGGCGGCCACCGCTTCGAACTCGCCGTCCAGTTGCTTGAGCGCGGTGCTCATGGTCAGGTGGCCGGTGGTGTAGAAGTGGGCGATAGTGCAGGCGGCCATCAAGGTCATGCCGCCGTAGAGCCCATGCAGCGGATTGTCCGGATGGTTGAAGAAAAACACATAGCCCAGACCCAGCACCAGGCCGGGCACCGCCATCGGCAGCATGGCGAAAAAGCGCAACAGCACGCGGCCCAGCGGCGCGGCCGGCAGCTTCTCGCAGGCGTAAGCGCCGGCGAACACCAGCAGGCTGCCCGCGCCGGCGGTGATGCAGGCCAGCTTCAAACTATTGAAATAAGCGCTCCAGCCGCCGCCGTCCACACTGTCGAACTGGTAGTGCGCCAGCGTCAGGCTTAAGTCGTAAGGCCAGTATTTGATGAAGGAAGCCACGACGCCCACGCCCAGCAAGGCCAACAGCGGCACCGAGATCATCGCCAACAACAGCCCGGCGGCCGCGTCGCGCCATGGCCCACGCCCCGGCGAAAACGGCACCGCGCGCGCGCCCAGCGCCGCCTGCTGGCGGCGCGCCATGCGCCGCCTGCTGGCGGCGCGCCATGCGCCGCTCGATAAAGAAGGAAAACACCGCCGGCAGCAGCAGCATCAGCCCCACCACCGCGCCACGCGGGAAGTGTTGCTGGCCCACCACCTGCTTGAAGGCTTCCACCGCCAGCACGTTGTAGTCGCCGCCCACCACCTTGGGTACGCCGAAATCAGTGATCACCAGGGTGAATACCACCAGGCCCGCCGAGGCCAGGCCATAGCGCGCGCCCGGCAGGGTGATGGTGAGGAAGCGACGCAGCGCGCCCGCGCCCAGCGCGCGGCCGGCCTCGTACAAACGCGCGTCCGACGCCGACAACGCGGTCAGCAGGATCAGCAGCGCATGCGGAAAGGTATAGAAGGCCTCGCCCAGCACCACGCCCCAAAAGCCGTAGACGCTGCCGCCGTCCAGCCAGGATTTGAGCAGGCCCTGGTTGCCGAACAAATACACCAGCGAGATGGCCGGCATCAGCGACGGCGCCAAGAGCGGCGACAAGGCGATCTGGCGGAACACCCCGCGGCCCCAAACGCGGCTGCGGCTCAGCCCCCAGGCAAAGGCGAAGGCCAGCGGCAACACCAGCGCGGTGACGGTCAGCGCCAGCCACAGGCTGTGCCGCGCGGCGCGCATCAGGCCGGGGCTGTCCAATACCTGAGCGAAATTGGCCAGGCCGACAAAGCCGCCGTCCATGTCCAATACCGATTTGCCGAAGATGAACAGCAGCGGCAGGCCCAGCGCCAAAGCCAGCAGCGCTGTCAGCGTCCACACCAGCGCGGCGGCGGCCCGGCGCTCGCCGCAGGCCGGCGCGGCGCGCCAGCCGTTCAGCGCGCGGCTCAGCATGCGCCCTCCCCGGCATAGGCGCGCAGCAGCGCGGCCGGCAACTCCACCGGCACCACCTCGCCCGGCGTCAGCGGCTGGCGCTGCAGCATGGACGGACAGATTTCCGCGTGCAACGCCAGGCCGGGCATGGCTTCCGGCTGCAGCCGCAGCCGGGTCATCGCGCCGCCGAAGCTGATGTCGGCCACCCGCGCCAGCAAGGTGTTGGGCGCGCCGTCCCAGCGCGCCTTGACGATGATGTCTTCCGGCCGCAGGAACAGGGTCAGCGCCTCGCTCTGCGGCAAGGGCGCGTCCAAGCGCAGCAGGCAGTTGCCGACGGCGGCCTCGTGGCCGTCCAGCCGCCGCGCCGGCAGCCAGTTGGCGGCGCCGACGAATTCCGCGACGAAGCGGCTGGCGGGACGGCGGTAGATCTCGGCCGGCGTGCCGATCTGCTCGATGCCGCCTGCGTTCATCACCACCACCCGGTCCGCGATGGCCAGCGCCTCGGCCTGGTCGTGGGTCACCATCAGCGTGGTGACGCCCAAGCGTTTTTGCAGGCCCTTGAGTTCGTCGCGCAGCTTATCGCGCACCCGCGCGTCCAGCGCGGACAGCGGCTCGTCCAGCAGCAACAGGCCGGGCGAGGTGGCCAGCGCGCGCGCCAGCGCCACGCGTTGCTGCTGGCCGCCGGACAGCTGGGCGGGGTATTTTTCCTCGGCGCCGGGCAAGCCCACTAGGTCGAGCAGCTCCCGCACGCGGCGGGCGTGGCGCGCGCCGCCGCCGCGCGGCTTGAGGCCGTAAGCGATGTTGTCCGCGACATTGAGATTGGGGAACAAGGCGTAGCTCTGGAACACGATGCCGTAGTCGCGGCGGGCCGGCGGTTCGCGAGTGATGTCGCGCTCCAGCAAATGGACGCTGCCGGCGTCCGGCTGGTCCAGCCCGGCGATCAGGCGCAACAAGGTGGTCTTGCCGCAGCCGGACGGGCCCAGCAGGCAGACAAATTCACCCTTGCGGATGGACAAGGACACCTCGTCCAAGGCGGTGAAGCCGCCAAAACGGCGGCTGAGGCCGCGGACGGACAGGTGTTCGGACAAGCCGTCCAAACTATCGGCCGGTTTCATGCGCAACTCCAGGGTGTCTTGAAATGAAACGACGCCGCCCGGCGGGCGGCGTAATGGCGGGAACCGGCTCAGTTCTTGGGCTCGGCCTTGCTTTCATAGCGGCGCGACCATTCGCGCAGGATGGCCTCGCGCTGTTTGGCGGCCCAGGCGAAGTTGTTCTTGCTCAGGCGCTGGGCGTAGTCGGCGGGGATGAAGGGGTTGGGTTTGGCCACGCCGGGCATGGCCAGCACCGCATAGTTCTTTTCATACAAACGCATCGCCGGCAGGCTGACCGAGAAGTCCGCCAGCTTCTGCGCGGCGGCCAGCTTCTTGCTGCCCTTGATGATGGCGGTGGCCTCCAGATCCCAACCCAGGCCTTCCTTCGGGTAAATCAGGTCGATGGGCGCGCCCTTCTCTTTCAGCTGGGCGCCTCGGTATTCGAAGGAGATGCCTATCGGATACTCGCCGGCGGCGGCCATCTTGCACGGTTTGGAGCCGGAGTGGACGTACTGCGCCATATTGACGTGCAGCTTGTCCATATAATCCCAGCCCTTTTTTTCGCCCATCATCTGCAACCAGGCGGACACGTCCAGATAGCCGGTGCCGGAGGACGCCGGGTGCGGCATCACGATCTGGCCCTTGTAAACCGGCTTGGCGAGGTCGGCCCAGCTCTCGGGTTTGGGCAGGTTTTTCTTGGCCGCTTCCACGGTGTTGAAACAGATGGTGGCGGCCCACACATTCATGCCGGTCCATTTGGGCGGCTTGGCCTTGTCGACGAATTGCGGGCTCAGCTTGTCCACGCCCTTGGGCGCGTAAGGCTGCAGCATGCCCTGCTGGTCCAGAACCATCAGGCTGGTGGCGGCCAGGCCCCATACCGCGTCGGCTTGGGGATTGTTTTTCTCGGACAGCAGTTTGGCGGTGATGATGCCGGTGGATTCGCGCACGAAGCGGATTTCGATGTCCGGGTTGGCCTTTTCGAAAGCCTCCTTGTATTCCTTGACCTGATCCGCCTCCAGCGCGGTGTACACGGTCAGGGTGGTGGCGGCCTGCGCCAGAGGGGCCGTCAGGCCGGACAGGGCCAGGCCGGCGGCCAAGGCAATCAGCTGTTTCATCGACATCGCTCCAATGGGTTTAGACGTATAGACCTCATGGCCCATGCGCCGTCCTTCAATCAGCCGCCACCTTACGACGCGCCGATGACAGCGCGGTGACGGCCGGGTGAAGCTTGTCTTGCGCGGCTGGATGTCTTCCCGCCGGAGAGCGGCCTACCAGGCCAGCGGCCCTTTCTCGCCGTTGGCGTGCTCGCCGTAATACAGCGAGGGCAATAGCCGCGCCAGGCAGCTGAACTCGTTGTAGCAGTGGCGCATCAATTCCAGGCCCAGGCGTTCCGGCACCGGTTCGCCGACGCCGTCGGCCGCGCCCAGCAGAAAGCGGCTGCGCAGCACCGCGCCATGGGCGGTGTCCCTCGTCAGATGCACCATCTCGCCGTCCAGCGGATCGCCGTCGGCGCTGAGGCGAGGCTCCTCTCCAAAGGCAATCCGCGCGCACACCGCAGCCGAGACGTCGCCGCGCGCCAGCGCGGCGCTGAGCCGGCCGGCCCCGAAGAAGGTTTCCGGCGGGTGAAATTTCAACACCGCCGGCACCGGCGGGACCTCGCCCAACGCCTCCACCGCGCGCACGGTGGCGCCCACATAGCCGCGGCCGGTGGAGCGGCGTCCGTCCCAACCCCGCAGTTCCACATGGTCGTGCGGATGCCACCAGCGGATGTGCTGGGTGGAATCAAAGAAAGTAAACCACCAATCGAACATGCGGCCGGCGCAGCCGGGCAACTCGGTTCGCGCGGCCACCAGCAGCCGGCCATCATCCAGGCGGCGCACGCCGGTTTCCAGCATGAGCGGGCCGGGCTGCAACAGCTCGTCGTAAGATGTTTCATAGAGAGAATTCACAGTACACTCCTTGGCGTGAAGAATGACAGGGCGGGATGCGCGGCTTCCATTAATTTGGAAACGCATCACGTTTCCATAATGAGGAAGCCATATCCAGATGTCAAGCCAGGATCAGGAGCCGCGCGCGCGCGGCCGCCCCGCCATGCCGGAACGGGAGTTGCGTCAACAGGTGCTGGACGCCGCCACCGAACTCTTGCTGAGCCAGGGTTATCAGGCCGCCACCATGGCGGCGGTGGCGCAGCGGGCGGGCGTGGCCAAGAAAACGGTGTACCGCTTCGCCGACAACAGCGAGCAATTGCTGGGCGCGGTCATTCACGGCTGGACCGACGCCTTCGTCGCGCCGATGAGCGAGCCGCTGACGGCCTCCGCCCACCTGCCCCAGGCGCTGGAGGCCTTGCTGAACACAGTGGCGGCCAAGGTGCTGACGCGTGAGGCTGTAGGGCTGTTCCGCCTGCTGATAGGGGACTTTCCCGGCCGCGAACAGGCGCTGGCGCAATACGCGGAACACGGCGTGCAACGCTGCGCCGCGCTCTTGGCCGGCTGGTTGGAACGCCAGGCGGAACAGGGCCTGATCCACTGCCCGCAACCGGCGCAAACCGCCGAACTGCTGCTGGCGATGACGATAGCCGAGCCGCTGCGCCAAATGGCCTTGGGCCTGATCCCGCCGCTGCCGGACCACGATCCCGGCGAACGCATCCACGCCGCGGTGGCGCTGTGTTGCGCCGGGCTGCTGCCGCGCTGAACCGTCCCGCCAGGCCTTGGGCATACAAGGCACAAAACCTTGACTAAACTATCTGGAAGACAACTCTGTTTGCCGCCATGAGCCTGCGCCGCGTCCTTGATAGCATCGTTACCCGCTTGCTGCTGCTGGCGCTGGGCATCGTGGTCACCGGCACGGTGGCGCGCTACTACGCGGTCAGCCAGTTTCTGCGCGAAGACTTGAGCAAGGTGGTGCAAAACCAGCAGATGGCGCTGGCCAGCTATGTCGCTCGCGACGTGGACTTCAAGATTCAGCAGCGTCAGGCGCTGCTGCGCCGGCTGGCCGCCGAACTTCCCCTGGATCTGCTGCAACGCCCGGCCGAACTGCAAGCCTGGCTGCGCCTGCATTGCGACTTCCAATGTCCGTTCTCGCAAGGCCTCTACGTAGTGACGCCGGACGGCCGCGCCGTTGCCGACTACCCGCAGATGCCGGGCCGCGCCGGCCGAAACTTTTCCGACCGCGACTACATCCGCATCGCGCTGTCCAGCCCGCCCAATCTTGACCGCACCGCCATCGGCCGGCCCATCGTCGGCCGCGTCAGCAAAAAACCGGTGCTGCCGATGGCCGCGGCCCTGCCCTGGCGCCACGGACAGCCGCAAGGCGCGCTGGCCGGCGTCACCGCGCTGGCCGCGCCGGGCTTTCTGGACTTGCTGCTGGCCTCACGCATCGGCGGGCCGAACAGCGGCTTCTTGCTGATCTCTCCGCAAGACCAGATGTTCATCGCCTCCTCCCAGCCTGACATGGTGCTCAAGCCCACGCCGCCGACAGGCATCAACCCCTTGCACGACCGGGCGATGGCCGGCTTTCGCGGCGTCGGCATCACCATCAACGCCCAAGGGGACGAGGAAGTGTCCGCCATCGCCTCCGTGCCCAGCACCGGCTGGTTCGTGGTGGCCCGGCTGCCCAGCAGCGAGGCCTTCGCCACCGTGGACCGGGTGCAAACCTTTTTACTGAAAAACGCGGCGCTCGCCATTCTGGTGTTCGCCCTGGCCGCGGGCGCGGGCCTGTACCTGCTGTTCCGCCCGCTGTTTCGCGCCGCCAGCCACGCGGACCGCATGACCCGCGGCGAGTTGCCGCTGGAGCCGCTGCCGGTCAAGCGCAACGATGAAGTGGGACATTTGCTGGCCGCCTTCAACCGGCTCTTGAGCAAACTGAACCAACACCAGGCGGAGCTGGCCCGCATGGCCCACCACGACGCCCTGACCGGCCTGCCCAATCGCGCGCTGCTGGCGGACCGCCTGAACATGGCGCTGGCCCGCGCCCAGCGCAAGAAAGGCAAGCTGGGCCTGCTGTTTCTGGACCTGGACGGCTTCAAGCAGATCAACGACAACTACGGCCACAAGGCCGGCGACAAGGTGCTGTGGCAGGCGGCGCAGCGCCTGAGCGGCATCGTGCGCCAGACCGACACCCTGGCGCGCATCGGCGGCGACGAGTTCGTGCTGTTGATCGGCGATCTGGGCGAGGACGCCGAGGAGGTGGCGCGCATCGTGGCGACCAAGTGCATAGAGACGATGCAGACGCCGTTCGACATCGGCGGCGAACAGCGCCAGTTGGGCATTTCCGTCGGCATCGCGCTGGGCAACGGCGAGAGCAGCCCGGACAGCCTGCTGCAGGCGGCCGACCAAGCCATGTACCGGGCCAAGAAATCCGGCCTTAGCGGCTGCGAAAGCATCACGCTGTAAGAGCCTGTTTACGATCTGCCGCGCTTAGTGATGCGCCCCACGGTGAGTACCCCGTCGAAATGCTCATGTACCACGCGCACATTCCGCTTTCACAGCCGTTTTCGCCTTGTCTCGCTCTTGCTCGCGAGACTTTGAACAGGCTCTAAGCATGCGGCGGCCCTGCCAGGCCGCCGCCGCTGTCTACACTATCTCGGGAATAGGCTCGATATAAGCCACCCGCTCGTTATTGTGCAGCACTTCCACCGCCGTATACTTGGGCGCGCCCGGCGGCAACACCCGGTCGTAGCGGGCGTTCGCCACCGCCAGCACCTGCGGCCACATGCCGGGCTTCTGCACCAGGTGCAAATCCAGCATCAGGATGGCCGGGTTGATGCCCTGCGGCTCGCGCATGGTCAGCACCGCTTCCACGCCGGGGTTGGCCACCACCACATCGCCCGCCACATGCAAACTCTTGGGGTGGCCCGGCATCGCGTTCAGCCAGGCATGCCAGTTTCTCGATTGCAAAGCCATGTCCATTACTCCTGCCAATGGCGGGACGACCATTGCATGCGCACCGCTCAGAACCTGTTTACGATCTGCTGCGCGTCGGCGATACAGCGTTGAAAACCACTTCGAAATGCTCATGTACCACCTGTACATTCCGCTTTCTCAGCGGTTTTCGCCTTGTCTCGCCTTAGCTCGCGAAATCGTAAACACGTTCTCCGGCGTCCCGCCAGCCGGAAGCGGCGCGCGGCTCGCCGCCGCGCTGCCGGCGAACTGCACCGGTTATAGCAAGCGGCCGCGGCCTCGCCTGCCCGGTTTTCCAGACATTAAGGACAGTACCGGTCCAAATCCTTGCTCAGCAAACGCAGCAGCCGTTCTCCGGCCTCGGCCAGTTCGCCATCGTTGCGCAACACCGCCGCGCCCGGCGGCGGCGTCAGCGCGGCGGCCTCTTCCAGCCGCTGAGCCACGCGTTCGGCGGACTCGCGGCCGCGTCCGGCCAGCCGAGCTGCCAGCGCCTCCGGACTGGCGACGATCCATACCGGCCTCAGGCCGGGAAAACGCCGCGCCGCCAGCGGCAAGGCCGAACGCGAACCGTTAACCACCACGTCCAGGCCCTGATCCAGCCACAGCGCCACCTCCATCCCCAGGCCGTAAGCCAGGCCGTGCCGCCGCCAGCTCAAGGCGAAACAGCCGCTGCGCTCGCGCTGTTCGAACTCCTCCAGGCTCAAGGCCACGTGGTTCTCGCCGCCGGCGTCCGCCGGCCGTGTGATGTAGCGGTGAGCGAACACCAGCCGGCCAGAAGGCGGCAGCCGCGCCCGCGCGTAGGCCAGCAGGCTGTCCTTGCCGGCGCCGGATGGGCCAATCACATACCACAGCGCGCCGGGTTCAGGCTTCATAACGCGCCGCCTGGCCGTCAAAGCCGCAATGCGCCAGGTAGCGGAAGGGCTCCCCCGCCGCCGCTTCGACGAATACCGCCACGCCATCCACCCTTGCGCGGGCGAAAACGGCGAAGTGCCGGCGCGCCGCCTGCTCCAGCGCCCGCCCCTCCGCGCTGTCCGGCGTCAGCCGGCCGCTCAGCGTCAGGTGAAAGCGGTATTGTTCGAACACATAGGGATAGCCCCAGCGCCGCTGCAGCTGTTCTTGACGCGCGTCCAGGCCGCCGCGCGTTTTCCACGGCGATTCGCGATCAGCCAGCGCTTCCAGCTCAATCACGCAAGCGGCGGCCAGTTCGGCCAGATCCGGCGGCGGCGCCATCGGCCGCAGCGCCAAAAAATCCGCCAGCCAGGCCACTTCCAAACTCAGCTCAAAGGGCTGGAAACGGCGCGCCAAAGCGGCCGTCCGCGCCAACAGCGCCGCCTCGTCCACCCCGGCGCGCAGGGAAAACGGCGCTTTCAAGGTGGCGTGCCAGCCGTAACGGGCCGGGACCGCGGTCAGCTCCGCCCAGGCTTCGGCGTCCAGGCCCGGCGCGTGCGGCGGCAACACTTGCAGGCCGCTGTGCGCATCTTGTCCCAGCCAGCCGCTGCCGGCGCGCCAGAAGGCGCTGTCCGGCCTCGGAGCGTAATACAGCGCGTAACGCATCAGAGATCCTCCATCACCAACTGCACCAAATCACCGTTGAAACAGGTGATCCCGTACTGCACCGGCCGCCCCTGCGTGTCCACGTTCAAGGACTTCACATGCAATACCGGGCGGTTTTTGGGCAGGCCCAGGTAGTCCACCGTCTCGCTGTCAGGCAGCCGCGCGCTGACGCGGGTGAAGCGCCGGGTGTAATCGTCCACGCCGAAATGCGCCAGCGCGCGCGTCACGGAGCGCTCTCTTCGATAGATCTCCGGCAAGCCGGGGAAGCGCGCCGCCGGGAAGAACAGCGTCGCCCAATCCACCACCCGCAGCTCCACCCGGCTCAGGGTTTTGATGCGCAACAGCGGCTCGCCCACCGCCACTTGCAGCAGCTCGGCCAGCTCCGCGTTGGCCGGCACCGTGTCGCTGGCCAGGACGTCGATATCCGAACTCAAATTCTGGCTGGCCATATTTTGGGAAAAGCGGGTGCGCTTGCTGATCGCGTAATCAATCGCGTTGTCCTGAACGAAGGTGCCGCGGCCCTGCTCCACCCGCAGCAAGCCGCGCTCCACCAAGGTGGCCACCGCTCGCCGTATGGTGTGGCGGTTGACGCGAAAGCGCTGAGCCAATTGCAACTCGGTGGCCAATTGCTCGCCGGCGCGGATCGCCCCGCTGGCGATCTCCTCCGCCAGGCTGTTTTCTATCTGCCGCCAAACGGCGACGCCGGAACCGCGTTCAATCATCGTTCAAATCCTTTCTCCCCCAGAGGCGGCCTAGGTCTAGCCCCGCCACCAAACCGTCACAAAACCTTCATCGCCGCATGCTGTTTGCGCTTTGTCGCCGGCCATTATCATGGATACGTCTATACGTTTATATGAATTTTTATTGAAACCGCACAGGGGAATACCCGATATGGAAACCTCGACCAGACAAGACTGGCTCAGCGTGCTGGCCCACACTCCGCCGCCGCGGCTGCGCCGGCTGCTAAGCCCGCAACTGCCGCCCGCGCCGCAAGTGGAATGGCTGCGCCGCGCCGAAACCGGGCTCGTCATGCTACAGGCCCGCGCCGGCGGCGGCGGCGCCCGCTTCAATCTGGGCGAAGCCAGCGTCAGCCGCGCCAGTTGCCGGATAGCAGGCCGCCTGGGCCACGGCTGGGCGCTGGGCAGCAACGGCGAACACGCCGAGTTGATCGCCCAGGCCGACGCCTTGCTGCAGGATCCGGCGCGCCAAGACCAGCTGCTGGCGTTGTGGATCGCGCCCTTGCGCGCCGAACGCGCCGCGCGCCGCGACCACGCCGCGCGCGAAGCCGCCGCCAGCAAGGTGGAGTTTTTCACCCTGGTCAGGGGGGAATGAGATGCGCGCCGCCTTCGCCGATCCGGTCCACGACAGCCAGCGCTGCTTCCGCGCCGCGCTGGCCGCGCTGGCCGAACCCTTGCTGCCGCAAACGCTGCCGGCCTTGCCGCCGGAGCTGCCCGGCCTGATGCCGGCCACCGCCGCCCTGCTCTACACCCTGCTGGACCAGGATGTCGGCGTCTGGCTGCCGCCGCTGCCGGCGGACACCCTGGCCAGCCTGCGCTTCCATACCGGCCTGCGCCTGGCCGCCGCGCCGGAACAAGCCGACTTCGTGGTGCTGCCGCTGGGCGCGCCGCTGCCGCCGCTGGCCGCGCTCAAGGCCGGCGAGCCCGAATACCCGGACCGGTCCGCCACCGTGCTGCTGGAAACCGCCGGCTTCAACGCCGAGCAAGTGGAAGCCGGCGGACCGGGCTTCGCCGCGCCGCGCCGTTTCGGCATAGACGGCGCGCCGGACGGTTTCTGGCGGCAATGGCGGGACAATCACGCCCGCTTCCCGCTGGGCGTGGACATCTTGCTGATCAGCGGCGAGCGCGTGGCCGGCCTGCCGCGCAGCACCCGCGTCAAGGAGGGTTGATATGTACGTAGCCGTCAAAGGCGGAGAAACCGCCATCGCCCGCTCCTGGGACTTGCTGGCCGCCAAGCGCCGCGGCGACGCGGCGACGCCGGAGCTGAGCCTGGCCCAGATCCGCGGCCAATTGCGGCTGGCGCTGGCCAGAGTCATGCAGGAAGGCTCACTGTACGACGAGGAGCTGGCGGCGCTGGCGCTGAAACAAGCGGCCGGCGACTGCGTGGAAGCCGTGTTCCTGCTGCGCGCCTTCCGCACCACCCTGCCGCGCTTCGCCGCCAGCCGTCCACTGGACACCGCGGCGATGCGGGTGCGCCGCCGCGTGTCCGGCACCTTCAAAGACGTGCCCGGTGGCCAGGTGCTGGGCCCCACCGCCGATTACACTCAGCGGCTGCTGGACTTCGATCTGGCCCAGGCCAGCGAACCGCCCGCTCCTGCTCTGTCCGACTTGCCGCTGCCGGAACGGCTGCCCTGCGTGCTGGACGCCCTGGCGCAAGAAGGCTTGATCGAGCCGGAAACGCCGCCGCCGGGCGACCCGGAACCCGTCGACCTGACCCGAGAGCCCTTGCTGTTCCCCGCCGGCCGCGCCGCCCGGCTGCAAAACCTGGCGCGCGGCGACGAGGGCTGGCTGCTGGGCCTGGCTTACTCCACCCAGCGCGGCTACGCCGAAAGCCATCCCTTCGCCGGCGAAATCCGCATGGGCGAAGTCAGCGTCTTGGTCTGCCCGGAGGAACTGGGCTTCGACATCGACATCGGCGAAATCACCCTGACCGAATGCCAGATGATCAACCAGTTCGCCGGCAGCCGCAGCGCGCCGCCGCAATTCACCCGCGGCTACGGTCTGAGCTTCGGCGAAGCCGAGCGCAAGGCGATGGCGATGGCGCTGGTGGACCGCAGCCTGCGTGCCGCGGAGCTGGACGAGCCCGCGCACGCGCCGGCTCAGCAGCCGGAATTCGCGCTGTGCCACAGTGACAACGTCGAAGCGTCCGGCTTCGTCCAGCACCTCAAGCTGCCGCATTACGTCGACTTCCAGGCCGAGCTGTCGCTGATCCGCCAACTTCGCAGCGAACACGCCGCCAAGGAGCAACAAGCATGAACACCGCCGCGCCATGGGCGTACAACTTCGGCTTTCTCGATGAAAACACCAAGCGCATGCTGCGCCGGGCCCTGCTCAAAGCCGTGGCCGTGCCCGGCTGCCAAGTGCCCTTCGGCGGCCGCGAAATGCCGCTGCCCTACGGCTGGGGCACCGGCGGCATTCAAGTGACCGCCAGCGTGATCGGCCGCGACGACGTGCTCAAGGTCATAGACCAGGGCGCCGACGACACCACGAACGCGGTCAACATCCGCCGCTTCTTCGCCCGCGTCGCCGGCGTGGCCACCACCACCCGCACCGCCGAGGCCAGCCTGATCCAGACCCGTCACCGCATTCCGGAAACCCCGCTGCGCGCCGGCCAGATCATGGTGTTCCAAGTGCCGGAACCGGAACCGCTGCGCACGCTGGAGGCCAGCGAACAGGAAACCCGAAAGCTGCACGCCCATCAGGATTACGGCCTGATGCACGTCAAGCTGTACGAGGACATCGCCCGCTACGGCCACATCGCCGCCAGCTACGACTACCCGGTGCTGGTCAACGGCCGCTACCTGGCCTCGCCATCGCCGATCCCCAAGTTCGACAACCCCAAGCTGGACAAAAGCCCGGCCCTGATGCTGTTTGGCGCCGGCCGTGAAAAACGGCTGTACGCGATCCCGCCTCACACCCAAGTGGAAAGCCTGGCTTTCGACGATCACCCCTTCCAGACGCAAAGCTGGGAGCAAGCCTGCGCGCTGTGCGGCGCACGCGACAGCTACCTGGACGAAATCATCACCGACGACGCCGGCGCGCGCCAATACGTCTGCTCCGACAGCGATCACTGCCGGCAATGCCGCGACACACAGGACAATCCGCAATGACCCCTCCCCTCCTCAGCGTCCGCGGCCTCGGCAAGGACCACGGCAACGGCAACGGCTGCTTCAACGTGGACTTCGACCTCTACGCCGGCGAAGTGCTCTGCGTGGTCGGCGAATCCGGCTCCGGCAAATCCACGCTGCTGGCCGCGCTGGCCGGCAAGCTGGCCGCCGACGCCGGCAGCGCGCGCTTTCGCGAACGCGACGGCCGCGAACACGAACTCACCGCCATCGCCGAATCCGAGCGCCGCCGGCTGGCACGCAGCGAATGGGGCTTCGTGTCCCAACACGCCCGCGACGGCCTGCGCATGAACGTCTCCGCCGGCGCCAATATCGGCGAACGGCTAATGGCCCTGGGCCAGCGCCACTACGGCCAACTGCGCCAAACCGCCGGCGACTGGCTGGAGCGGGTGGAAATCGGCCGCGCGCGCTTGGACGACCCGCCCAGCGCCTTCTCCGGCGGCATGCAGCAGCGGCTGCAGATCGCCCGCAGCCTGGCCACCCATCCGCGGCTGGTGTTCATGGACGAACCCACCGGCGGCCTGGACGTCTCGGTGCAAGCCCGTTTCCTGGACCTGACCCGAAGACTGGTGCGCGACAGCGGCATCGCCGTCATCATGGTCACCCACGACCTGGCCGTGGCCCGGCTGCTGGCGCAGCGCACGCTGGTGATGCAAGGCGGCCGCGTAGTGGAAGCCGGCCTCACCGATCAAATTCTGGACGACCCGCAGCATCCGTACACCCAGCTGCTGGTATCCTCCATCCTGCAGGCCTGAAGCCATGAACGTATTGATAGACGCAAGGCAAATCAGCAAAACTTTCACCCTGCACCAGCAAGGCGGCCTGACGCTGCCTGTGCTCGACCAAGTCTCGCTGCAAGCGGCCGCCGGCGAATGCGTGGCGCTGGCCGGCCCTTCCGGCGCCGGCAAGAGCACGCTGCTCAAGGCGCTGTACGCCAATTATCTGGTTGAGCGCGGCAGCATCCGCATCCGCCATCGCGGAAACTGGCTGGACATGGCCGCCGCGTTGCCGCACGAGATCGCCGACGCCCGCCGCCACACCCTGGGCTACGTCAGCCAGTTCCTGCGCGCCATTCCGCGGGTGCCGGCGCTGGACATCGTCGCCGAACCGTTGTGCGAATGGGGCGTGGACGCCAACGAGGCGCGGCGCGAGGCAGGCGCTTTGCTGGCGCGGCTGAACATCCCGGAGCGGCTGTGGCGGTTGCCGCCGGCCACCTTCTCCGGCGGCGAACAACAGCGGGTCAATATCGCGCGCGGCATGATCGCTCCGCGGCCCATTCTGCTGCTGGACGAGCCCACCGCCTCTCTGGACGCGGCCAATCGCGCGGTGGTCGTCGACTTGATGCGCGAAGCGCTGGCGCGCGGCGCGGCGCTGGTGGGCATCTTCCACGACGAGGCCACCCGCGACGCCGTCGCCCACCGCGTGTTTGACGTACCGCTGGCAAACAAACCGGAAGCCCTAGCATGAAACGGATCTTGAACAACGCCAGGCTGATCCTGGCCGACGACATTCTTGAGCGCGGCGCGCTGGAGATCGACAACGGCGTCATCGTCGCCATCCACTCGCGGCCGCTGAGCGCGCCGCCGCCGCATAGCGAGGACCTGAACGGCGACGACCTGTTGCCGGGTTTGGTGGAAGTGCATACCGACAATCTGGAGAAACATCTGATGCCGCGCAACGGCGTGCTGTGGCCCACCCTGCCGGCCGTGGTCGCCCACGACGCGCAATGCGTGGCCGCCGGCATCACCACGGTGCTGGACGCCCTGTCGGTGGGCGATCTGGAAGGCGACAGCGTGCGGCTGGACACCCTGCAAAGCGCCTTCGAGGCGATAGACGCCGGCATGCGCCAGCGCGTATTCCGCGCCGAGCATCTGTTCCACTTGCGCTGCGAACTGGCCTATCCCCAATTGCTGGACGCTCTGTCGCCCTTGATCGGCCACCCGGCGGTGCGCCTGGTGTCCTTGATGGACCATACCCCCGGCCAGCGCCAATACCGCGACTTGGCGCAATACAAGAAGTACTACGCCAAGAAAAACGTCAGCTGGAACGACAACACCTTCCTCGCCGCGGTGGAACAGCGCAAACTCAAGCAGCGGCAATACGCCGGCCGTCACCGCCAGGCGGTGGTGGAGCTGGCCCGCGCCCGCGGCGTCGCGCTGGCCAGCCACGACGACACCGAACTCAGTCATATCGACGAGGCGGTGCGCGACGGCGTGGCCATGTCCGAATTTCCCACCACCTTGGCCGCCGCCCGCGCCGCCCGCGACCAAGGACTGATGACGGTGATGGGAGCGCCCAACATCGTCCGCGGCGGCTCCCACTCCGGCAACGTCGCCGCCTTGGAGCTGGCCGGCCACGGCTTGCTGGACATCCTGTCCTCCGACTACGTGCCCGCCAGCCTGCTGCACGCCGCCTATCTGCTGGGCCGGCAGCCGGGCTGGAACCTGCACCGCGCAATAGCCACCGTCACGCGCCACCCGGCGCGGGCGGTGGGCCTGGCGGACCGCGGCGCCGTCGCCGTAGGCCAGCGCGCGGATCTGGTTCAGGCGCGCGAACGGGACGGCATCCCGCTGGTGCGCCAGGTATGGAGCGCCGGCCAACGCGTATTCTGAGAACCTGTTCAAAGTCTGCTGCGCTTCGGCGATACGGCGTTGAACAGGCTCTGAGAACCGGTTTACGATCCGCTGCGCTAGGCGACGCCGCCTTGCACTGGCCGGATTCTCCTCACGCCAAAAGGGCCGCGTTATCACAACGCGGCCCTATTTCATTTCAATCCGAAAATGTCTACTTACACCCGCTCCGGCAAGGCGAGAAGAAACCCGCGCCTGACTTTGCTGCCACAAACCAGGCGCAGGCGCTCACTCGCGCCGCAACGGCGCATTCAATGCTTTCTCCTTGCCGATATGCAAGAGCAGCATCAACACGCCAATGCCTAGCGCTTTCATTCCGCACCAGAACAAAGCAATGCTAAATACCCGATAACATACAAAGCCGATCAGCGACACTGTTGATTTCCCAATCCAAAAATACACGCCACTACTGACCAAAAATCAAATTGAAAAGGATTCTGATTTTACCGCCCAATAAATATCCAAACGCTCTTTGCGCGTCAGATACACTTTACCGCCCACACCGCCGCCTTTTAATGCGACGCTGCATATTCTCAAGGCGCGATATAGACCTGGCACCACCGCGCCCATGGCGCTGGTTTTTCTGATCAGGTTTTCTATATACACCGTCAAGCTCTCCAGATCTTGCCGCCAAATCATCTGCCGCTCTCGGGCCAACCCCTCCAATACCTTTTCATTTCTCGCTATTAACATGGCCACTTGCCTCCCAAAAACATGAGCGGCCAGCTTAACCCCATTGATACTAAATGTCTTTATCTTAATCAGTACAATTTATTATCAGCCATTAGAAATGATTATCGTTATAGCGGTCCTGAAAGAACCGGAAATGTCCAATACAGTCCCAAGCACAGGGCCGGAACAGCCTCAGCAATCATTATCATTCCTTACCACCCCTGGCAAAAAGCTTAATTCTCAAGCCTTGCGCCCCCACCCATCCAAACTGCATGCTA
This sequence comes from Chromobacterium sp. W521, assembly GCF_052805975.1. Taxonomy (NCBI): domain Bacteria; kingdom Pseudomonadati; phylum Pseudomonadota; class Betaproteobacteria; order Neisseriales; family Chromobacteriaceae; genus Chromobacterium; species Chromobacterium sp. W521. The sequence goes on from NZ_JBRBAF010000008.1 coordinate 56,732, forward strand.
TGATCTGCACTCTGTTCCGTGGGCACGAAATCCGATTTCGTCAGCCTAAATGTATTGAATAACGACACCACATCAATCAGCATGCAATATAAAAACAAAGACCACGACAACGCCGGCGCTCCGCTAATGGAGCAACTCGCCAACAGCGCGAAACTCTCCGCTCTGATCCTATGCCTGGACCAGGCCCAATTGCTGAGCGAGCAACTGTTAAACGAACTTAACAGCAGAGATAAAAGAATTAACGCGATAGAGCAAGAGCTGCTTCTGGCGCAACAAGAAATCAAACAGCTTAAATCCACTCATTAAAAAAAAGGCGGCGCTGGCTCAACAAGCCGGCTCCGCCATTTCACTGCCCCGTCTATTCCATCCAATCCTAGTTAGATAGCGCCCGCCTATCTTCATTGACGGTTTTCCGCCCCAGATTTTCAAACGCTGCGCTCGCCGGATTGGCCAATACGGACCTTTTCCGCCCCGCTACCGCGCCGGAGCGCTGTAATCGGGACGCTACAATTCCGTAGTCATCGCCCCCTACTCAGGCCTTTTGCCAAATTCATGGTTTTCGTTGCGGACAGGCCACGTCGAATACGCATGATTCCCCGGCGCCGCCATCCCGGCGGCAATGCCCAACAGGCCTGAGTTCCAGCAGATTTCGCCGCGCGCCCGCGCCTGCGCCCCATGCGGCGGCAGCGGCCATCCTCTTGAAAAGAAGCGGATTTTGTTGGAAAATATTTCACGTCAAACCAAGAGCGCCCCTGGCGCTCTTGTCATTTCCGCTTACCTTTCGGCTCCCCCGCAGCACCACTTGGCAAGGCCAGCTTGGCAGTTGGGTATTGCTATCTATAATCGATTTAGAGCAAATTACCTATGGGGTAATTTAAAATATCGCCGACCCCGCATTGGCCGTAATATCAAATTTTCCAATACAGGCCTTCGCGTGGACAGAAAGATTATAAAAATGAGATTCCATATTGAAGACAAAGTCGTCTTCGACCCTGATGAGGGCAGCCTGCTGCCCTGGGATCAAGACAAGATCATCTTGAAGTACAACGAAGCGTTGCTGCTCAAGCTCTTGCTCTCCGGGCTGTTCGAAAAAAACGAGCTGATTGAAAACGTATGGGGGAAAACCATCGTCACAGACTCCAGCTACCACAAGCTGGTGTTCGATCTGCGCGCGCAGCTTGAGAAAAGCGGGCTGGACCCCAAGATCATCAAGACCATTCCAAGACGCGGCTGCCAATTCGTCGGCGCCTTCGTCTTGCTGGAACCGCAGGCGGATGTCGACGCCCCATCGCCGGCGCCGGAAGCCGGCCCGCAGGAGCCCCGCCCCGCGCCCGCACCACAACGACGCAAAGCCCGCTGGCGTTTGCCGGCCCGCATTGATCGCCGCCAGACGCTGGCCGCGCTGGCCATCATCGCCCTAGGCCTGCTGCTGGGCTGGCATGCCTCTTGGTGGATTCCGCAAATGAATATTCATAAAATGCGCGACGGCGCGCGCAGCCTGTTCGTGGTGGGCAATGTCTACCGCGACGCGCCCAAACTGCCGGAAAGCGGCGGCGACGCCTTCTACATCAAAAGCGGCAAGTGCACGGCGAGCTATCTGTGCGACAAGAAATACGGGAGCGATCTCAATTGCAAAAACAAAATCGTTTTCTGATCGCTCTCGGATTGTTTCTGGTCGCGCTCTACCTGGGCTATGCCAGCCGCAACTACATCTTGGACAGCCGCACCATCTGCACCGCTCGCATCTCCGAGCTGCGCTTCCCGCGCCACAGCGGCGAAGTCGCCACCACCAGCGGCTTCATCGACCTGGACATGAAGAACGAGACCATCCACTTCTTCCTGCATTCGCCCACCGGCGATTACATTAACCGCCTGCTGCAGTTCAAAACCAGCTACGGGTGGAACGGAGAAGCCAACGCGGTCACCATCGTTAAAAAGACCAAGTCGCCGTCCGAATACGGCAGCCTGGCCAGCGAATACCACATTTTCGACATCGGCACCCGTCACCTGATCAATATGGTGCCGGTCACCAACCATGTCACCCAAGTCAATTTCGACTCGATCAGCTTTTTCTGCGAAAACCAGGAAATTCTCTAAAGAGCCTGTTTACGATCTCGCGAGCGAGGGCGAGACAAGGCGAAAACCACTGAGAAAGCCGAATGGTCATGTGGTACATAAGCATTTCGGAGCGGTACTCACCGTGTCACGTCTCACGAAGCGCAGCGGATCGTAAACAGGCTCTCACGGCAAACCAGGCCTCAAGCCGGCGGGGTCGGCACCACCGGCCCGCCGGGTCCTGAGCCTGTCTGTCAGAAATAGGCCATCGCGTAAGTCATCGCCCCCACCAGGCTGCAGAAGATCAGACTGTGCTTGAGGGTAAAGCGGAACAGGTCCGCCTCCTTCCCCACCAAGCCCACCGCCGCGCAGGCCACGGCGATGGATTGCGGCGAAATCATCTTGCCGGTGACGCCGCCAGTGGTGTTGGCCGCCACCAGCAGGATGTCGGACACGCCCAATTGATGCGCGGTGGAAGCCTGCAAGGCCGAGAACAAGGCATTGGACGAGGTGTCGGAGCCGGTCAGGAACACCCCCAGCCATCCAAGGAAAGGCGAGAAGAAAGGAAAGGCCTTTCCGGTATTGGCCAGGCACAGCGCCAGCGTGCTGGACATGCCGGAATAATTGGCGACGAAAGCGAAGGCCAGCACCATGCCGATGGATAAGATGGGCCGCCTCAGTTCGGCCAGGGTTTCACCGAAGGCGGCGACAGCCTGCGCCGGCCGGAAACGCAGCAGCACAATGGACAGCAATGCCGCGACGAAGATAGCGGTGCCCACCGCCGACAGCAGGTCCAGCTTGTACAGCGCCTCGTAAGGCTTGTCCACGGCCACGATCGGCGCGGTCTTGATCACCAGATTGTCCAGATGCGGCACGTGGAACTTCAACACCCAATGCTCCAGCGCCCCCCCCTTGGCGAACAGCGCCTTGAACGGCTTCAGGCTCCACAAGGTCACTAGCGCGGTCAGGATCAGGAACGGCCCCCAAGCGCGGGCGATCCATCCCAGACTAAAGCCGGAAGCCTGGCGCGGGCTGGGCGCGCGGCGGCCGGCGAAGGTGAAGATCTCGCGCGGCTGCCAGACTTTCAGGAACAGCGTCAGGCACACCAGGCTCACCAGCGCCGAAGTGATGTCCGGCAGTTCCGGCCCAATGTAATTGGAGGTGAAATACTGGGTGACGGCGAAAGAGCCCCCCGCCACCAGCACCGCCGGCCAGGTTTGGCGCACGCCCTTGAGGCCATCCATCATCATCACCAGCCAGAACGGCACCAGCACCGACAAGAAGGGCAACTGATGGCCGGCCTTGGCGCCGATGGCGAAAGGGTCCAGCCCGGTCACCTGGCCGGCCACGATAATGGGAATGCCCATCGCGCCGAAAGCCACCGGCGCGGTATTGGCGATCAGACACAGGCCGGCCGCGTACAAGGGATTAAAGCCCAGCCCCACCAGCAACGCGGCGGTAATGGCCACCGGCGCGCCAAAGCCGGCGGCGCCCTCCAGAAAGGCGCCGAAGGAAAAGCCCACCAGCAGCATCTGAAGACGCTGATCCTCGGTCACCGACAACACCGAAGCGCGGATGATGTCGAACTGCCCGGTCTTGACGGTGATCTTGTACAGAAACACCGCGGCGATAATGATCCAGGCGATGGGCCACAGACCGTAGGCAAAGCCGAAACCCGCGGCCGCCAGCGCCATGTCCGCCGGCATGCCATAGAACAGCGTGGCCACCAGCAGCGCCAGCAGCACGGTCAGGCTGCCGGCGACGTGCCCCTTGAGCCGGAACACCGCCAGCGCTAGGAAAAAGAAAATAATCGGCAGTGCCGCCATCAGCGCCGACAGCGCCATGCCGCCGGACGGAAAGTAGTTTTGGGTCCAAACCATGATGTCTCCTCTGTAGTCTCTCCTTCTCCTTGCGCGCACGGGACGCCGCGCGGCGGCGGGCTAGCCGCGGCCGTGTGGACGGAATGCGCTCAGGGAAGGATGTTTACGGGCGTTTCAACTCGGAGCCGGCCGTCCTCCCGGACGGCGGCGCCAACGATGCGGCCTTCATAGCGGGCCGCTTTTTGGGGTGGTGCAAAAATCCAGCAGCGCCTCGATGCCGCGGTACTCGAAGCCGGCGTGTTCGCTCAGGCCGATCTGACAGGTGCGGCTCATCGACACGCCGTGGCGGCAGCCGGGGGGCAAGGCCGGCGGCAAGCGCCGCAAGCTGTGCGCGTTCAGTTCCGGCACGGTGAAGCCCTTGTCTCCGGCAAAGCCGCAACAGGCGATGTCCGGCACCGTCAGCCGCTCGGCGCAGAGGCCGGCCAGCCGCGTGAGCGCCTCCGCCGCGCCCATCTCGGCGGCGCTGCAGGGAATGTGCAGCGCCAACTGCTCCAGCTTGCGCGTCACCGCCAGCCGCGGCGCGACGAAAGCCTCCAGAAATCGGGCCGCGTCGAACAGCCGAAGCCTGGCGTCCAGCCGGCCTTGACGTTGGGCGGACAGGATGCGCGCCGCGCACGGCCCGTTGTCCAGATACACCGGATGCCGACCGTCTTCGCTGGCCGTCAGCAGCGCCCGGTTCAAGGCGTTCTGGCTGATGTCCAGCGCCTCGGCGGCATTGGACGAGGCGAAAGGCTGGCCGCAGCACAGGCCGTCGTGGCCGGGCGGATAGCGGGGGGTGAAGCCGGCGCGGCGCAACAGCGCCAAGGTGGGCGCGGCCGCGTTGCCGCCGGCGGCGTCGACGGCCAGCGTTCGGTTGACGCAGCTGAGAAAGAGCACCACCGGCTCGCCGTCGCCGCTAACGGCGGCGGGCAGACGGCCGGCCGGACGCGGCAGGTGCGCCGGAATCAGGGGAATCACCTTATGGCGGCGGCGCAGCCGCTGGCTGATGCGATGCAGCCGCTCCGGACCGAATAGATGCGCCAGCCTCAGGCCGGCGCGAACGGCGGCGGCGGCGCCGCCGATGTGGCGGGCTGCGAAGCGCGCGGCGCGGGGCCGCGGCGACGGGCCTTGCAGCCGCTTCATCAGTTCGCCGGTATTGATGCCCACCGGGCAGCGCGTGGCGCACATGCCGGTGGCGGCGCAGGTATCGATGGCGCGGTAGCGGAAATCGGCGCGCAGCGCGGCCAATTCTTCCCCCGCGTCGCCGTCGCGGTTCAACTGCTGGATGCGTCGCCAGGCGACGATGCGCTGGCGCGGGCTCAGCGTCAGCCCATGCGACGGGCAGGCCGCCTCGCAAAAGCCGCACTCGATGCAGCGGTCGACGATGGGATCGGCCGCCGGCAGGGGCTTGAGGTTTTCCAGGTGCAGCCGGTCGTTGTCGGTGATGATCACGCCGGGATTGAGCAGGCCGTCCGGATCGAACAAGGCCTTGATGCGGCGCATGATGTTCCAGGCGGCGTCGCCCCATTCCTGACGCACAAAGGGCGCGACATTGCGGCCGGTGCCGTGCTCGGCTTTCAACGAGCCGTCGTATTCGCCGGCCACCAGCGCGCTCACATCCTGCATGAAGGCGTCGTAGCGCGCCACCTCGCGCTCATTGTCGAAGCTGGGCGCGAACACGAAATGCAGATTGCCGTCCAGCGCGTGGCCGAACAACAGCGCCTCGTGATAGCCGTGGCGGTCGAACAAGGCGGTCAGCCTGGCCACGCCGTCGGCCAGCAGCGGAATCGGAAAAGCCACATCCTCGATCACCACGGTGCTGCCCAGCGGACGCACCGCTCCCACCGCTGGGAACAAGCCCTTGCGCAAGGCCCAATAGCTGTCGCACACCGCGGCCTCGCGGCTGAAGCCGCTGGACAAGCGCGGCGCGAAACCGGCCAGCAAACCCTCTATCTCCGCGCAATGGCGCTCCAGTTCCGCCTCGGAACCGGCCCGCGCCTCAATCAACAGACAAGCCTCGTCCGGGCCAAACGGCCGCGCCAGAAAATCCGGCAGCCCCGGCTTGCCGTGCAAGGCGCGCAGGCTGCGGCTGTCTATCAGTTCCACCGCCGCCACGCCGTGGGCGTCCGCGGCCGCGCTCAGCGCCGACACCGCGCGGCAACAGGGCTCCAGCGCGTCGAATAGCAGCAAAGCCGAAGCTTTGTGCGGATGTTCCACCACGCTGTGGAAGGTGATTTCGCTGATAAAGCCCAGCGTGCCCTCGGAGCCGATCAACACATGGCTGAGCATGTCCACCGGGTCGTCGAAATCCAGCAAGGCGTTGATGCCGTAGCCGGTGGTGTTCTTCAGCCGGTATTTGCGGCGCACGCGCTCGGCCAGCGCCTCGTCGGCGCGCAGTTCGGCGGCCAGGCCGGACAAGCCGGCCAGCAGCGCGGCGTGGGACTGGCGAAAAGCCGCCACGCTGGCGGCGTCGCCGGTGTCCAGCACGGCGCCGTCCAACAACAACAAACGCATCGCCGCCAAGGTGTGATAACTGTTGTCGCGGGTGCCGCAACACATGCCGCTGGAGTTGTTGGCGGCGATGCCGCCGATCTTGGCGCTGTTGATCGACGCCGGGTCCGGGCCGATCTTGCGGCCGTAAGGCGCCAGCAAGGCGTTGGCGTGGCTGCCTATCATCGCCGGCCCCAGCCGGATGCGCGCGCCCCCGTCCAGCACCTGGCCGTGGTTGAAGCCGTCGCCCAGCAAGACCAGCACCGAATCGCTGACCGCCTGGCCGGACAAGCTGGTGCCGGCGGCGCGGAAAGTCAGCGCCACCCGGTGGCGGCGCGCCAGCGCGAGGATGGCCGCCACTTCCGACTCGCTGTCGACGCGGGCGACGATTTGCGGCCGCAGCCGGTAGAAACTGGCGTCGGTGCCGTAAGCCAGCGTGGACAGCGGATCGGTGTGGATGCGCGCCGCCGGCATGATCTGGAGCAGATCCCGATGGAAAGCCTGATGCGCTGGACTCATGCTCATGGCCGCTCCCCGCCGCCGCGACGCGCTTCGCGTTCGCGCACCAGCTCGTGCAGGGTCTTGGGCGCCGGCGTCAGCGGCGCGTGGTTTTGGGTCCAGCCCAGTTGACCGCCAAGCGCGAGCTTGCGCAGCCGGGTGGCCCCCCAGCCAAACCAGCGGTATAGCCGCGGCGAGGCATGGACCTGCCGCCATCCCTTCCAGGCCAGCCGCTCCGCCGCGCTCGCCGCCGCGCCCTGGCCGCGCAAGGGATGGCTGACCGCCTCGTCGGCCGGACGCTGGCTTTCTTCGCGCAGCCGCATCAGCATCTCGGGAATGGGAATCTTCACCGGGCAGACTTCGCCGCAAGCGCCGCACAGGCTGGAAGCCGTGGGCAGGTCTCGGGTGTTTTCCAGGCCCAGCAGGTGCGGCGAAATGATCTCGCCTATCGGCCCCGGATAAGTGGTGCCGTAAGCGTGGCCGCCGATGCGGGCGTAGACCGGGCAATGGTTCATGCAAGCGCCGCAGCGTATGCATTGCAGAGTCTTGCGCAACTGCGCGTCGGCGTAGGCCTGGCTGCGGCCGTTGTCCAGCAGCACCAGGTGCACCTCGCGCGGGCCGTCTTTTTCGCCGGCGCGGCGCGGCCCGCTGATCATATTGAAATAGGTGGTGATGGGCTGGCCGATGGCGGAACGGGTCAGCAGGCTGTACAAGGGCGGCACGTCGGCCAGCTTCTCCACTACTTTCTCAATGCCGGTGATGGCGATGTGCAAGTCCGGCACCGTGGTGCACATGCGGCCGTTGCCTTCGTTCTCCACCAGGCACAAGGTGCCGGTTTCCGCCACCGCGAAATTGACGCCGGACAGGCCCACGTCGGCGTCCAGATAATGCCGGCGCAGCGCGCCGCGGCCTATCTGGATCAACTCGTCCACGTCCTCGGTGTACGGCGTGTCCGGCAACTTGTCGTGGAATAAGCGCGCGATGTCGGCCTTGGTCTTGTGTATCGCCGGCATGATGATGTGGGTGGGCTTTTCTCCGGCCAGCTGCACGATGTACTCGCCCATATCGCTTTCCACCGCGGCAACGCCGCGCGCTTCCAGATAATGGTTGAGTTCAATCTCCTCGCTGACCATGGACTTGCCCTTGACCATCAAGCGGCCGGAACGCGCCTCTACCAAACCGTGGATGATGCGGTTGGCCTCGTCGGCGGTCTCGGCCCAGTGCACTTGCACGCCGTTGGCGCTCAGCCGCGCCTCCAGTTGCTCCAGCAAGTCCGGCAAGCGCGACAGGCAGCGCTGACGGATGGCCTCGCCCAAGGCGCGCAAGGCGTCCAGCTCCGCCGGGTCGTCAAAGGCCGACAAGCGCTTGGCCATCAGAAAATCCATCGCCCCGCGCAGGCTGTGGCGCAGCTCGCCGTCGGCCAGCGCCGCGCGCGCCTGCTGCTTGAATTGGCGCGATGGATAGAGTTCGATCTTGTGCTCGCTCATGGCCGGGCCTCCTCCTGCTCCAGCTGCGCCGGATCGATGTGCTCGGGCAATTGCGCCAGCACCAGCAGTTCGCGCGGCCCATGCGCGCCGTAGGCCAGCGTCAGCTGGATGTCCGCGGTCTTGGACGGCCCGGAAATCAGCAAGGCGTTGGTGGGCATGCCGTCCTGCCAGTTTTCAACGCGCATCGCGCTGTAGAAGTCAGGGTAGAGCGTGGCGGTGTCGAACAAGACAATGTGCAGCGGCGGCACCAGGCTCATGGTCCGCGGCTCCTGCGCGTCCGGCCACAGCACCAGGGTGCCGGTGGCGGCGATGCCGCAACGCGCCGTGGTGAACGCGGCCTCGATCTCGAATAATTCGGCCTTCCAGCCATCCACCTCGCGGTCGAAGAAACGTAAAGCCGGCGGCGTCGGCAAGTGTTGCAGCGCCGCCTCGGCGCGGCGGCCGTGCGCAGTGTCGGACAGCAGCAAGGACGCCGGACGCCGCTGCGCGATCCATACCGCCAAGCGGGTGTGCCAATCGTCGGCGCGCACCCACAACACTTCGGTCTTCACCGCCCGCATCGCCTGCGCCCAGCCCCGCAAAGCGGCCAGGCTGTGCTGCGGCGGCGCAAAGCGCCGGAAATGCGCGTCCAGCTCCGGCCGCGGCAGTTCTTGGCGTGGCGCGGCGCGCAGCTTGGCCAGGATGGCGTCGCGGGCGCTCATGCCTTGCCTCCCACGCGCTCCAACAGAAAACTGGCCAGGTGCCGGCCTTGAAACGCCCTGCCCTCCTTGGCCAGTTTGCCGTTGATATTGAGCAGGCAGCCGCCGTCCGCGGTGATGAACTCCACCGCGCCGCTGTCCTGCAAGGCGGCGGCCTTGTCCGCCACCATCGCCCCGGCGATATCCGGGTGCTTGATCGAAAACGTGCCGCCAAAACCACAGCACTCGGACTCATGGTCGTGCGTCACCCTCTCGACATTGGCCAGACGCTCCAGCAAGGCCCAACAGGACAGGTGCACATTCATCTCGCGGCGGGCGGAACAGGAAGTATGCACCGCCACCTTCACCTTCGGCCCCAGATCCTCAGGCCGCCAGTCCAGGCGGTTGAGCAGGAAGTCGCTGAACTCCACCACCCGCGCGGCCACCGCGCAAGCCCGCGCCTCGTCCGGCTGGCCGGCGAACAGCTTGGGCCAATGGTGCTTGATCATGCCGCCGCAAGAACCGGAGGGCACCACGATGGGCCAGTCCTCGGCAAAGCAGTCCAGCTGCGCCCTCGCCACCGCCAGTGCTTCCGCCGGGTGGCCGCTGGTATAAGCCGGCTGGCCGCAACAGCTTTGCCGCTGAGGAAAGTGCACCCGCAAGCCCAGCCCTTCCAGCAGGGCGATGGCGTCCACGCCGGCCTGCGGCAAAAACAGGTCGAGCAGACAGGTGCCAAACAGATAGACGTTGGCAGGCTTCATCCGATTTCCTTTGTAAATTGGTAAGACCAATTATTTTTATTAAAATAACTCTAGAGTGATTGCTTGACTCCGTCAATATGACGATAGCGGATTCCCCATTCGGCTGTGGTAAGCTGCACTCACTCTGGTCTGACCACTTTCGCTGAACGAACAAGCCCGGCGCCATGGCCTATCCCAAACTGAACATCCCCAAACTCTCCGACGTCATCGTCGAACAACTGGAAAAACGCATCCTGGACGGCGTGCTCAAGCCGGGGGACCGCCTGCCGCCGGAACGGCAGCTGGCCGAGGAGTTCGGCGTGTCCCGCCCCTCGCTTCGCGAAGCGATACAGCAACTGGCGTCACGCGGCCTGCTCAGCAGCCGCCAGGGTGGCGGCACCTGGGTGACGGACCGGCTGGAAACCGCGTTTTCAGACCCTTGGGAAAAACTGCTGAACCAACATCAGGATTTGCACGGCGATTTGCTGGAATTCCGTCGGGTGCTGGAAGGCGCGGCGGCGCGCGGCGCGGCCAGCCGGGCCACGCCGGCGGACTTGCTGAGGCTGGAGCATTGCGTGAGCCAATTGCAGGACGCCTACGACGGAGGAGACCTGACTCAACAGGCCCAGGCCGACGTGCGCTTTCACCAAGCCGTGGCGGAAGCCTCGCACAATGTGCTGTTCGCGCATTTGAGCGGCAGCCTGCTTGCCATGCTGCACCGGCACGTCAAGGACAATATCGCGGATCTGTTCGCCGTGGGGGAGGTGGCGGACGCCTTGCGCGCGCAGCATCTGGCCATCTGGGAAGCCATCCGCGACAAACGGCCGGACGCCGCGCAGCAAGCGGTGGAACAACATCTGGACTTTGTCGCCACCACGCTGCAAAGCCGGCGGCGGCAAGCGGAACGCGATGCGCGAGCGCGCATGCGTTTGGAGCATCTGGACCCTTAGCGCCAGGGCAAAATCTGCTGCGCTTAGAGCGGCTAACAATAGTCCTGATGCTGCGTTGCGCCAACTTGCCGTACTCAAGTACCGCCTGTGTCGGCGCACCTTGCCTCAGCCGTAAAACGGATTTTTGTTAGCCGCTCTTAGAACCTGTTCATGGTCTGCTGCGCGGCGGCGGGATGGATGGATAAAGGGCGTTGAAACCGGCTTCGAAATGCTCATGCGCCACTTGACCATTCCGCGTTCTCAGCCGTTTTCGCCTTGTCTCGCCGCCGCTGGCGAAACGCTGAACCGGCGCATGAGCCCGCCGGCGGGCGCCGGCATAGGCTCAGTGCGACAACGGCCGGCTTCCCGCCTTGCTAGACCTGCAACTTCTTCTGACTCTTGATCACAAAGCGCTCCCGGCTCTCCCCCCTCGCTTCAGCCTCCACCAACCACACTGGCGGCCGGCCTCGTCCGGACCATGTCTGGTGCGGCATCGCCGGGTTCTGGTACTTTGGCGTTACGCCGTTCTTGGCGTAGAGCTTGGGCAGAATCAAGCCGTAAGCCATCGCTAGCCGCTCAATTTCCTCTATCCCTTTTTGTTGGCGCAGTTGAATGCGATCGGTAAGCGTATTCAACAGAAAAACCGCCGCGTCCTTCAGCGCCTGGTCCGAGCAGGAATCCAGCAACTCCTCGTTGATCAACACTTTTTTATGCATACACGCCTCCTAAAGCTTTGCCGGATTTTCGTTTCTGTTCCAAACGCCGGCCAACCGTTGTCGCTCAATTCTCATGTCTATGCCATCCATCATTAGCTGTCGATTTGCCCCAGGTTTTCATATCATCCGGTATTAACGCTTTACGCTAATGCGGCACACAAATTGTTTTTCTTTGAATATTCTATCGCCAGCACCCCAATGGCTTGGAATAGGAAAAAACTGATTTTTCCTAGGAAATCACGCCTTTGCCGCTCGCGGGCATGGCATCGTCAGCGCGCGCGCCGCCCCCATCCAAACCCATGGCGCGAAAGACCGGCCCCCTCCCTCCTTTGACTTCTTTCACAGCCCACCGCCGTCTGGGAAAATATTTTTAGAAAAGCCTTGCGCAGCCTGAAAAGCCTAGGTATAGTTCGCTTCCTGTCGAGACCGACCGGGCGAATAGCCGGGAAGGAACAAGACAATACGTGGGGGTATAGCTCAGCTGGGAGAGCGCTTGCATGGCATGCAAGAGGTCAGCGGTTCGATCCCGCTTATCTCCACCACAATTCAGTCCCCATCGTCTAGAGGCCTAGGACATCGCCCTTTCACGGCGGTAACCGGGGTTCGAATCCCCGTGGGGACGCCAGCAATACCGGGGGTATAGCTCAGCTGGGAGAGCGCTTGCATGGCATGCAAGAGGTCAGCGGTTCGATCCCGCTTATCTCCACCAAATATAAAAGCCGAAATCGACCGATTTCGGCTTTTATTCTTTCCGGCGGAAAATACTATTCAGCCGCCATCCTGAACTCGTTTTTCCCCGCTCGCTTGGCCTCGTACATCGCCCTGTCGGCCGCATGCAACAAACCACCCAGATCGCCGCCGTTTTCCGGAAAAAACGCCACGCCAATGCTGGCCGACACCGAGCATTCGCCGCCATCCAGAGCCACCGGCTGCGCCAATACCGACAACAACCGCCTCACCATGACGCCGCACGCCTCCTCTCGATCCAGACCGGGCGCCACCACCAGAAACTCATCCCCACCCAGCCTCACCACTAAATCCTCCCCGCGCACATGCTGCCGCAGACGCTCGGCCATCGCCACCAGCAGCGCGTCGCCCGCCTCGTGCCCCCAGCCGTCGTTCACCGCCTTGAAACCATCCAGATCGATAAACAGCAACGCAATACATTCATTACGGCGCTTGGCTCTGATGATCTCCTTCTCCAGCTCCACCTGTAGAAAGTGGCGATTGCCCAGGCCGGTCAACTGATCGTGATAGGCCAGAAAGTGAATATGCGCCTCCGCCGCGCGGATCGCCGAAATATCGGAGATCGCCAGCACATAGTGGCTCACCCCTCCCTCAACGTCCCTCACCACCGACGCATGCTGCCAACAGGGAAAGACCTCATTCCGGCGACGGCACATCACCTCGCCCTGCCAAAAATACCTCTCGCCTTCCAAACGGCGGTAAAAAGCCTCTCCGTGCGGCTCCACATGCAGGCAGACGTCCGGATCCTCCCCCAAGGCCTCCTCCGCGCTCAAATCTGTCAAACGGTAAAAGGACTCGTTCGCAGACACAATGCGGCGCGCGTGGTCCAACACCAGAATGCCTTCCGCGCTGGCCTGGAACACCACACTGGCCTGCCTCAGCCTGACTTCGCTCAGATACGCCTCCGTCACGTCCCGCGCCACGCCCACCCAACGCGCCGACTCTCCCTCCGCGGCAAAGTTGCGCCCGCACAACTCAACCCACCTTACCGCGCCCTCCGCGTTGATTTTCAACGTTTTCTGCAAGGCCCGCCCCGACCCCAGATCCCGAGCCAGCTCGGCGGCCTCGGCCTCCGCCATGCCCAGCAGGGCAGGCCGCCCGTTCTTCGCGACGGAGAATGGAAACGCGTCCAGAAACTCCTCCGCCCACACCATCTCGCCGCGCCGGCCACCCCATTCCCACACCCCCAAACGGGCCGCCTCCACCGCCATGCGCAAACGACGACGCTGCCGCTGCTCCTCCACCTCCGCCCTGCGCCGCGCCAACCCCATACGCACCGAGGCATTCAGTTCGCGCAACTGATATGGTTTCAGCAAATAGCCGTACGGCGCGCTGACTTCCGCGTTGCGCAGCATATCGTCCTCGGCGTAAGCCGTCAGAAAGATGGATGGAATCTGAAAGCGCTCGCGTATCACGCGCGCCGCCTCGGTTCCCGGCACATCGCCGTCCAGGTGAATATCCATCAACACCAGATCCGGCTGATCCGTCTCCGCCCGTCGCACCGCGTCATCCGCATTGGCGCACACGCCCAGCACCCGGTACCCCAAAGACTCCAGGCTGGTCTGCAAGTCCAGCGCCACCACTCCTTCGTCCTCTACAATCAACAAACCGTTGCCCATATTCATTCCGCGTTCTCCGACTCGTCGCTGAACACGATTTCCACACAAGCACCGCCCGCCTCGGGCCGCAATAGCCTGGCCACGCCTTTCAACTGCCCCACCAATGTGGGAATCAGGCGAAAACCCAGCGAACTCACCTCCCCCAGCTTCACTGACTCGGGAATGCCCACTCCGTCGTCCGAGACCAGAATCCGGCAACGCCCATCTTCCTCCCGCTCCAGCGCCACCTCCACCGTGCCGCGCCCACCGGGAAAAGCGTGCTTGAGCGCATTGGTCACCAACTCATTCACCAGCAGCCCACAGGGAATCGCCCGCTGCATGCCCAGGTGCACCACGGCGTCCATGCCGCGACAGCGCAAGCGCACCCCGGCATCCGATATGCTGCCGCCCAGCAACTGGGTCAACCTCTCCAGATAGACACCCACGTGGATACGAGAAAAATCGCCGTACTCGTACAGCAATTGATAGATCAACGCCATTGCGCGCACATGATTCTGACACTCGGTCAGCACCGCCACCGCCTCCGGCGGCGCCGAGCGCGTTTGCAGATTGAGCAGACTGGAAATGACTTGCAGATTGTTCTTGACCCGGTGGTGCACCTCGTTGAGCAGCGCGGTCTTCTCCTTCAGCGCCCGCTCCAGACTGGCCTGCGCCGCCTTGCGGGCGCTGATGTCGGTAATGGTGGCCAACACCTGCAACTCCCCGCCGTCGCGCACCGGGGTCAGACCGATTTCCGCCGGGAATTCGCCTCCATCCCGCCGCAGCCCGAAAATCTCCTGCTGGCGCGCCATCTCTCGCGCCTCCGGACGGCTCATGTAATTCTCGATCAGCCGCCCATGGCCATCGCGATACCGCACCGGCACCAGACTGGAAATCATGAGACCCTCCATGCCGACCCCCAGATAATCGAACATCGCCTCCGCCCGATGATTGGCCATCAAGATGCGCCCGCTCTGATTTATCATCACCAGCCCGTCCAAGGCAGAGTCCACCACCATGCGCAAGCGGGCCTCGCCCTCACCGCGCAGACGCTCGGCACGCCGCTCCGCCGCCACATCCCGAACCACGGCCACCACCCCCACCACCTCGCCCGTCGATTCGCGATACGGCAAATAGCTGACCTGCCACTCCCTCAGCACCTCTCCGTCGTCCAGCCCCACCTTGGAGTTGACGCAGAAATCGAGCACCGGCTCTCCGCTCTCAATCACCCGCCTCAGCAGCGATTCCAAATATTCGCCGATCCGCGGCAACATTTCCGCCACGCTTCTCCCCAAATGAGCAGAACGCGGCAAGCCATTGGCTTCCGCCAAACGCTGGTTGACCAGCCGATAGCGCATCTGGCCGTCAATCAGCGCCAGCCCCACCGGGACAGCCTCCAGCACATCGGACAATAGCCGTTCCGCGTCATCCAGCACACCGTCTTCACCCACCAGAGATTCCGTCACCCAGCCTCCTCGCGCCGCGCCGCTCAACGCCCCGCACAACCCCAAATAGCCGCATTCAAGCGGCCAGCAAGACAGTCAAGCCGCCATTAGCTTGTGTTATATGACGTATGGAATGGGAAGCAAACTGTTAGAATTGCTTAGCGCAATCAATCGGGAAACCCGCCGGAGCGGCGAGAAACAGAGAAAAGGCCGCGACGAACGCGCGGAAATGGAAAAAGGCCACGCAATGCGTGGCCTTTGAATTTTGGCTCCCCGAGCAGGGCTCGAACCTGCGACCTGCGGATTAACAGTCCGTCGCTCTACCAACTGAGCTATCAGGGAACATCTCTTGCGAGAGAGGGGTATATTAACCAAGCACCAAGGCAGCGTCAATACCCGGAGCGCAAAATGCCTGCGCCCCGGATCTCAAACCGCGCTCAAGGATTGCGGGTTTCCACCTGCACCAGCTCCGCCGGAGCAACCTCTTGCTGAGCCAGACGAGTCACGTCGCGACGACGCGGCCCAGCCGGCACCACCGGCTCTTGCACAGCGGGCGCCTCGACCACCGACTTGGTGGACACCATCACCAAGCCGCCCAGGCTTACCGGTTCAGACGCGGCCACGGCGCGGGTTTCAATCACCACCGGCGCCTCGACTTCCGGCTCCGCCTGCTCCGGCTCACTTTGCGCGGCCAGGGCAACCGGTTCCGGCGCAAGCGCCGGCTCCGCCGCGGCAAACGCTTCGACAGCCTCCACCACAACAGCCACTTCAACCGGAGCCGTCTCAACAACCGGAGCAGCCTCAGCCGCCGCGGCCGCTTCAACTACCGGCAATTCCGGCTCAGCCGCCGCAGCGGACTCAAGCACGGGGGTCACGGCCTCCACTTCGAACGCTTCCCGCACCGGCTGCGCCGTTTCGACAACAGCGGACTCAACCACCGGCTCAAGCACAGGGGCTTCAGACGCCGCGGCCGGAACCGTTTCCGCCACCGCGTCCACGGCGACTTCCGCCGCTACCGCGCCGACAACGACTGCGGCCACTGCCGCAACCGGCGCAGCTTCCGCCGCCGGCAGAGCAGCACCCTCTTCCTGCGGCGCAGCGGACGGATCGTCGCGACGACGATCACGACGACTGCGACGGCGGCGACGCTCATTGCGCTCCTGCTGCTCGGCGTCGCCCTCGGCGCGAACCTCGTCGGCCGCCGGCTTGTTCAGCTCCAAAGCCTGCTCTTCCGCCTGCGGCGCCTGACGACGGCGCGGCTCCTGCTGCGGACGCTCCTGCTTTTCCAACTTCTCCGGACGCTCTTGCGGCGCTTCTTCGCGCGCCGGCTGCTGACGCTGCACGTCCTTCAGTTCGCGGGGCTCGCGGCTTTCACGACCACCTTCGCGGCCGTTTTCGCGCTCGCGGCGGCGACTGTTGCGCGGCTGCTCGCCGCGCTCCTGGCGCTCTTCGCGTTGCGGCTGTTCCTTGCGTTCCGGACGCTCCTGACGCTCGCCGTCCTGACGCTCGCCGCGTTCGGCGCGCTCCGGACGACGCGGCTTGGCCTCGTCGGCGCCCTGACGGCGCTGCTCGTGTTCACGACGCGCCTGGCCACCCGGGCGGCGTTCGGCGTTACGCTGGCGGTTGCCGCGCTGCTGCGGCTGCGCCACCGGCTTTTTCTTCTCGGCCGGTTGAGCGGCCGCTTCCGGCTCGGCGAACAGGCTCTTGACCCAAGCGCCCAACTTGCCGAACAGGCCAGGCTCAGGCTCAGCCACCTTGGCCGCCACCGACGGCGCCGGCTGTTGCGGGGTAATGCCTTTGACCGCGGCTTCCTGGCGCTCCAGCTTCGGCTTTTCAAGGCCGAAGTTGGTGATCACGTCTTCTTCCTGCACTTCCACCCGCTTGTAGCTCGGCGCTTCGCCGGCTTCGGCCACATCGTCGTGGCGCACGCGCACGATCTTGTAATGCGGGGTTTCCAGATGAATGTTCGGGATCAGCACCACGTCCACGTCCAGACGCTCTTCGATCGAATGGATTTCGGAACGCTTTTCGTTGAGCAAGAAGGTGGCCACGTCCACCGGCACCTGCGCGTGAACCGCGCCGGTGTTCTCCTTCATCGCCTCTTCCTGGATGATGCGCAGGATGTGCAGAGCGGAGGACTCGGTGCCGCGGATGAAGCCGATGCCGTGGCAGCGCGGGCAGGTTTCATGGCTGGTTTCGCCCAGGCTGGGCTGCAGACGCTGACGCGAGAGCTCCAGCAGGCCAAAGCGGGACAGCTTGCCCATCTGGACGCGAGCGCGGTCGTGCTTCAGCACGTCGCGCAAACGGTTTTCCACGTCGCGCTGGTTCTTGGCGCTTTCCATATCGATGAAGTCGATCACCACCAGGCCGCCCAGGTCGCGCAAGCGCAGCTGGCGGGCGATTTCCTCGGCCGCCTCCAGGTTGGTCTTGACCGCGGTGTCTTCGATGTCGGCGCCCTTGGTGGCGCGCGCGGAGTTGACGTCGATGGACACCAGCGCTTCGGTGTGATCGATCACGATGGCGCCGCCGGACGGCAGCTGCACGCTGCGCGAAAAGGCGGTTTCTATCTGGTGCTCGATCTGGAAACGGGAGAACAGCGGCACATGATCCTTGTACAGCTTCACACGCGACAGCATGTTGGGCATCACATGGCTCATGAACTGACGGGCCTGATCGTAGATTTCCTCGGTGTCGATCAGCACTTCGCCGATGTCCGGATGGAAATAGTCGCGGATCGCGCGGATTACCAGGCTGCCTTCCTGCAGAATCAGGAACGGCCCGTTCTGAGCGCCGGCCGCGCCTTCAATCGCGCGCCACAGCTGCATCAGGTAACCCAGGTCCCACTGCAGTTCTTCCAGGTTGCGGCCAATGCCGGCGGTGCGGGCGATCAGGCTCATGCCATGCGGCACTTCCAGCTGCGACAGCAGGTCCTTCAGTTCCTGACGCTCCTCGCCCTCGATGCGGCGCGATACGCCGCCGCCGCGCGGGTTGTTGGGCATCAGCACCAGGTAACGGCCGGCCAGGCTGATATAGGTGGTCAGCGCCGCGCCCTTGTTGCCGCGTTCGTCCTTCTCCACCTGCACGATGACTTCCATGCCTTCGCGCAGCACGTCCTGAATGCGCGGACGGCCGCCGTCATAGCCCTGGAAATAGGAACGGGACACCTCTTTGAACGGCAGGAAGCCGTGGCGTTCGGTGCCGTAATCGACAAAACAAGCCTCAAGGGAGGGCTCGATACGGGTAATCACACCCTTATAGATATTCCCCTTGCGCTGCTCTTTGCCTACAGTCTCGATATCGAGGTCGACGAGCTTCTGCCCGTCGACAATGGCAACGCGCAGCTCTTCAGCCTGCGTTGCGTTGAACAACATGCGTTTCATTTACATTCCTTGCGCGGCACTCACGCAAGGGATGCAGCCAGTATTTGACGGCCCAGTGACTATTGATGGGCGCTTTCCGAAAGAAGTGTCGATGTAAAGATCGAAAAAAACAGTTTTGACAAGCCTACTTCCTGAAAATCGATCACACGCAGACCTGACTCATGTGCGCAATTGGCGCTCCGGGATCGCCGGCCTGCCTCAAAGGGCAGGACATACAGTGCAGGGGGGCTAGCATGCCGGGTCAAACTTCGCTGCAAAATTTCCTGACTGGCTTAGCATCAGGAAATGGAATACTCGTGAGTGCGTTATGCGTACAAATGCATTACCATCGCTGCTTTTCGGTGAGCGAGTTAACCTTGGCTGCAAACGTCGCGAGCGGCATCAGGTCAGGGCCTGTAAACCCCTGCCGGCCGTCTCTAACCTCTTGCAGCAGCGCCACGCAACATGCCGTGACCTTGGCTTGACATTTCGCCGTCATCTTGGTGCAACACACCTTGGGACAGCGCCAGAAGTATAAGCAATATGACAGACATTCGCAAAGATTCCGTCTCCTTCGTCCAAGTGGACGACGGCGACGCCGGCCAACGCATCGACAACTATCTGGTGCGTTTGCTCAAGGGCGTGCCCAAAAGCCATATCTACCGCATCCTGCGCTCCGGCGAGGTGAGGGTGAACAAGGGCCGCATCGACGCCGCCTACCGCCTGCAGGCCGGCGACGAGTTGCGCATTCCGCCCATCCGCGTGGCCGAACGCGCGGAAAAGAACGTGCCGGCCGCCACCTTTCCGGTGGTTTACGAAGACAACGCGCTGCTGGTGATAGACAAACCGGCCGGCGTGGCGGTGCACGGCGGCAGCGGCGTGTCCTTCGGCGTGATCGAGCAGCTGCGCCAGGCCCACCCGGATTGGCGCTACCTGGAGCTGGTGCACCGGCTGGACCGCGAAACTTCCGGCCTCTTGATGCTGGCCAAAAAGCGCTCCGCGCTGACCAAGCTGCACGACATGATGCGCGCCAACGTGCCGGACAAACGCTACCTGGCGCTGGGCATAGGCCAGTGGCCGGAGGACGCCCGCCAGGTCAAGCTGCCGCTGTTCAAGTTCCACACTCCGGACGGCGAACGCCGCGTGCGGGTCAGCGACGCCGAAAACGGCCAGTACGCGCACACTAATTTCGCGATCAAGGAACGCTTTGCGGAATTCACGCTGGTGGAAGCGCACCTGCGCACCGGCCGCACCCACCAGATCCGCGTGCACATGCAGGCCAACGGCTGCGCGATCGCCGGCGACGAGAAATACGGCGACTTCGCGCTCAACAAGGAACTGGCCAAGCGCGGCCTGAAACGCATGTTCCTGCACGCGCGCAGCCTGTCCCTGCCCCACCCGCTGACCGGCGAACCCTTGAAACTGGAAGCGCCGCTGCCGCCGGAACTGGAGCGCTTCCTGAAAATCTTGAGGTCATGAGATGAACCCTCGCTTCGATCTGGTCGTCTTCGACTGGGACGGCACCTTGATGGACTCCACCGCCCACATCAGCCAGTCCATCCAGCAGGCTTGCGCCGACCTGTCCCTGCCCGTTCCCAGCCGCGAGCAGGCCAGCCATGTCATCGGCCTGCGGCTGGCCGAGGCGCTGCAACAGGCCTGCCCGGCCGCCACCGCCGAGCAGTTGCCGCGCCTGACCGAAGCCTTCCGCCATCATTACCACGCAAACCAGCATCAAGTGACCTTGTTCGACGGCGCTGTGGAGTGCCTGAACGCCGTCGCGGACAGCGGCGTTTTTCTGGCGGTGGCCACCGGCAACAGCCGCGCCGGCCTCAACCGCCTGCTGGAGCAAACCGGACTCGGCCCGCTGTTCCACGCCACCCGCACGGTGGACGAATGCCATTCCAAGCCGCACCCGGACATGCTGCTGTCGCTGACCGAGATGCTGGGCGCGGACCCTCGCCGCACGCTTATGATAGGCGACACCAGCCACGACTTGCTGATGGCCGGCAACGCCGGCTGCCATAGCGTGGGGGTCAGCTTCGGCGCCCACGACAGCGAACACCTGGAAAGCTGCGGACCGCTGGCGCTGTTCCATTCCTACCCCGAGCTGCAGACATGGCTGCTGCCGAAACTCGGGTAATCTGCGCCGCGGCCGAGCTTCAGGACGGCGGCCGCGCCTGGCGCTTCGAGATCGAACAGACAGACGGCGCGCCCCCGCTGTCCGCCTTCGCCGTGCGCTACCGCGGCAAGGTCTACGCTTACGTCAACGCCTGCCGCCACATCCCGGTGGAGCTGGATTTGCGCGACGGCGAAGTCTTCGACCTCAGCGGCCGTTATCTGGTATGCAGCATGCACGGCGCCTGCTACGAAGCGCACACCGGCTATTGCGTGTCCGGCCCCTGCCGCGGCCAGCGGCTGATCGCCGTGCCCGTCTTCGAACAGGACGGCAATATCTGCATCAATGTCATGCCGTCGTGAACTTTGCTAGACTCCTGGAATTATTCAGGGAGCACCACACATGAGCGACACCTCCAACCATTGGGAACGCCAATTGCTGGAAAAACTGGCCAGCGCCGCGCTGGTGGAACAACGCCGCGCCCGCCAATGGAAGATTTTCTTCCGCATGATCTGGCTGATCATCATCGGCTTCGTGCTGTTCAGCCTGTTCATGCGCAACGAGGACAAGGCCGCGGCCGGCCTCTCCGGCGCCGGACACACCGCCGTCATCACGCTGGAAGGCGTGATCGACAGCCAGAGCGACACCGCCAACAAGCTGAGCCAGGCGCTGACGGACGCCTACGGCGACAAGAGCACCAAGGGCATCATTATCGACGCCAACAGCCCCGGCGGCAGCCCGGTGCTGTCCGGCATGGCTTATGACGAGATCCGCCGCCAGAAGAAGCTGCATCCGGCGGTCCCGGTCTACGTGGTGGTCAGCGAGGTCTGCGCGTCCGGCTGCTATTACATCGCCTCCGCCGCCGACAAGATCTTCGTCGACAAAGCCAGCATCGTAGGCTCCATCGGCGTGCTGTCCGACGGCTTCGGCTTCACCGGCGCCATGGAAAAACTGGGCGTGGACCGCCGCCTGCGCACCTCCGGCGAGAATAAGGCGATGGGCGACCCCTTCTCCCCGGTCAACCCCAAGCAAGAAGCCATCCGTCAACAATTGCTGGACGACATCCATCAGCAATTCATCGCGGCGGTCAAAACCGGACGCGGGCAGCGCCTGGCCAACGATCCGCAGCTGTTCTCCGGCATGGTGTGGCTGGGAGAGAAAAGCATTCCGCTGGGCCTGGCCGATGGCTTGGGCACGGTGCGCTCGGTGGCGCGCGACGTGATCAAGGCGGAGAAAACCGTCGACTATACTCAGCAAGACGACCTGTCCAGCCGCGTGGCGCGCAAGATTGGCGTGGAGTTCGCCGGCGGCGTGAAGAGTCTGTTCGACACCAAGCTGTTCTGATCAATCGGCAAGGCACACCATGGCGCGCAGAAGAAAACGGCAAGAAGAAGAACACGAGAACCATGAACGTTGGCTGGTTTCCTACGCCGACTTCATCACCCTGCTGTTCGCCTTCTTCGTGGTGATGTACGCGATCTCCTCGGTCAACGAGGGCAAATACCGCGTGCTCTCCTCCGCCATCGTGGACGCCTTCCGCTCAGGGTCCACCATCAGCGTCAACACCACCCCGCCCAGCGGCGGGGCCAACACCATGATAGAAATCCCCGAGACCAAGCCAATAGCCAAGGCGGTCAAGGGAGAACATCAGGCCGAGAAAAAAGCCAATACCGGCTCGGCCCAGGGCGATGAAAAAACCCGGCTCGCCAACCTGACACAGGATCTGGCCAAAGTCATGGACCCGCTGGTGAAGAGCGGCCAGGTCACCATCACGCACAGCAGCAAGGGCGTCACCATCGACATCCGCGACACCGCGCTCTTTCCCACGGGACAGGCGCAGCCCAACGAACAGTCTCGCCAACTGATGGCCAATATGGCGCTGCAACTGGCCAAGGTGGACAACCCGATCCGGGTGGAAGGCTTCACGGACACCGTGCCCATCCGCAACTCCTATTTCCCATCCAACTGGGAGCTGTCCGCCTCGCGAGCCGGCAGCGTGGTGCGCCTGTTCCAGGAAAACGGCATCAAGCCGGAGCGATTGGTGGCGGTGGGCCGCGGAGCCAACCTCCCGGTGGGCGACAACGCCACCGCCGACGGCCGCGCCAGCAACCGCCGCGTCGCCATCACCGTATTGGCGAGCGGGCTGAGCGACGCCGAAGTGTTGTCGCCGCAAGACGCATCCATGGCCAATGGCCGCTAACACCCCTGTTTCTCAAGAGGAGCACGATATGAGCACCCCGATTCATCATTCCGCGCTGGAACAGCTGTTCCTCAACGCCCGCACCCACAGCCACTGGCAAGACCGTCCGGTCAGCGCCGAAACGCTGCACCAGCTGTTCGATCTGCTGAAAATGGCGCCCACCAGCGCCAACTGCTCGCCGGCTCGCTTCATCTTTGTGCAAAGCGACGCCGCCAAGGCCAAGCTCAAGCCCTGCCTGGCCGAAGGCAACGTCGAAAAAACCATGGCCGCGCCGGTATGCGTGATCGTGGCCCAGGACATGCGCTTCTACGAACACCTGCCCAAACTCTACCCGCACGCCGACGCCAGAAGCTGGTTTGAAGGCAACGACGCGGCGATCCAGGCCACCGCCACGCGCAACAGCAGCCTGCAAGGCGGCTACCTGCTGCTGGCCGCTCGCTCCTTGGGGCTGGACTGCGGCCCGATGTCCGGCTTCGACAACGCCGCGGTGGACCAGGCCTTCTTCCCGGACGGACGCTTCAAGTCCAACTTCCTGGTCAACCTGGGTTACGGCGCCGCCGACAAGCTCTACCCGCGTTCGCCGCGCTTCGAGTTCGACGAAGCCTGCCAGATTCTTTAATCCCCCCTCACGCATGCCCGGTTATAATGCCGGGCATTTTGCTGCCTGGAGAATCAAGATGCTCTATTCGCTTCTGCGCCCGCTGCTGTTCCGCTTTGACGCAGAGACCGCCCATGAACAGACGCTGGCCATGCTGGACCAGGCGCACAAGCTGCGTCTGAGCGCGCTGACCTGCCAAAGCGCCGCTCGCAAACCGGTGCAAGCCATGGGCCTGACCTTCCCCAACGCGGTGGGGCTCGCCGCCGGGCTGGACAAGAATGGAGCGCATATCGACGCTTTGGCCGCGCTGGGCTTCGGCTTCATCGAAATCGGCACCGTCACCCCAAGGCCCCAGCCGGGCAACCCCAAGCCGCGGCTGTTCCGTCTGCCGGAACACCAAGCCATCATCAACCGCATGGGCTTCAACAACCTGGGCGTGGACACCCTGCTGGACAATGTGCGCCGCTGCAAATTCCAAGGCGTGCTCGGCATCAATATCGGCAAAAATGCCGCCACCCCGATAGAAAACGCCGCTGACGACTACCTGGCTTGTCTCGACAAAGTCTACGCTTACGCCAGCTACGTCGCCGTCAACATCTCCTCGCCCAATACCAAGAACCTGCGCCAATTGCAGGAGGGCGACGAACTGAGCCGGCTGCTGGCGCAATTGAAGCAACGCCAGCAAGCGCTGGCCGACAAACACGGCCGCCACGTGCCGCTGGCGCTGAAAATCGCCCCGGATCTGGACGACGATCAAGTCATTGCCATCGCACGCCTATTGACCGAACATCGCATCGACGGCGTCATCGCCACCAACACCACGCTGTCGCGCGAGGCGGTGGCCGGCCATCCGCTGGCGGATCAAGCCGGCGGCCTGTCCGGCGCGCCGGTCAAAGACCGTTCGACAACAGTTATTCGCAAATTAGCCAAGGAACTTGACGGCGCTCTGCCTATCATAGGAGTTGGCGGCATCCTGTCCGGGCGGGACGCCGTGGAAAAACTGGATGCCGGCGCCAGTCTGGTTCAAGTCTACAGCGGCCTGATCTACCGAGGCCCGGCGCTGGTGGCCGAATGCGCGAATGCGATCGCAGCGCGCGCCAAACCCTAAACAACAGCATGCGCGGCCGCGCACGGGCGCTCCGACACCGGAAACCCGGCGACAGGCCCGCGGCGACAATCCCGGGGCAAACCGGCTCGCTTATATAAACATGGGACTCACTCTTATGAACGCCAAAAAACTGATTCGTCTTTCCGCCATCGCGCTGCTGAGCGCCGGCGTGCTCACCGGCTGCGCCACCTCCGACTCCGCGGCCGTCTATTCCAAGGGCCAGATGCGCCAGGCTCAGACCGTGCAGCTGGGCACCGTGGTGTCGGTTCAGAACGTGAAAATGGAAGGCAGCAACAATGAGCTGCTGACCCTGGGCGGCGCCGCGCTGGGCGGCCTGGCCGGCAGCAATATCGGCGGCGGCAAAGGCCAGATCGCCGGCGGCATCGTAGGCGCGCTGGCCGGCGGCTTCGGCGCCCAGGCCGCTCAACGCGGCCTGAGCAAGAACGCGCTGGAAATCACCGTCAAGCTGGACGGTTCCGGCCGCATGATCTCCATCGTGCAGGAAGCCGACATTCCGTTCACCGCCAACCAGCGCGTGCGCGTGCTGACCGGCGGCGGCAACGACCGCGTGGTGCCGTTCTAAGCAACGGCACGAGAACCCGATGCGCGCCTGCGATACGGCGCCGAACGGGCTCTAAGGCGGACGGCGTCCGCAATAAAAAAGCCGGCGCGAGCGCCGGCTTTTTTCACATAGCTTCTCTCAGAACGTGTTTACGATCTCGCGAGCAAGGGCGAGACAAGGCGAAAACGAGCGAAAAGCGGAATGGCCGAGTGATGCATGAGCATTTTGAGCTCGTTTTCAAGGCCGCATCGCTAAAGCGCAGCAGACCTTGAACAGGTCTCACTCGTCCCGCGGCCTGGGCAGCTCCACCCAGCGCCCATCCATCAAAGCCTGCAAGGGCTGATACATCGCCTTGTAAGACATCTTCTGGCATTCGCGTATCCAATAGCCCAGATACAAGTGCGGCAGCCCCAGCCGCTGCGTCAGCTCCGCCTGCCACAGCACGTTGAACACGCCCAGGCTGGACTTGGCGTCGTCCGGATCGTAGAAGGTGTACACTGCGGACAGTCCGTCGGACAGACGATCGATCAGGCTGACCATCTTCAATTCCCCGTCCAGGCGAAACTCCGCCAGCATGCTATCCACCCCGCTTTTAAGAATGAACTCCGAGTACTGTTGCGGATCGTCGTCCGACATGCCGCCGCCGGCGTGCCGCGACTGCTGATACCAGCGGTACAAGGCGTAGTGCTCGGCGTTGAACTCCAACGGCAGCAAACGCACCTGCATCGCCTCCAGCCTGCGCGCCACCTTGCGCTGAGTACGGCTGGGCGCGAAGCGCTCCACCGGAATCCGCACCGGCACGCACGCCTGGCAGCTGTCGCAATAAGGACGGTAGGTATACAGGCCGCTGCGGCGAAACCCCAGCTTCACCAGTTGGCTGTAAACCTCGCCATCGATCGCCTCCGCCGGGATCGCCACTTGCGAGCGCGCCTGACGCCCCGCCAGATAGCTGCACGGATAGGGCGCGGTGGCGTAAAAATGGATGGCCACTGTCGGGCCGGGATCACGATGGCTCATTGGTATACCGGTAGTTCCACATCGCGGCGGGCTGCGCCCGTCGGGCATTCTCTTTCAGAGTAGCAAGAAATGTCTGACGCGAAACCAGCTTGGCGCCCAAGCTCTGCAAATGACGGGTGTGCATCTGGCAATCTATCATTGTCACCCCCTGCTCGCGCAAATGACGCACCATATGGATGAAGGCCAGTTTGGACGCGTTGCTGCGACGGGAAAACATGGATTCGCCATAGAACATCAAGCCCAGACCAATGCCGTACAGGCCGCCGGCCAGTTCGCCGTCTATCCAGGTCTCGAAGGAATGCGCGTAGCCCAAGCGGTGCAAACGACAATACGCGTCCACCATCTCCGGCACGATCCAGGTGCCCTGCTGCTGGGTTCTGGGTTCGGCGCAGGCCGACATCACCTCGCGAAACGCGGTGTCCACGCGGATTTCATAGCGCTGGTTGCGCAGCACTTTATCCATGGACCGGCTGACTTTCAGTTCGTCCGGGCACAGCACCATGCGCGGCGCCGGAGACCACCACAAGATAGGCTCGCCTTCGGAAAACCAGGGAAAGATGCCTTGGGAGTAAGCAGCCAGGATGCGCTGCGGGGATAAATCGCCTCCAGCGGCCAGCAAACCGTTGGGTTCGCGCAGAGCCAGCCGCACCGGAGGGAAAACCGGCTCAGGACCGAGCCAGGGAATCATGCCTTTTTGGCGTTGAGGCAGTCCGGGCACTCGCCGTACATGTACAGCGCGTGATCGACGATGCGGAAACCGTGCTGCTCCGCGATGCGGTCTTGCAGCGCTTCAATCTCCGGATCGAAGAACTCGACCACCTTGCCGCAGCTGACGCACACCATATGATCATGATGGCCGCCCTGGTTCAGCTCGTACACGGCTTTGCCGGTTTCAAAATGGTGGCGCACCAAAATGCCCGCTTGCTCGAACTGCGTCAGCACGCGGTAAATGGTGGCAAGGCCGATGTCGATATTTTCCGCAAGCAGCTTGCGATAGACATCTTCCGCCGACATGTGGCCAGCGTGCTCTTCCTCAAACAGATCGAGGATTTTCAAACGCGGGCCGGTGGCCTTGAGGCCGATATCTTTAAGGTGACTGGCTTTGCTCATCGTGATATAAAGTGGGTCGATTTCAGATCATGATAAAGCCTTTTCACGGCTTTGCCTAATTACCGCCTCATAACTTTTCGGTCACGGAGTATCATGCGCGCCCTGATTTTTGCCGCCGTCATTGCCCTCTCCGGCTGCAGTTCGATGAACCCCCTGAACTGGCTCAGCCCGCACAAGATGGAAATCCAGCAGGGCAATTATGTCACAGAGGATGCCGTAGCCAAACTTAAACCGGGCATGACCCGCTCGCAGGTGCGTTTCCTGTTGGGTTCTCCGCTACTGGCCGACGCGTTTCACGCCAACCGCTGGGACTACACCTACAGCGACATCAAGCAGGGCAAGCTGGACAAAAGCAGCAACCGCCTGCTGACCGTCTACTTCAACGGCGACGTGCTGGAGCGCGTGGAAGGCCAGGCGCAGCCGGCCGAACGCCCGCCGCTGACCGCCTCCGCTCCCGCCCAGGAAGCCAAGCCATGAGCGCCAACCCGCTGAAACTGGTGATCGTGGGCGCCGGCGGCCGCATGGGCAAGACCCTGATAGAAGCGACGCTGGCCGCGCCGGGCGTGGCGCTGCACGCCGCGGTGGACCGCCCCGGTTCGGAGTTCATCGGCCAGGACGCCGGCCTGTTCATCGGCCGGCACACCGGCGTCAAGATCAGCGGCGACTTCCTCCAGGCGCTGGAAGGGGCCGACGCCGTCATCGACTTCACCCGACCGGAAGGCACGCTGGAACACCTGGCGGCCTGCGCCGAGCGCGGCGTGCGGATGATCATCGGCACCACAGGCTTCGACGAGGCCGGCAAGGCGGCTATCCGCGCCGCCGGCGACAAGATCGGCATTGTATTCGCCGCTAATTTCAGCGTGGGGGTCAACCTCACCTTCAAGCTGCTGGACATGGCGGCGCGGGTGCTGAACGACGGCTACGACATCGAAATCATCGAAGCCCACCACCGCCATAAAGTGGACGCGCCGTCCGGCACCGCCCTGCGCATGGGCGAGGTGATCGCCGACGCGCTGGGCCGCGATTTGAACGAGTGCGCCGTCTACGGCCGCGAAGGCGTGACCGGCGAACGCGACCCGCAAACCATAGGCTTCGCCACCGTGCGCGGCGGCGACGTGGTCGGCGACCACACCGCCTTGTTCGCCGCCATCGGCGAGCGCGTCGAAATCAGCCACAAGGCTTCCAGCCGCGCCACCTTCGCCAACGGCGCGGTGCGCGCCGCACGCTGGCTGGCCGACAAACCGCACGGCCTGTTCGATATGCAGGACGTGCTGGGCCTGCGCTGAGCGCCGGCGGGGAGCCCGCTCCCCGCCCCCTTCCCATGCGCCTCCTTCCGCTGACCCTGGGCCTCTCCGTCGGCCTGATCCTGCTCTCCTTGGTTTCACTGCTGCACGGCAGCGGCATGGACGCCTCCCTTTTGCTGGCCGGCCATCCGCCGCCGGAACTGGAATGGCAGCTACTGCTGGAATTGCGCCTGCCGCGTCTGCTGGCCAGCGCCAGCGCCGGCGCCTTGCTAGCCAGCGCCGGTGCGGCGGTGCAAGCGCGTTTCCGCAATCCGCTGGCCGAGCCCGGCCTGATCGGCATCAACAGCGGCGCGGCGCTGGCCGCCGCCGCGGCGCTGAGCCTGGGCGCCGGCCTCTACGCGGTGTCCGCGTCCGCCTTTGTCGGCGGCCTGTCTTCCTTATTGCTGATCCGCCTGCTGGGCCAGACTCAACAAGGCGGCAGCCGGCTGATCCTCAGCGGCCTGGCCATCAGTTCCTTGCTGGGCAGCCTGCTGACCTTGCTGATCACCACCCTGCCCGACGGCTCCTTGCGCGTGGTGATTTTCTGGCTGATGGGCAGCTTCGCCAGCGTGGACTGGCCACAAACCCTCTTGCTGTCCGCAGCCGCGCCGCTGGTCTGGCTGGCGCTGCACCGGCAATGGCGTTTTCTCAACGCGCTGCAATTGGGCGAAACCGCCGCCTTTCACCTGGGCTTCGAAGTCCGCCGCCGCGAATGGCAGGTGGTGGTTCTCGCCGCCCTGGCCGCCGGCTTGGTGGTGTCCGCCTGCGGCATGATAGGCTTCATCGGCTTGATGGGCCCTCACCTGGCTCGCCAATTGGTGGGCGGCAACGCGCGCCGGTTGCTGTGGATAGCACCCATGCTGGGCGCGCTGCTGGCCATCGCCTCGGACTGGCTGGCGCGCAGCCTGCTGGCGCCCAGCGAGCTGCCGGTGGGCGTGATCACCAGCCTGATAGGCGCGCCGTTCTTCCTGTGGCTGCTGCGGCAAAGCGCGGAAAAGGACAGCCATGCTTGAAACGCGCGCCGTCAGCCTCTCCCGCCAGGGCCGCCTCTTGGTGGAGTCGGTTTCCCTGCGCGTGGCGCCGGGCGAACTCAATATAGTGCTAGGCCCCAACGGGGCCGGCAAAAGCAGCTTGCTGGGCATGCTGGCCGGCTTGTACGCCCCCAGCGCCGGCGAGGTGTGGATGGCCGGGCGGCCGCTGCGCGGCCAATCCGCCGCGGAACTGGCGCGCCAACGCGCGGTGGTGGAGCAAAATCCGTTGACGCCGGCGGGCTGGAGCACGCTGGAGCTGATTCAGTCCGGCGCCTACCTGCTAGGCGATGCCACCGATGCCTGCCGCCGGGCGATGGAACTGAGCTGTACCGAGGAGCTGGCGCAACGCCAGGCGCGCACGCTGTCCGGCGGCGAACAGCAACGCGCTCACTTGGCGCGCGCGCTGTGCCAGCTGTTGGCTTCTGCGGACGCGGAACGCTATCTCCTGCTGGACGAACCCACCGCCGCGCTGGACTTCGCGATGGCGGACGCGCTGCTGGCGCAAGTGGCCCGCATCTGCCGCGAACTGAATATCGGCGCGCTGGCGGTGGTGCACGATCTGAACCTGGCGCTGCGCCATGCCGACAATGTGCTGCTATTGAACGAAGGGCGCGCCGCAGGCTTCGGGCCCACGGCGCAGATCATGCGGCGGGAAACACTGGAAGCGGTTTACGGCGTGCGGCTGGCGGAGCTGAGCAGCCAAGAGCATGCCTTGCGGGCTTTCGTGCCCTTGCCCCACCCGCACCCAGACTAAACGCTCAGCGGTGCGGGGCCTGCTTGCACTCGCTGAGAAAACGCGCGCGGTCGGCCTCGCTCACTTCTCCTGCAAAGCCCTGAGTGATCACCGCCTCCGCGCCGCGCCGGTTTTCCCCCAGCTGCAAGCACATCTGCTTGGCCTGGATCACGCAGGCCGCGCCCTTGGCCATGCCGTGCCGCACCAAGGCGTCCGCCACCTCCTGGCAAATCCATTCCTGATAATTCAAACGGTGCGAGATCACGTCGATCAAGCGCGCGATGCGGCCGAACCCGTGCAGCCGCCCGCCGGGAATGTAGGCCACGTGGGCAATGCCCTCAAACGGCACCAGGTGATGCGGACACAGGCTGTGGATGGAGATATTGCTGATGATGACCATCTCGCGGGAGTTGTCTTCAAAGCCGCAGCCCAGCACCTCGCTGGGATCAGCGGCGTAGCCGTCCAGCAAGCGGTCCCGCCAGAACGCGCTGACCCGCTCCGCGGTCCTGCCCAGATGCGGATCGCCTTGCGGCTGAAAGCCGCACGCGGTCAGCAAATCGGTCACCGCGCGCTCAAACGCCTCCTTGTCGAACGGCCGTAACCGCTCCACGCCCACTTTGGGTTCGCGCTCCGGCGCTGGATGATCGCAATGCTGATGGTCCATATCGTCTCCCTTGTGACCGCTGATTCAACGTCCGCTGCGCGCCGGCGGCGCATGGCGCAACGAAAACCGGCCAGCAAATTTGAGCCGGCTCTTGGGCGGCGGCTTCAATCGAAATAGGAATTCGAGAGCGGCCCGGAGGGAAAGTTGCATCCGCCGGCGGCATGAAAAACCCGGGGCGGCGACGCCGGCCCCGGGTTTGCGACTATATCACAGGCCGCCGCCGCTACACGCGCGCGCCTTCCAGATTGGATTTCATCTCATAGCTCTGCTTGACATCGCCATTGCCGTCCACGCTCTCTAGCCTCACATCGAAGCCCCACAACCGGCACACATGCTTGAGCACTTCGTTGGCGCTGTTGTCGTCCAGCGGGCGCCGGTTGTGCATGGTATGGCGCAGCACCAGGCTGCGGTCGCCGCGCACATTGACCGACCACACCTGGATATTGGGCTCGCGCGAACCCAGGTTGTACTGCTCGGCCAGCTTGCCGCGAATGTCGCGGTAGCCCATATCGTCGTGGATGGCGGACACTTCCAGCTTGTCGTCGTGGTCGTCGTCGCGGATGGAGAACAGGCGGAAATCGCGAATCAGCTTGGGCGACAGATACTGCGAAATGAAGCTCTCGTCCTTGAAGTTCTTCATCGCGAACTCCAGGGACTCGCGCCACGGCGTGCCGGCCAGGTCCGGAAACCAGGCGCGGTCTTCATCAGTGGGGGCTTCACAGATGCGCTTGATGTCCTGATACATGGAAAAGCCCAGCGCATACGGGTTGATGCCGTTGTACCAACGCGCCGTCACCGGCGGCTGATACACCACATTGGTGTGGCTCTGCAAAAACTCCATCATGAAACCATCGGTGACCATGCCTTTATCGTACAGACGATTGAGGATGGTGTAGTGCCAGAACGTGGCCCAGCCCTCGTTCATCACCTGAGTCTGACGCTGCGGGTAGAAATACTGCGCCACCTTGCGCACGATGCGCACCACCTCGCGCTGCCAGGGCTCCAGCAGCGGCGCGG
Organism: Chromobacterium sp. W521; assembly: GCF_052805975.1. Classification (NCBI taxonomy): domain Bacteria; kingdom Pseudomonadati; phylum Pseudomonadota; class Betaproteobacteria; order Neisseriales; family Chromobacteriaceae; genus Chromobacterium; species Chromobacterium sp. W521. Next base: position 88,771 of record NZ_JBRBAF010000008.1, read on the forward strand.
ATTTTTCGATGAAGTAGAGCAGGTTTTCCTGCGGCTCCGGCGGAAAGCGCGGCGGCGCCTTGTCGCTGCCGTCCTTGTCGCGCTTGGGAATGGTGCGCCACAGGTCGTTGACCTGCATTTGCAGATACTGCTCGCGTTCTTCCTGGCGCGCCTGCTCCTTGGCCAAAGACAGCTTCTGCGGCCGCTTGTAGCGGTCCACGCCGTAGTTCATCAGCGCGTGGCAGCTATCCAGCAACTCTTCCACCGCGTCTATGCCGTAGCGCTCCTCGCACTTGGTGATGTAGCTCTTGGCGAACACCAGGTAATCGATGATGGCCGAGGCGTCCGTCCAGGCGCGGAACAGATAGTTGCCCTTGAAAAAGCTGTTGTGGCCGTAGGCGGCGTGGGCGATCACCAGCGCCTGCATCGTCATGGAGTTTTCTTCCATCAGATAAGCGATGCAGGGGTTGGAATTGATCACGATTTCATAAGCCAGCCCCATCTGGCCGCGCTTATAGCTTTTCTCGGTGGCGACGAAATGCTTGCCGTAGCTCCAGTGGTGATAATTGACCGGCATGCCCACCGAGGCGTAGGCGTCCATCATCTGCTCAGCGGTGATGACCTCCAGCTGATTGGGATAGACATCCAGCTTGAATTCATCCACCGCGATGGCGCGTATCTGCCGGTCATATTCGTTGACCAGGTCAAAGGTCCATTCGGACCCGGTAGAAATGGGTGTCATGTTGCTTCCCCCTTGGCAAGACCGCTCAGAACCTGTTTACGATCTGCTGCGCGTCGGCGATACGGCGTTGAAACCAAGCTCAAAATGCTCATGTACCATGTGTACATTCCGCTTTTTCGCTCGTTTCCGCCTTGTCTCGCCTTAGCTTGCGAGATCATAAACACGTTCTCAGGCGGTGGCGGCACGGCTATTGGCCGGCTGACGCTTGAACAGTTCCCGGAAAACCGGGTAGATGTCGGAAGCCGAACGAATTTTCTGCATTGCGAACTGGCGGTTGCGTTCCTGTACCTTCAGGTATTCGTACCAGAGGTTTTGCGGCTCCCCTTCGGTGATCTCAATGTAGGCGAAGTACTGGCAGTAAGGCAGTAAGTCCTCCTCCATGATGCGGCCGCAGTTGGCGGAATCGCTGTCCCAGTTGTCGCCGTCGGACGCCTGGGCGGCGTAGATGTTCCATTCGCTGCCGGCGTAGCGCTTCTTGACGATCTCCGCCATCAGGTTGAGCGCCGAAGACACCACGGTACCGCCGGATTCGCGCGAGTGGAAGAAATCCTCCTCGCTCACCTCCACCGCGCTGGTATGGTGGCGGATGAACACCACCTCTATCTTTTCGTAATTGCGCTGCAGGAACAGGTAAAGCAGGATGAAGAAACGCTTGGCCATGTCCTTCTTCTGCTCGTCCATAGAGCCGGACACGTCCATGATGCAGAACATCACCGCCTGGCTGGTGGGTTTGGGCTGCTTGACCCGGTTGTTGTAGCGCAGGTCGAACGGGTCTATCCACGGGATGCTGGCAATGCGCTCGCGCAGCCGATGGATGCTCTGCCGTTTTTCGCGGATTTCCAGCGTGTTGTCCTCGTCATCCTCCATCAGGGTGTCGAGTTCCTCCTCCGCGTCGCCCAGCGTGGCCATCGTCGGCGCGGCCATCGCCACTCGCCGCGCCAGCGCGCCGCGCAGCGAGCGCACGATATTGATGTTGGCCGGCGTGCCGTCGTTGGTGTAGCCGGCGCGCACCGTCTTCATCTCCTCAATGCCCATCAGCTGGGTCTTGATCAGATTGGGCAGCGCCAGGTCGTCGAAGAACACGTTCATGAACTCTTCGCGCGACAGCTGGAACACAAAATCGTCCTCGCCCTCGCCGTCCTGGCTGGCCTTGCTGCCGCCACCTCCCCCGCCGCCTTGCGGCCGCGGCAAGCGGTCGCCTTTGACGAACTCCTCATTGCCGGGATGCACGTTTTCCGTCATGCCGCCCTTGCCATGATGGAAAACAGGTTCGGAAATATCCTTTACCGGAATCGAGACCTTCTCTCCGCTCTCGATGTCGGTAATGCTGCGCCCCTTGACCGCCTTGGCGACGGCTTCCTTGATTTGGGCCTTGAAACGGCGCAGAAACCGTTCGCGGTTGACCGCGGACTTGTTCTTGCCGTTGAGGCGCCGATCGATGATGTGGGACATAAGCACCTCGCTTTGCCTGTGCCGGCGGCGGCCGCGCGCTGGCGGCCACCGCCTGACTTGCTGTTGTTATATTATTCACCGCCCGGCGGCGACAGCGGCCGCTTGGGCGATTGCCGGCGCAGCCTGGACGGCGCCGGATCAGCGATGGCTTACGAGGACTTGCGCACTCGCAGATACCATTCGCACAACAGACGCACTTGCTTGGCGGTGTAGCCTTTTTCCACCATGCGGTTGACGAAGTCCTCGTGCTTCTTCGCATCCTCGGCGCTGGCCTTGGCGTTGAAGGAGATCACCGGCAACAGCTCCTCGGTGTTGGAGAACATCTTCTTCTCGATGACCGTGCGCAGCTTCTCGTAGCTGGTCCAGGTGGGGTTCTTGCCGCCGTTGTTGGCCCGCGCCCGCAACACGAAGTTGACGATCTCGTTGCGGAAGTCTTTCGGGTTGGAAATCCCGGCCGGCTTCTCGATTTTCTCCAGCTCCGCGTTCAAGGAAGTGCGGTCGAAGATCTCGCCGGTGTCCTGATCGCGATACTCCTGATCCTGAATCCAGAAGTCCGCGAAGCTGACGTAGCGGTCGAAGATGTTCTGGCCGTACTCGGAGTAGCTTTCCAGGTAAGCGGTTTGAATCTCCTTGCCGATGAACTCCACGTACTTGGGCGCCAGGTACTCCTTCAGGAAGGTCAGATACTTCTGCTCCGTTTCCGCCGGGAACTGCTCGCGCTCAACCTGTTGCTCGATCACGTACAAGAGATGCACCGGGTTGGCGGCCACTTCGCTGTGATCGAAGTTGAACACCTTGGACAGGATCTTGTAGGCGAAGCGCGTGGACAAGCCGCTCATGCCCTCGTCCACCCCCGCGTAATCGCGGTATTCTTGGATGGATTTGGCCTTGGGATCCGTGTCTTTCAGGTTGTCCCCGTCGTACACCTGCATCTTGCTGAACAGGCTGGAGTTTTCCGGCTCTTTCAGCCGCGACAGAACCGCGAACTGCGCCATCATCTTCAGCGTGCCCGGCGCGCACGGCGCGCGGCCCAGCGAAGAGTTGCGGATCAGCTTGTCGTAGATCTTGATCTCGTCCGACACGCGCAGGCAATACGGCACCTTGACGATGTAAATCCGGTCGAGGAAGGCCTCGTTGTTCTTGTTGTTGCGGAACTGCTTCCACTCGGACTCGTTGGAGTGAGCCAGGATCACGCCTTCAAACGGAATCGCGCCAAAGCCCTCGGTGCCCTTGAAGTTGCCTTCCTGGGTAGCCGTCAGCAGCGGGTGCAAGACCTTGATCGGCGCCTTGAACATCTCCACGAATTCCAGCAAGCCCTGGTTGGCCAGGCACAAGCCGCCGGAGTAGCTGTAAGCGTCCGGGTCGTCCTGCGCGTATTTCTCCAGCTTGCGGATATCCACCTTGCCCACCAGGGACGAGATGTCCTGGTTGTTCTCGTCGCCCGGCTCGGTCTTGGCCACCGCGATCTGCTTGAGCACGGACGGATAGCGCTTGACCACGCGGAACTGGCCGATATCGCCGTTGAACTCATGCAGCCGCTTCACCGCCCACGGGCTGGGGATGCTCTTCAGATAACGGCGCGGAATGCCGTATTCCTCTTCCAGCAGCGCCCCGTCCTCGTCGTAGTTGAACAGCGCCAGTGGAGACTCGTTGACCGGGCTGCCTTTCAGGCAATAGAACGGCACCAGCTCCATCAGCTCTTTCAGCTTCTCGGCAATGGACGATTTGCCGCCGCCCACCGGGCCCAGCAAATAGAGGATCTGCTTCTTCTCTTCCAGGCCTTGCGCGGCGTGGCGGAAGTAGGACACCACCTGTTCGATCACCTCCTCGGTGCCGTAGAAATCACGGAACGCGGGATAGACCTTGATGACTTTGTTGGAAAAAATGCGGGACAGACGCGAATCATGTCGAGTGTCCACCAGCTCCGGCTCGCCAATGGCGGCCAGCATGCGCTCTGCGGCGGTGGCGTAAGCGCCGGGGTCTTTCTTGCAGAGCTCCAGGTACTCCTGGATGGTGTACTCCTCCTCACGAGTCTTGTCGTAACGAGCAGCGTAGTGACTGAAGATATCCGGGTGCATGGCTCTCTCCTGGCAGGTAGCAGAGGCGCAAACGACATGCACGCGGCATCCGCTGCTCCCCTTGCTGAATTAGAGTATTCACATTGTTTCCGGCTTTCTTTTTCTGGGTATAGCATAACGCACAGCTTGGCAGGGCAAAACCGCGCCTGCACACAAAATATGAGATCGTGAGCCAGATTCAATACAAGTATTTGAAATGGATGGTGAATTCCGCCAGCTTTTTTTTGTAACGGAAGACGAGCGGCGTGTAAGCGGGGGTAAACGGAAATCGGCCCCAAAAAAAGGCCTTGGTAATCAAACGTTTCCTGCGGGGCCATCGGAAGATTTAGACCAAACCGCCTGACGAATAAAAGAGAAGGGAATATAAAACGTGCCGGAGCCCCGGCGCGGACGGCGGCGATCAGCCTTTGCGCTGCACGATGCGCACGCCGATTTCATAGATGCGGCCGCGCTGCACCTCGTTGCAGCGCTTCACCTCCACCACCGCCTCCAGCGGCTTGCCCGGCATGCCGCCCACGCCCGGCGCCAGCACAATCACGGACAAGCGCTCGCCAAACTGCGGCACAAAGGACGAGCGCAGCGCCATGCCGTCCACCGACAGATCCACGCACTCGCCGTAATGGGTTTCGCCGCTGATCAAAGAACGAATGCGGGCCTTGCAGCCCATGCTGATGCGGCGCCCGCGCCGTCGATCCCGGTAAGGATCAAACGGCGACACCCGGCATCCTCCCGGCCTGATGCGCCGCCAACCAGTGCAGCCCCACGATGGACTTGCTGTCGCAGATCTCCCCGCTCAGCGTCATCTCCATCGCCTGCGCCACCGGCACCGCTAGCACCTCCAGGAATTCGCCCTCGTCCAGCCGGCTGCCCTGCTGGCTCAGCCCCTCCGCCAGGTAATAACTGATGCGCTCGTTGGAATAGCCAATGCACGGATACGCGGTGCCCAGATACGTCCAGCGCTCCGCCGTGTAGCCGGTTTCCTCCAGCAGCTCCCGCCTTGCCGTGGCCGCCGGCACTTCGTCCGGGTCTATCTTGCCGGCGGGAATCTCCACGAACTCGCGGCCGGCCGGGTAACGGTACTGACGCTCCAGCACCAGCTTGCCGTCCGGGGTCAGCGCCAGCACCGCCACCGCGCCGGGGTGCAGAATGTATTCGCGCGTGGACGCCGCGCCGTCCGGCAGCGCCACCTCGTCTTTATGCACCTTGAGAAAACCGCCCTGATACACCAGCTCCGTCGACAACTGCTTTTCAACCAGATCCACAATGACCCCTTAAAGTGTTCTGCAATGCCTGCTTTTCCAGGCGCTGATCACCGCCCAGCGCCACAGCAGCCGCGTCAACGCGTAGCCGATCACGGCAAAGGTCAGGCCCAGCGCCGGCAACCCCACCAGCAAGGGCCAGCCCAGCTCCGCCAGCCAATTCAGGCAGGCGTGCCACCAATCCGGCAAGCTCATCCGGTCCCAATTGGGCGGCGGCGTCATTGTACCCGCAGCCGGATTGCCCAGTAAAAGCTTGCCATAAGCATAAGCCAGAAAATACAGCGGCAATACGGTCAAAGGGTTAGTGTACAGCGTGAACAACACCGCCACCGGCAGATTCACCCGCATCAACAACGCCAGCGCCACCGCCGTCACCTTTTGCGTGGGGCCGGGCATCAGGCCGGCGAACAAACCCACCCCCACCCCCATCGCCACCTTGCGGCGGTTCAACGACCAATACGCTGGCCGGTCCAGGTAAGGCGCCAGCCGGCGCAGGCCCGGCTTTTGAAACCAATGGTGCCGGTAGGCAACCCATTTGCGTACCTTGCGTCTAAACCAAGTCATCTGGAATTTTTTGATCCTTGTGCGCGCTCGTTGCCGTTAAACCACACTCGGCGGCGGGGAAAACGCGAAAAGCTTGTCAAAGCCACGTCGATAATTTAAACAAGCGTTTGAATTGTTGCCGCCCAAGCGCAGGGCGCACCCAAACACGACAGACCTGGCCGGATAGACCAGGCCGCGCAAAACCAACAGGAGAGACCCATGCCTGCATACCAAGCCCCGCTGCGGGATTTCGATTTCGTGCTCCACGAGCTGATCAAGGTACAGGACATCATCCCCACCCTGCCCGGCTACGAAGAAGCCACCCAGGACATCTTCCGCTCCTACCTGGAAGCCGCCGCCCAGTTCTGTGAAAGCGAACTGGCGCCCCTGAACCGCCAGGGCGACGAAGAAGGCTGTCACTACGACAGCTCCACCAAATCCGTCACCACCCCGCCCGGCTTCAAGGAAGCCTACCAGCAATACTGTGAACTGGGCTTCCCCACGCTGGACTGCGACCCGGCCTACGGCGGCCAGGGCATGCCCAAGACGCTGAGCTTCCCCATCATGGAAATGCAGTGCTCCAGCAACGTGGCCTGGTCCATGTACCCCGGCCTGTCCCACGGCGCGTATTCTGCCATTCATGCCCACGGAACCGAAGCGCAAAAAGCGGCCTACCTGCCCAAGCTGGTGGACGGCAGTTGGACCGGCACCATGTGCCTGACCGAACCGCACTGCGGCACCGACCTGGGCCTGCTCAAAACCCGCGCCGAACCCAACGGCGACGGCAGCTACAGCATCACCGGCACCAAGATTTTCATCTCCGCCGGTGAACATGATATGTCCGACAACATCATTCACCTGGTGCTGGCCCGCCTGCCGGACTCGCCCAAGGACGTGAAGGGCATCTCCCTGTTCATCGTGCCCAAATTTCATGACGACGGCAGCCGCAACGCCGTGGCCTGCGGCAGCCTGGAACACAAAATGGGCATCAAGGCCAACGCCACCGCGGTGATCAACCTGGACGGCGCCAAGGGCTATCTGATTGGCGAACCCAACAAGGGCCTGTCCTGCATGTTCACCATGATGAACGCCGCCCGCCTGGGCTGCGGCATGCAAGGCCTGGGCATAGGCGAAGCCTCCTTCCAGGGCGCGCTGGCCTATGCGCGCGAACGCCTGCAAATGCGCTCGCTGACCGGCGACAAATGCCCGGACAAGCCGGCGGACCCCATCATCGTCCACCCGGACGTGCGCCGCATGCTGCTCACCCAGAAAGCCTACACCGAAGCCGGCCGCGCGCTGACCACCCTGCTGGCGCTGCAACTGGACATCGAAGACAAACACCCGGACGCCGACGCCCGCCAGGACGCCGCCGACCTCGTGGCCCTGCTCACCCCGGTGGCCAAGGCCTTCATGACCGACAACGGCTACGAAGCCGCCAACCTGGGCATGCAAGTGTTCGGCGGCCACGGCTACATCCGCGAATGGGGCATGGAACAACTGGTGCGCGATTGCCGCATCTCCCAGATCTACGAAGGCACCAACGGCATCCAGGCCATCGACCTCTTGGGCCGCAAAGTGCTGATGGATCAAGGCCAGAAGCTGCGCAAGTTCACCAAGCAAATCCATAAGTTCTGTCAGGCCAATGAAGGCAACGACAAACTGGCCGACTACGTGGCCCCGCTGTCCAAGCTGCTGAAAGACGTGGGCGAAGTGACCATGGGCATCGGCATGGCCGGCATGCAGAACCGCGACGAAGCCGGCGCGGCCGCCACCGACTACCTGCGCCTGATCGGCCACCTCAGCTACGCCTGGCTGTGGGCGCAAATGGCGGAAGTGGCTCATTCCAAGCTGGGCGGCGGCGAAGACGGCTTCTACCAGGCCAAGATCCTCACCGGCCGCTTCTATATGGCTAAGCTGTTCCCGGAAGTGCACAGCCTGCTGGCCAAGCTCAAGGCCGGCGCCAAGCCGTTGATGGAGCTGCAGGACGAGCACTTCGCGTTCTAAGCCACCTAGAACGTGTTTACGATCTCGCGAGCTAGGGCGAGACAAGGCGAAAACCGTTGAGAAAGCGGAATGTACAAGCGGTACATGAGCATTTCGAAACGGTTTTCAACGCCGTATCGCCGACGCGCAGCAGATCATAAACAGGTTCTTAGAACATGAAACGAAAACGGCCCCTGGGGGCCGTTTCTCATGGGCGACTCCGCCGCGCTAGCGGCCCCGGCCTCGCTTGCGGTAACGCTTCTGCGTTTGCGCCTCCGCCAACTGCTCCAGACACAGATAAAGCTGCTGCACCGCCTCCACATGCTGGGCCAGATCCACACGCTCCACCGCCAGATTCAGCAGCATCTCCAGATAATTGAAGAAGCCCTTGCACAGACCGATGCGGTAGCTCTTATCGGCAAAATCCATATCGCTGGCAATGCGGAACAACAGCCCGCGCGCCGCATGCTGGCGGTTGCACTTCAACAACTGCGCCATATGCGCCGCGTACTGACGACCAATGGCGCAAGCCTCGAAATAATCCTGGGGCTCCGCCGGCTGCCAATAATGCGGATAAGTGCGGCCCGGCACGCGGCGGACAAAGGGCAGACGGAGGTCTTTGGCTTCGCTGGAGGGGAAGCGGTAGCGGGAACGGCGGGGTTTAGAGAAATCAGACATGGGCAACCTCTTACTAGAAGTGCGTGAAAACCAGCGGCTGCCGGTCAGGCAGACACAACGCAAGTTTGGAAAACGTGCTGAAAACAGCACCTCGCCTGCAGTCGATGGGTTCTCACGGCCCAGTACCGGGATGAAACGGCACGGAGGGATTGTTGCTTAGAAGGGGGTGGGGGTCAAGCCACTGAAGCCGATTTAGGGGCTATAAATTTTGTGCCGCTATCAACATTCCAGATGGAGAGGAAGGGCCTGTCGGCCAAAGTAGCTACCCTTCTGCGCAATTCTATAATTTAGGTTTTAAACGTGGAGTGACTCTCATCCTCGATTGTAAAAGTTCATTCTACGATGAGACGTAAACTTAAAATCTGAAAACACAATTTTGTACATTGACATTTGCATAATCGATGCTTTTAATGATATTACAATCACTAATGACATAGAAATCTTAAGATACACAGAGGGCATAATGACAAAGAGTAGATCGTTTTCGATATATCTGCTGAAAGAAGACTACTCAGCTGAAAATGCGCTGCGACTTGACCACACACTAGCCAGCGATGTCATCGCAAACAATCTCCCAGATGCGTCTGTCCTATATATTTTAGATAGCTGTCCACGATCCCCATGGTGGAAGGAGTATTTTTCTATTGAGAAAGAGTTGACTCAGGTTCAAAAAGGCGCATTGATCTTCCTTCCTGTACAGGATCGATGGTTTGCGCTTTCATTTGGTCATGTTGCTCACAACCTCCGAGACACCAGCTATGAGTATGATTTTGGCCTACGAGTTACCCTGAACAGCCTAGACCCCAAAAAGCTAAAAAGTACAGACACTCTTGACCCTGGGGCGGCAAAACGTATGCGTACTCAATTACCTGTTGAGTCAGAATTAACTTTCTTCGACTTTGACCGTGACAGTACGATTTTGAGAAGTCTAACTGGTAAAGTTCGAGATGAGTATAGAGAACTAATCAGACATGCGACAGGAGGCAGCAACCTGAAAATTAGTTCAGATATTTCAGCAGACCAATTAATAGCACTTTGTGACCAGCTTCTTGGGCTTTATAAAAGTGATCAATACAAAATCGCCTTTCCTGCAATCCAAAATATTATCCCGGTACGTGACCCCGAACAAACTAGCATCCTGAATAACCGTTTGCTTCAAGCTTTCCGGGATGGGGATGCTAACCTCACCCTAACGATACCAGATATCATCAACTACAGTGATAATGTCTTTGCCACTTTCTCCGGTGCAGGATCTAGCCTAATCTACGATGATGTCCACATCGATCACTATTTCGAGTATTTGGATAACCGGGGAATAGATCGGGAGACAATTGATCTCGACTTACTGCGCAGCCACAATCTAGTCCTCTCTGACGAGGATGGCAATCCTCGTAATCACTACAGTATCTTTAAGTCTCTTGTTTTTGATCTCTACATTGAGGGAGAAGAAAATCAAAGTTACCACTTTTGTGAGGCCAGTTGGTACAAGGTCGATCGGGACTATGTAGCCCGCCTAAATTTCTACCTCGACCCCCGCTGTGCAGATTGCGATCTTGCCCCATATGCCCATCCAAACGAAGGCGCATACAACGAAGACATCGCGAACAACGATAACTGTTTCATCTGTCTAGACAGGACAAATATTAGCCCAAGCGGCCAAACGCAGGTTGAACCATGTGACCTCCTCAAGCTTATTGGAAATACGGCGACCTTCTATCATGTAAAGATTTCGACACTTTCATCACAGCTCAGCCATCTATTTAATCAAGGCACCAACTCGATCGAGTTGCTTCGCCTAGAGACTTCTGCATTGGAAAAGCTGGAAGACCTTATTCGTGGCAAAACTAATGAAGACCATGCGAACAATCTGATTACACGGATTAAAGAACAGGACTGCCGAGTCGTTTTTGCGGTAATCACCTCTAAGGATGCTGTCGGCAAATCACTCAATTTGCCGCTATTTTCAAGAATCAGCCTCATGCGAAGTATGAAAACGCTTCAACTGATGAATGTTCCTGCTGATCTCATTTTTGTTGCAGATCAATCAGAGGAAAGGGTGGGAAAGAAAAAGAAAAGAAGGAAGCGCACTACACCTATGATAGATGCTGATAACTCGGCAGGAAGTGCCGGGAACATATGAGACCTATGCGAAAAATTGCAAAAAGCCTGACTGAGCGATAGAAGATTATGAGTCACTGCTAACGCCAACTGGTTAACAACCAAAAATCATTTTTAGAATAAATAGACCCAGAACTCAAATAGATCCCGTTACTTGGAAGACCAATGAGGGACTAAACGATTATGACTCACAACTTTGAAAAATTAAAAGACCACATTCTACCACTTTCGATGGCGAAGACCTTCGACATTGCGCGTAGAGAATGGATTTTAGAGGCCGTTGAGATTAGTGAGGTGTTTGATTCTTGCCCTTGTGGACAGACCATTAAAGAACATTGCTATCTTCGCAATACTGTTACCGGCCACCGCACCTATGTTGGCAATGTCTGCGTCAACCGTTTCATTGGCATTGATACCGGTACTATTTTTGATGGCTTGAGACGAATCAAAGAGAATCCTTCAGCCAATGCAAATTTGGCGGTCATTGAGTATGCAGAGACAAGAGGATTCCTATATGCCAAAGAGCCTGGCTTCCTTCGTTCTACCGCACTCAAGCGAAACTTGAGTGCGGCCCAAAAGGCTTGGAAAGAGAGGATCAATCGACGTATTCTGAACCAAATAGTTGTGCAGCGTCGAACACAACGCTAAAAGCGTGCTTGTTAGCCAAGAAGGTAACAAAGCCCACCAGTTAGGTGTGCCTTCTCAAAGTAAAGCTAAGAAGACATAGTCCGCCTAACCACCAACCGACTTTGAGAACTTCACGTTTTCCGGCTCCAACACCCACCCTCTTTGGTCACCACAGACCACCTCCGTGTAAGCATCAACTTTGCCGAATAAGGTCTTACCAACCAGGCAGGATGTACCGGCTTGAATCATGAAGGCCGGCTTGTCTCTTGCATCGTTTACGGCAGCGTAAGCGAGGGTGTCACGGCTTGCGATGGCCCTGTCATTGGATCGGAGCAGCCAGCCAGAGCGACGAGGAATGTCATAAAAAGAGGTCGTTTGATCATCAGGCTTATTTCAACGCCCGCAGCGCTTCCGGATGCTGCACTACCACCCGCAGCAAAGTCTGCGCCGCGCCGGTGAGCATACGCCGGCCTTACTTCCCTTAGCCACGCTATCTGCGCGCCAGATATAGAGAAGGCTGCTTCTCGGCCAATGCGGTCTGCCACCCTATCTGCTGTGAGCGTCTGCTCAGGAGCACATACCGGCCATCTTGGGTTCGAGTGAAGGCGTACTACCGGCCAATCATAGGGCAGGATTGCCTACAAGCGCCGGGTCAGCCCAAGCAGTCATTTGATGTGACTATAAATCCCGGAGCAATTCAGGATGCGCATTACGGCTTGCTCAAGCAGGCTTTCTCAATGGTCTGTCTACGATTTATCGACAGGTTTTGTTAGCCGTTCGAAGCGATACCCGGCACATCATGGCTTACCATACCCGTACTTACTCCAAATTTTCTGCGACCCCGGATCGAACAGTTGCTCGTACAGTTTTCTGGCCGCTGGATGGTTGGCCGCAGGCGTCAGCAACGCGGCGGTCTGTTTGATCGGTGGGTAGGTCTCCGCCGGGATTTCCACCCAGAGCCCCTTGCCCAGATTGGAATGCTTCAGCACTTGGGATTTTGAGACAAAACCGCCCGAGGCCTTGCCGGATGCAACCCACTCCGCTGCGTGCGCCACATCCGGTACTCGGACGAAGCGCGGCCGCAGCCGTTCGGCCAATTGATAGTGGTTCAAACTATACAAGACGGTCTGGCCATAAATACTAGCCTCCGGATCAGGTAACACGATTGTGCCATGACCATCTCGCAGCCACTCCAGCCAATGGTCGCTGCGAAAATCCGCATCCAATGACCACAGCACCAACGATCCCAAAGCATAAATACGCGGCTCGCTCAAACAACGGCCCAGCGCCCTCAGCCGCCGAGTGTATTCCTCGCTCGACGACAGATAAATCTCAAATTCCGCGCCGTTGGCGATTTGCGAGGCCAGCGCCACCGACGGGCCATATGTGACATCGACACCGACGCCCGTTTCCGCGGAGAAGCGCCTGATGATCTCGCCCAAAGCCGGTTCCGTATTGCTGGCGGCGGCCACCCTCACCTGCTCGGCATAGGCGATGGCAGACATGCAAACCAACAGCCACATCGCCAGTATCTTCGACATCTCATGCTCCCAAGCACCGACAATTCAGCATAGGACATGTGCTGTAGACAATATGAACCGGCGACAAAACCTAGTAGACCATGTGAAGCCAGACGGCGCGACACTGGGCTGCCCCTGGCCTAAGAATCTGTTTACGATCTGCTGCGCGTCGTGAAGCGTTGCACGGTGAGTACCAACTCAAAATGCTCATGTACCACCTGTACATTCCGCTTTTTCGCTCGTTTTCGCCTTGTCTCACCTTAGCTCGCGAGATCGTAAACAGGTTCTAAGGACAGTTAGATCAGACGGCTTATTCACAAACAGCCATCGATGCCAATGTATTTTTCATGTAACCACTCCGGCCAAGAAACGTAACTAACCTTCCAAATCATCATTCAGCCTGCGGGCTCCCCAGCCCCTCAAAAAACCCAAGCGCCCGCGCATCGCCGGCATAAGCCACATTGATCCGCAGCCAATCGTTATCCTCGCCGCCGGGCATGAAGCCGCTGCCCGGCGACAACAGGATTCCGCGCTTGGCGGCTTCCGCCTGCATTTCCTTAAAGCTGTGGCGGCCGGTGCGCGCCCAGACGAACATGCCGCCCTGCGGCTCCGCGAACACTTGCCAGCCGTTGGCTTCCAGCGTTTGCAGCGTGGCGGCCATTTGCCGGTTCAGCCGCAGCCGCAGCCTTTGCGTCAGCTTGCGGTAAGCGCCGCTGGACAAGAGCTGGGCCACCACGCATTCCGCAAAGCGCTGGGTGCCGATGCCGGTGTACATCTTGATATTGGCTAGCTGGCGGATCAGTTGCGGCTGGGCCAGCACATAGCCGACGCGCAGCGAGCAACTGAGGGTTTTGGAGAAGCTGGATACGTAGATCACCCGACGCAGCGAATCCAGCGCCGCCAGGCGCACGCCGGGGTGGTTCTGGAAATCCGCGTAGATATCGTCTTCCACAATCAGGAAATCGTGGGCCTCCGCCAGTTGCAGCAGGCGGTGCGCCACCGCCGGCGTCAAACAGGTGCCGGTGGGGTTGTGGAACAGGCTGTTGATGAACAGGCATTTGGGCCGATGTCGGGCCAGGATGGCCTCCAGCGCCGCCAGGTCCGGCCCGTTGCCGGCACGCGGCACCGCCAGCATTTCTACGCCGTGGAATTTCAGCAGGTTGAACAGATTGTAGTAGCCGGGGCTTTCCACCAGCACGGTGTCACCGGGCTTGAGCAGCGCGCGCGCCAGCAGGTCCAGCGCGTGACTGCCGCCGTTGGTGGTGAGGATTTGCTCTTGCTCCACATGGATGTCGATCTGGCGCAGCCGCTGCTGTAGTTGCCGGCGCAAGGCCGGCAGGCCCAGCGGGGTACTGTAGTCGAACAGGTCCGCCGGCTGGCAGCGGGTGATGTGGCGTATGGCGTAGCCCAGTTCTTCCTGGTCGCCCCAGCTGTCCGGCACCCAGCCGCAGCCCAGCTTCAACTGCTCGCCGCTGTCGCTGAACTGTCCCCAGGCCGGCTCCATGGTTTCCCGCCATTCGTTTTCTTCGCGGCCCGGCGGCGCGGCCACGAAGAAGCCGGCGCCGTGGCGCGATTCCAGCAGGCCCAGCGCCACCAGCCGGTCGTAGGCGTCGATCACGCAGGACTGGCTGAGTTGCTGTTCCTTGGCCAGTTGGCGGATGGAGGGCAGCCGGGTGCCAGGGCGGACGCGGCTGCGCCGTATCCAGGCGCGCAGTTGATCGGCGATTTGCTGCGCCAGCGGCTGCCGGCTGGCGCGGTCGAGTTCTAGCCGCATGGCGGGCTCACTGTTTGCTGATAATGAGCAAACAGTTAAGCGCAAATGGCCGCTGCTGTCACTTGTTGTCGTCATGGGTGGGCCGGATAGTGGCGTGTCGTACCCTTTTCATCGCCAGGCCATAGCTTATGACTGTTCCACTGTCCGCCCGCTCTGTTTGCGCTGCCGTTTCCCTTTTGTTCCCGGAGGCCGCATGAACGTACGTCGCCACCCTGCCCGGCTGGCCTTCGGCCTGTGCCTGATCACGTGCGCGGTGAACCTGCAAGCGCCGCTGTACACCACTTACGCGCAGCTAGCCGGCCAGGGCGCGGCGGCCACCGCCACCGCGTTTTCCGCCTATGTGCTGGGGGTGTTGCCGGTGCTGCTGGCGCTGGGCGGCCTGCCGGACCGGCTGGGGCGCAAGCCTTTGATCCTGGCGGCGCTAACGCTGGCAATGCTGGCCACCGCCGTCATGACGCTGTGGCCGCGGCTGGAGGCCCTGGCCGTGGCGCGCTTTCTGCTGGGCTGCGGCACCGCGCTGGCTTCCGCCGCCGGCGCCGCCTATATGAGCGAGCTGATGGCGGAACCGGACGGCCGCCGCGCCACGCTGTGGGTGACGGCCAGCACTTCGCTGGGCTTTGGCTTGGGCGCGGCGCTGACCAGCTTGTGCCTGCTGTGGCAGAGCACGCTGACGCCGGCCAGTTTCTGGCTGCACTTGGCGTTGGTCGGAACGGCGCTGCTGGCGGTGGCCGGGCTGCCGGACCCGGCGCCGCGCGGCCACCATACGCCCATGCTGCGCCCGCCCTATTTCCCGGCCGGCAGCCTGCCTTTCGGCTGCGCCATCCTGTTGGCCTGGGCCGCGGTGGGGCTGGTGATCGCCTTATTGCCGTCGGTATTGGCCGCGCATGGGCTGGCGCGCTGGTCCGGTTTTTCCACCTTCACCGTGATCAGCTGCGGCTTGTTGTTCCAGCCGCTGGCCCGCGCGATGCCGCCCAGCCGGGCCGCCCGCCTGGGCATGTTGGTGCTGCCGCCCAGCTACGCCTTGCTGGCGTGGGGCGCGACTCAGGGTTCGCTGGCGGCGGTGCTCTTGGGCGCGCTGGGCGCGAGCAGCTCCTGCTACGGCTTCACTTATCTGGGCGGCTTGTCCGCGGTAAACGCGCTGGCCGGCGCGGAAAAACCACGCGCCAGCGCCGGTTTCTTCCTGCTGGCTTATATAGGCTTCAGCCTGCCGGTGATCTTCACCGGCTTGCTAGTGGACCGCCTGGGCGCGCCCATGGCCTTGCTGCTGTTCGGCCTGGCGCTGGCCGCCGGCGCAGCCCTGGTTGCCTGGGCGATTGGACGGAGCGCGGCGGCAAGCGCCGCTTTCCCCGCCTTGGCGGCGGCCGGCCGGCGCGATTAGAGCGGCTAACAAAAATCAGTTTTACGGCTGAGGCAAGACGCGCCGACGCAGGCAGTACTTGAGTATGGCAAGTCGGCGCAACGCAGCATCAGGAATTTGTTAGCCACTCTTAGCCGACTAGCCCAGCCAGACTGCTCAGTTCACCGGATAGGCGGTCAGCAAAACCCAACTGCCCTTCACCACCTCAAAATCCAGCTGCACGCTGGAGAACTGCGAGCGGGTCTGCGCGGTGCACCTGCCCGCCGCGTCCGCCGCGGTGCAGCTATAGCCGCCTATCTTGTCCTTCTTCAGCACGCTGTAGACGGTGACGCTCTGGCGGGCGTGGTTGCCGGAACACTGTACCGCGGCGCCGGTGTACTTCTTGGGATCCACGTAGTTGTTCCAGAAGCCGGTGTATTCCTCCACGCTGGTGAACAGAGTCTTGCCCACCTGGCTGGTGCCGGCCGGCGGGGTGGCGCCGTAGATGTGCTGGTTGAGGTGGCCGCCCGCGGCGTTGTTGTTGGCGGACACACCGCTGGTCTTGACGCTGGGGATGGCCCGACATTCTACGGCGTGGGCCAGACTGGGCAGGCCGGCGGCAATCAGCAGCGCGATGGCCATGGACAAGCGGTTAAGGGGGGTTTTCTGGGCGTTTTGGCGCATGGTGAAACTCCTTGTGGTGAATGGGAAGGCCGGATGGCTTTGCCGCTAGCCGCAGGGCGGCAAGGAGGCTTCCGCCAAGACCGCGCAAACATTCGTGGACTCGCTTTTGACACCGCAGCGCTGACATGTGGCGGCGTCCAAATTACTCATACAGCATTATTTATAATTCACCCAAAATGAATGTCAAATGGATTTTTCCAATCAATATGCCGTGCATTTCAGCTAATCGACCAGCCCATGTTCATTGCCCCGCCTCCAGTGGCGGCTAGCCTTGGCGTCTCCGTTGTTGGCCAAGTTTGGCTGGCGAAAAAACGCCATCGCAAAATTGTTCATATTGAAATATTCTCCCAACAGAATATATGATTCGTCATTGTGAAATTAAATCTCAAAGCCCACACTATTTGCCCACCCCCTATATTCACTGCTGATTTTTCTCACTCACAATAGCATCGCTATGTATGCATTTTGTCCTCGCTTTGTTTTTAATGTGCAGATTGGGGAAATTAATATCGAAAACCCAGACTCCAAACCGTGTCCGTCATGATTTACGCATTTGATTGCCACGCATTCTCCGCAGCAATGACACGCAATGCGGCATCAAACGCATGAGATTGACGGCAATTGGTTTTGCCCTGGTTTTTCGCTGAACACCAATGGAGGATTCCCCATGGAAGTCAAATTTGGCAAAAAGAACGAGCCCTCGTTTTTTCTGGAAAAGAGCAAGGATTTAATTGCGGTGCGCACTCGAGACAATCAGCCGATTTCCACCAAGCTCAGCGCTACAATGCCAGCCGGCATCGCCAGTGGCGAATTGGTATTGCAGTTTCCGGATGCGGGTTTGGAGGTGTACCGGGTGCCGCCGGGCCAGCAATCCGTCAATACGCGGAAAACCAGTTTGCGCGGTTTGCCTGAGGTGCGTTTCGCCGGCAGCGCGCTGGTTGACCGGCTCACTGGCGAGCCGGTGATTTACACCGAGAACATATTCATCAAGTTTATTGATTCGCTGGATGAGCAAAGCTGCCTGGCCATCCTCCACGCCGCCGGCCTCACGGTGAAGCAGCGGCCGGCTTACGCCGCCAACGCTTATTTTGCCGCGGCCAAGGAGGGCAGCGGCACGCAGGTGTTTCAAACCGCGCTGGATTTGCTGCGACGCAAGGAGGTGGAGTACTGCCACCCTGAACTGCTGCGCCAGCGCAAGCGGCGCGCCATTCACCCGAATCAGTGGCATCTGAAGAAAACCACGGTCAGTTATCAGGCGGAAATCGACGCCAGCGCCAATGTGGAGGCGGCGCATCGCCTGAGTCAGGGGGAAGGCGTTGTGATCGCGGTGATCGACGACGGCGTGGATATCGAGCACCCGGAGTTTGCCCTGCCGGGCAAGATCGTGGCGCCGGCGGATGTCAGCGATCCCGCCGCCAGCACGGACCCCCGGCCCAAGGAAGCGGGGGACAACCATGGCACGGCGGTGGCGGGCGTGGCTTGCGCCAGCGGCCGCTACGGCGCCAGCGGCGTGGCCCCCAAGGCGCGGCTGATGCCGATCCGCCTGGCCAGCGATTTGGGCTCGATGGCAGAGGCCTTCTCTTTCTTATGGGCGGCCAATCAAGGCGCCGACGTCATTTGTTGCAGTTGGGGACCTAGTGACGGCGCTTGGTTCGACCCGGCCGACCCGCTGCATCACCAGGTGGCGGCCTTGCCTGCAAGTACGCGGCTGGCGATGGATTACGCCGTCCAGCAAGGACGGGGCGGCAAGGGTTGCGTAATCTTTTTTGCGGCCGGCAATGGCAATGAAAGCGTGGATAACGATGGTTACGCCAGCTACGAAAAGGTGACGGCGGTGGCGGCTTGCAATGAGTACAGCCGGCGCAGCATCTACAGCGATTACGGCCATGCGATCTGGTGCGCTTTTCCCAGCGCCGATATTACCCACCCGGACCCGAGCATTCGGCCGGAGCCGGAGCCAGATGGCCGGCCGCCACGCAGCCGCGGCATATGGACTTCGGATCGCAGCGGCGGGGCCGGCTACAATTCTGGCAGCATCGACAGCGGGGACCAGTGGGGCAATTACACCGATGATTTTGGCGGCACTTCCAGCGCTTGCCCCGGCGCGGCCGGAGTAGCGGCCTTGATCCTGGCGGCACATCCGGCCTTGGGCTGGCAGGAGGTGCGCAACATCATCGCGCAGAGTTGCGACAAGATTTCGCACCCTGGCGATGGCGAAGGCGGCCAGTACGATGGCAAGGGCCACAGCCGTTTTTACGGCTATGGCCGGGTGAACGCCGAAAACGCGGTACTCATCGCCAAGCGGCTGGCTCAGGCCGAGCCGCAGCCCGCGCCAGCCCTCTCCGTTGATTGATCCGTCGCGGCGGCGCGCCTTCAGCCGGCAGACGGCTTGACGGCGCGCAGCACAGCCTCCGCCAGGGTGCGCAGCAGTAATTCGCATGACGCGGCCCCGGCGTCCAGTACCCCCACGGAACGCGGGCCCAGGCGGGCGGCGCGCCCCAACCGGGCCTGCATCATCCGGGTGGACTCCAAGCCCTGCGCCGCCGCCGCTTGCATCGCCCGCAGGCACTGCGGCCACCCCTCCCCGCTGGCCAGCGCTTGCTGATAGGCATCCCGCGCCGGCAACAACACGTCAACCAGGGTTTTGTCGCCGGCGCGCGCGCCGCCCATGTCCAGCACCGCCTCCGTGCCGGCGGCCAGCGCCGCGCCGAAGCCAGCGGCATCCAGCCGGGGCCGCGAATCCAGCGTGTCCGCCATGGCCAGGAACAGGCTGCCGTACAGCGGGCCCATCGAGCCGCCGATATCGTCCATCAAGCCGCGAGCCAGCAGCCGCAGCGCCTGCGGCAGCGGCGGCAAGGCCGGCAAGGCGTCCAGCGCTTGCCGGCACAGGCCAAAGCCCTTGTTCATATTGACACCGTGGTAGCCGTCGCCAATCGCGCCATCGATCTCGCTGAGACGGTCGCGCTGACTGCGGATGGCTTCTATCAGCGCTGGCGCCATATGGATGGTGGCGGACCATGACAGGCTCGCGTTCACGCTCAACATGGCAGCGCTCCCACCGTCAAGGCTGGGGATTGGCAGGGGTGGTCCAAGCCGGCGGCCAGTTCCGGCGTCAACTTCATCAGTGTGACACTGGCGCCCATCATCTCAAGCGCGGTGAAATAGTTGCCCACCAGCGGCCGGTTCACCTGTATCCCGCGCGCCTGCAGTTGGGAGAACAGCTCGCCATAGAGAATGTATTGCTCCATTAACGGGGTGGCGCCCATGCCGGACAAGAGCAAGGCCACTTGGTCGCCCCGCTGCAAGGGCAGGTCGGCAAGCAGGGTTTCCAGCATCAGCTCCGCCATTTGTCTGGCGCTGGCGGTGGGCAGAACTTGGACGCCGGGCTCGCCATGGTGCCCTATTCCCACCTCCATCTGACCATCGGCAATGTGGAAATTGGCCTTGCCCGCCGCCGGGATGGTGCAGGCGGACAGGCCGATGCCCATGCTGCGGGTATGGGCGATGGCCTGACGCGCGGCGTCCGCCACCTGTTCCAGGCTGCCGCCCGCCGCGGCGCAGGCCGCTGCGGCCTTCCACATCAGGATTTCACCGGCCACGCCGCGGCGGCGCTCGCTCTCTTGAGCCGGGGCGGAGGGCACGTCGTCGTTGGCCACCACCGCCTCCACCCTGACGCCGGCCTGCTCGGCCAGGCGCATCGCCATTTTCACATTCATATTGTCGCCGGCGTAATTACCGTATAGGCAGACCACGCCCTCGCCGCCGTCGGCGGCGGCGAAAGCGTCGGCAAAGCTCTTGGCGCTGGGCGAGGAGAACACCTCGCCTACGGCCACGGCGTCCAGCAGGTGGCGACCCAGGTAGCCAAGAAATGCCGGCTCGTGACCGGAGCCGCCACCGCTGACGATGCCGACGCGGCCGGGCGCGCCGGCGTAGATGGATTTGATCACGCGCGGGTTGGCGGTGGCGGCGACACGGTCGCCATGCGCGGCCAGAAAGCCGATCAACATGTCTTCGACCATGCGATCGGGATGATTGAGGATGCGGTTCATGGTGTAGCTCCTATAAGACGGTGTAGCCGCCATCTATCAACAGGTTCTCGCCGGTGATCATCGCGGCGTGCTCGCTGGCCAGGTAGGCCGCCAGCGCGGCCACCTCGTCCGGACGGACAAAGCGACCCAGCGGTATCCGCCGCCGCATTTCCTCGCCCGCCGCGCCGGCCCAGGCCTGACGGCCCAACTCAGTGGCCACCACGGTGGGGGAAATGGCGTTGACGGTAATGCCGTAGGGCGCCCACTCAGCCGCCAGCACCCGAGTCAGCGCCACCAGACCCGCCTTGCTGGCGCAATAGGCGCTGTGGCGCTCCAGCGCCACCACGCTGGCTTGGGAGGCGATGTTGACGATGCGGCCGCCGCCCTGCCATCGCATCAAGCGGCCGGCTGCCTGGGCCAGGAAGAACGGCGCCTTCAGATTGAGCGCCATGGTGGCGTCCCATGCCGCTTCGCTAACATCGTCGGCGCGGTCCAGCAGCGCAATGCCGGCGTTATTGATCAAGATGTCCAGCCGCTTGCCCCAGCCATGAGCCTGACGCACCACTTGCTCGGCGTGGCCGCAGGCGCCAAGGTCGCCCACTATCGCCAGATGGCGTTGCGGGCCGCCGGCCAGTTGCGGCAGACGCTCCTCCACGCTGCCGCTGATATCCGCCAGCGCTACCGCCGCGCCCAGTTCCGCCAGCCGCTCAGCGATGGCCAGGCCGATGCCGGCGGCGGCTCCGGTAACCAGAGCCACCTTGCCGTCAAGCTTGAAGCCGGCGTCCCAAGCCCGGTTCGCGATTTCTTCCATTGCGTTCTCCATCAGGCCTCTCCCGGCAGCAACATGACCTTAAGCGAGCGGTCACCGCTGCGCACCAGGTCGAACCCTTCGCGAAAGCGCGCCAGCGGAAGTGTGTGAGTGACCACGCCCTGGGTGGGCAGGCTTTGGTCGCGGATGCCCTCAATCACATGCGGGTAGCAGTAAGGCCCCAAATGGGAGCCGAGGATGTCCAGTTCCTTGCGGTCGCTGATGATGCTCCAGTCCTCGCACACCGGGTCCTTGAACACGCCTACTTCAACGAAGCGCCCCAGCTTGCGCAGCATGGCCAGGCCCTGGCTGACTGACTTGGGATGACCGGTGACCTCGATGTAGATGTCACAGCCGTAGCCGCCGGTCAACCGCTTGATCTCGGTGTTGACGTCGTCGCGACTCGGGTTCAGCGTCAGGTCGGCGCCAAAGCGACGCGCCAACTCCAAACGCTCGTCGAACAGGTCGAGCGCAATCAGCTTGGCCGGCCCGGCCTTGCGCGCGGCGCCGATAATGCCGAGGCCCAGGGTGCCTGCGCCGGACACCACCACCACGTCGCCCAGCTGGATCTGGGCGCGCTGAACCGCGTGAAAGGAGCAGGCATAGGGTTCGATCAGCACCGCCTGCTCCAGCGGCAGTTCTTCCGGCACCCGGTAGGTGATCGCCTCCTTGGTGAATTTCATGTACTCGGCCATGCCGCCGTTGACGTTGTGCTGGAAACCATAGAGATCGTGTTTCTCGCACATCCAGTACTGGCCGCGTTGACAAAAACGGCAGGTCCAGCAGGGCACGATTTGCTCGGAAATCACCCGCTCTCCGATGGAGAACCGGGTCACGCCAGCACCCAGCTTGACGATGCGTCCGATGAATTCGTGGCCGGGTATCATCGGCGCCTTGATGTAGGCGGGCTGGTTCTCGTCGCCCCAAAAGCTGGGCGCTCCGTCATAGGCTTTCAGATCGCCTGCGCAGATGCCGCAGCCTTCCACTTTGACCAGGATTTCTCCCGGCCCCGGTTCCGGCACCGAAACAGTTTCCAGCCGGTAATCGCCCGGCGCGTAGGCCACTACCGCCTGCATGGCGGCGGGAATGAGGATTTCGCTTGCGCTCATGGCTGTCTCCTTCAAGCGCCAGACTTGAGTTTGGCCAGCAGCGCATCGGCATTGGCCGGGGTGATGGTGGTCCAGGGCACGTCGTAGCGTTTGGCCGCGCCGCCGGCCCAGGGCATGGTTTTGGCGTATTCGCGCCAGATGTCGGAGCGCGGCTGGTAAGCCGGCCCCCTGACCGCGCGCAGGGCCAGGTCCAAAGCGCCCTGCGCCTGGGCCTTGGCGTCCTGGAAGAAGCTAACCATCAAGGTGCCGTTTTTCACCGCCAGGATGCCGTCGCGAATGCCGTCGATGCCGGAGGCCGGCATTTTCGCGGGGTCCAGGCCCTTGCCCCGCACCGCTTCCAATCCGCCCAGCGCGATGTCGTCGTTCTGACCGATCAGGCCGTTGATCTGGCCCGGCCGCGCGGTCAGCCAGTTTTCCATCAGCGTCAACGCCTCCGCGCGCGACCAGTTGGCCGGTTTGCGTTCCAATACCTTGATGCCCGGATAGCGCGCCAGCGCCTTCTGATTACCCGCGCTGCGCTCCAACTGCGCAGACTGGCCGATAGGGCCTTCCATGATCACCACATTGCCCTTGCCTTTCAGCGCCTTGGCCACGGCTTCCGCCTGCAACTCGCCGGCCACGGTGTCGTTGTTTCCGATATAGGCGGTGAGCTGGTCGCCCTTGACGCGGGTGTTGGACCCAATCACCGGAATCTTGGCGCGCACGGCTTTGGCCACCGCTTCCGCCCCGGCGGCGATGTCGATGGGCACAAACAGAATGGCGTCGTACTTCTGGGTAATCATGGTGTCGAACTGGTTGTTCTGCGTCAGCGCGTCGTAGCGGCCGTCAAACACCGTAATGCGCACCGAGCCGTCCTTCACCGCGGGGTGCTGCTTCAACGCGTCCACCCACATCTGCATGAATTCGCCCTTGAGTCCGTAGACCGCGGCGCCGATGCGCAGCGGCTGGGCCGCCCAGGCCGGAAGCGCCAGCGCGCAGAGTAGCGCCGCCGCGCCGAGTTTGAATCGTTGCATGCTCCATTCCTCCTTTGAGATTGCGCCGCAACGGGCGCGGACAAAGCGTTTGGCTCAGGTTTGCCGATGGCGCGAGCCGTCCAGCAACACCGCCGCCACGATGATCACGCCCTTGATCAACTGCTGGTAATAGGACGACACCCCCATTAGATCGAGCCCGTTGTTGATCACGCCGATGATCAATGCGCCCATCACGGTGCCAATCACCGAGCCGACGCCGCCGGAAAGGCTGGCGCCGCCGATCACCACCGCGGCGATGGCATCCAGCTCATAAGCCACACCGGCCTGCGGCAGTGCCGCGGTGGTGCGAGCGGTGAGGATGAGGCCGGCCAACCCGGACAGGCCGCCGGCAATCAGGTAGACACAGAAAGTGATCCAGCGGGTGCGGATGCCGCTGGTGCGCGCGCTTTTTTCATTGCCGCCCACCGCGTAGACATAGCGGCCGAACACGGTGTGGGTCAGCGTGAACCAGGCCAGCGCGGCCACCAGCGCGAAGATCAGCACCGGCAACGGCACGCCCGCCCATTCACCCTGACCGATCAGGCGGAAACCATCCGGCAGACTGGAAACCGGCATGCCGTCGCTATAGATGTAAGTCAGCCCGCGCGCGGCGCTGAGCATGCCCAGGGTGGCGACAAAGGACGGTACCGACAGCCGCGCCACCAGCACGCCGTTGACCGCGCCCAACGCCAGGCCGCAGCCCAACCCCGTCAACAGGGCCGGAAAAACGCCGGCTTCCGGCAGGACGGCCATGCTGGCGGCCACCATGCCGGCGAAGGCCAGCACCGCGCCCACCGACAGATCGATGCCGCGGCTGAGAATGACAAAGGTCATGCCCACCGCCAGAATGCCGTTGATCGAAGTCTGGCGCAGGATGTTGGCCCAGTTGTCCCAACTGAGGAAATACGGACTGGCCAGACTCAGCAACAGGCATAACAGCAAGAACACAGCGACAATGCCATAGCGGGACAACGCGGCGCGACCGGGCAAACGAGCGGTAAAAGCCGGCGATTTGGGACTCAGGGAATCGTCCATCGGGTTTCCTTTCAAGATGATCGCTTGGGACGAAGGGACTCAGGAGGCCAAGTGCAGCAAACCCTGCTGGCTGGCCTCCGCGCCGTCCAACATCGCCACCAGCCTGCCGGCTTTGAACACGGCGATTCGGTCGCTCAGTTCCAGGATTTCCGGCGCTTCCGACGACACCAGCAGTACGGCGCCGCCCTCTCGGGCAAAGTCGTCCAGGAAGGCGTACACCTCGCGCTTGGCGCCTTCGTCAATGCCGCGGGTAGGCTCATCGCACAGCAGGCAGCGCGGCCGAGCGGCCAGACAGCGGGCCAGCACCACTTTCTGCTGATTGCCGCCGCTCATCCGCCCGGTGGGCATATTCGGCGAGGCGGTTTTGACGCGCAGCCTCCGGCACAGCTCCGTCACCAGCGCCCGTTGCGCCGCGCGCCTCACCACACCTCCGCGTGCCAGGCGCGGCAACACTGGATAGGCGATGTTGTCGGCCACCGAGGCCGACAACACCAGGCCGCTGTCCTTGCGGTCTTCCGTCACCAGGGCCAGGCCAGCGCGGATGGCTCCCGCCGGGCTGGCCGGCACTTCCCGGCCAGCCAGCCGCACACTGCCGCGCTGACGCTGGCTCAAGCCGTACAGACAGTTGAGCAGTTCGCTGCGGCCGGAACCCAGCAGGCCGTAAATGCCGACGATTTCACCCGGATGCACCACCAGACTGATGTCCTTGAACTCTCCGTCGCGCCCCAACCCTTCCACTTGCAGCAGCGGGGCGGCGGCGGTCACGGTGGCAGGGCGGCGGGCGCGCTCGCTGCGCAGTTCCCGGCCAACGATCTGACTAACCAGGTGGGGGCGGTCGATCTCGGCCAGCCGGCCGCTTTCGACAAAAGCGCCGTCGCGGAACACGGTATAGCAATCCGCAATCTCAAAAATTTCGGACAGCCGGTGTGACACGTAGATGATGCCGGCCCCATGGGCGGCAAGGCGGCGGACCGCGGCGAACAAGGCTTCGGTCTCCCGTTCGCCCAGCGATGACGTGGGTTCGTCCATGATCAGGATGTCGCTGTCGCGGTTGAAAGCTTTGGCGATTTCCACCAGCTGGGTCTGCGCCAGGCTGAGCTGCGACATCGGGCAGCGTGGGTCGAGATCGAAATCTAACCGCTGCAGCAACGCCTCGGCATCGGCCAGTTGGCGGCGGCGGTCCACCAGAGCGCCCCAGAGACGCGGCTCGCGGCCCAGTGTCAGGTTTTCCGCCACGCTCAAACCCGGCACCGGCGACAGCTCTTGCGTGATCATGGCGATGCGTCGGTTCAAGGCCGCCAGTGGCGAGGCGAAATCCACCTCCCGCCCCCGCAGCCGCAGGCTGCCGCCCTCTCGTCGCAGCAAACCCATCACAATACTCAAAAAGGTGGATTTGCCGGCGCCGTTGCCCCCGCATAGCGCATGCACGCTGCCGGCGCCCAGCTCCAGGCAGCCGTTGCGCAAAGCCGCCACGCCGTTAAAGGATTTCGCAATCCCCATCGCCTGCAGTAGCACGGTTTCCATTAGCGCCTCCGTCAAGAACAAATGATCATTAATTGAACACATGCTAAGCAACGGATTTTGCTAACGTCAATTCAAACCAGCCATACAACAATCATGCAGCGCATGATAATTCCGGCTAAAACACTGAGCCAATCTGTTAATGCCGCCAGGGACAAGCGCTGTACATCATGCTGCAAGTGCAATAAATTCATGGTAGCTTTTCAGCAACAACAATGAAAAACTTTCCATTAATTGAAATTACGTTCATTGTATTCATCAGCAGCGCCACCCGCGCTCCAAGCCACCCAGCCAAGGAGAGCCAGATGCACATCGCCATCGCTTGCGACGAGGCCGCGTTCGACCTCAAGGAAATCCTGTTGCGCCATCTGCATGCGCAAGGCCGCCATGTCAGCGACTGCGGCGTATTCGACCGCCAGCCGGCGCTATACGCCGATATCGCCATCCCCATCGCCGAGCAGATCATCGCCGGGCGCTATAGCCACGCGGTGTTGTTGTGCGGCACCGGCATAGGCATGGCCATCGCCGCCAACAAGGTAACAGGCATACGAGCCGCGCAATGCCACGACACCTACTCCGCCGAGCGGGCCAAACGCAGCAACGACGCGCAAATCATCACTTTGGGCGCGCGCGTGGTGGGACCGGAGCTGGCCAAGCGCATCGTGGACACCTGGCTGGAGGCCCGGTTTGACGGCGGCGCATCGCAACCTAAACTGGACAGAATTCATCAATACGAGCAGGCCTCCCCGCACCGTGATGGTGATGGCGAGCCAAGTTGAGGCCAGACCACGCTCCGCCGATTTGGCATAAACTGGCGGCCCCGCCCCTGCCGGCGGCCCGACAAAGAGGAAGGCATGAATCAAGACGAGCTGACAGAACTGGCGACCCTTTATTACGTGGACAACCACACTCAGGAGGCGCTGGCCAAACGCTTCGGCATCTCGCGCGCCACCGTCAGCCGCATGTTGCGCAAGGCCCAGGAAGAAGGCGTGGTGGAAATCCGGGTGCGCCAACACCCGGCTTACGCCAGCGGCCTGGAACAGGAGCTGCGCCAACGCTTCGGCATCTCGCGCGCCATCATCGCCATCGACCATCAGGACAGCGACAAGCAGCGTGCGCTACTGGCGGCGCAGGTGGCCGCCTATCTGGACCAAGCCCTGGACGATGGCATGGTGGTTGCTGTGGGCATGGGCCGCAATATCAGCGCGGTGTCCGACTATATTTCCACCCCCACGCGACGCCAATGCGCCTTCATCTCCGCCATAGGAGGCGCTTACCGCGGCGGCGAAGCCATGAACGCCGATCATATCTGCCGTCGGCTGGCTGCGCGCTTCGGCGGGGAAAGCGAAACACTGTACGCGCCGGCGCTGATACAAGACCCAGCCTTGCGCCAATGCCTGCTGGAGAACGACACCGTGCGCCAGACGCTGGACCGCGCCCGCCGCGCCGACCTTGCGCTGATCGGCGTCGGCGACATGTCGGAGGACAGCAATATCGTGCGCATGGGCTGGTTCAGCCCGACCGAGATCGCCGCGGCCAAACGCGGCGGCACCATAGGCGACGTGATGGGTTATGACTTCTTCGACATTTACGGCCAACCGGCCAACACGACGCTGCAGGGCCGTGTGCTGGGCATCAATCGAAGCGATTTGGAACGCATCCCCAATGTGATCGCCATCGCCAGCGAGCAATCCAAGGCCACCGCTCTACTGGGCGCGCTGCGCACCGGAGTGATAGACACCCTGGCCACCACCACGGTCAACGCCATGACGGTAATCAGCCTGGACGACATCACTCGCAAGACACCGGTGGCCTAGGCTGCCCGATACGGCGCCCCCTTTTCCCCCTCGGATGCGCGGACGGTTTGATCTAGCCCATTTCGGCAACTATGTTTCATCAAGAGGCCACCGCTGGGAGGCGTGCCGATGCACAAGTTAGACACAATATCTGTCCGGGGGAGCACTCCATGCTGCACCAGTTGACCGTCAAGCAAAAACTACTGGCCGGCTTCGGCCTGCTGATCGTCCTGATCGCCATCATCGTGGCGGTGGCGATAATGAAGTTCAACACTATCGGGGACAAGATCCGCGATGTGACCGAGGACCGCTATCCCAAGATCATGCTGGCCAACAAGATCAGCGTCACCACGCTGGACGTGGGCCGCTCCATCCGCAACGCCATCATCGTGCAAACGCCGGAAGAGACAGAGACCCACCTCAAGAAGGTGGAGGAGCTCCGCGCCGCCAACGCATCCAATCTGGACCAGATGGAAAAACTGCTGTCCACGCCCAAGGGGAAGGAGCTGTTTGATAAGCTCAAGGCCGCCAGCACTCATCTGGGCGCTCAGTTTGAACCCTTGTACGCCTTGGCGCGCGCCAATAAGAATGAGGAAGCCAAAACCTTTCTGATGAAAACCTTTGCGCCGGCCAACAACGCGTTTTTGAAGTCGCTGAAAGAGATGTCGGACTTTCAGGAAGACTTGATGCAAAAGTCGATTGAGGCCAGCAAAACCGCTCAAAGCGAGGCGGTGACGGTGCTGCTTACCGTGGCCGTGATCGCCTTGATCGCCGCGATGGCGATTGCGATGTTCATTGCCAACCTGGTGACGGTGCCGCTGAAGAGATCCGCGCAGTTGGTGCGCAATATCAAGCAGGGCGATCTGTCCGGCCACGATGAGCGGATTCCCGACGCGCGCGACGAAGCCATTGCCATGGCCAAGGATATCCAGGAGATGCGCCAGGGCTTGCGCGAGGTGGTCGCCAGCATCCAGAAAAACGCCAACGAAGTGTCCGACTCCGCTCACGAGCTGGCCAGCATGTCCGAGCAAGTGGCACACGGCGCTCAGCGCCAATCCGAGGCCACGTCCGAAGCCGCCGCCACCATCGAGGAACTGACGGTCAGCATCAACCATGTGGCGGACAACTCCAACGAAGCTTCCCGTCAGGCGGCGATGGCCGGCGATCTGGCCAGCCGCGGCGGCCATGCGGTGAAGGCGTCGGTGGGCAATATCGAATCGGTGTCGTCCTCAGTGGCGGCCACTTCGGACCAGATGAAGGGCCTGACTCAGGAAGTGCAGAAGATAGGCAATATCGTCACGGTGATCCGCGACGTGGCGGACCAGACCAACTTGCTGGCCTTGAACGCGGCGATCGAGGCGGCGCGCGCCGGCGAGATGGGGCGCGGCTTCGCGGTGGTGGCGGACGAGGTGCGCAAGCTGGCGGAACGCACCGCCAGTTCCGCCCAGGAAATCACTCAGATGATCGGCTCCATCCAAGGCAGCGCCAACCGGGTGGTGGGCAGCATGGAGCAGAGCCTGTCCAGCGTGGGTACGGTGTCCGACGGCGCCAGCCAGGCCACCGACTCCATGCAGGAGATTGAAGGCAGCACTCACTCCATCGTGCACTCCATCGGCAACATCACCAGCGCGCTGAGCGAACAGCGCACCGCCAGCCTGAACCTGGCGCAGAGCATGGAGCGGGTATCTCAGATGGCGGAGGAAAACAGCGCCACGGTGGAAGAACTGGCCACCACCTCCAGCCAGCTCAACGCGCTGGCGCAAAACCTGCAGGGCGTGACCGCGCGCTTCCGTCTCTAAAAAGCGGTTTCAAACGAGGCGGGCCCGGCAAGCTCGGGCCCGCCCTTCTCCGCGCTCAGTCGTACTGGGTGCCCTTCTGGATCAATTCCACCTTGTAACCGTCCGGGTCCTGCAAAAAGGCGATCACGGTGCGGCCGTGCTTCATCGGCCCGGCTTCGCGGGCCACCACGTAGCCCAGAGCGCGCGCTTGCTCGCAAACGGCGGCGGCATCGTCCACTTCAATCGCCACATGGCCATAGCCGTTGCCCAGTTGGTAATCGCCCTGGTCCCAGTTATGGGTCAGCTCGATGGCGGCGGCCTCGGTTTCATCACGGTAACCGACAAAAGCCAGAGTGAAGCGGCCGTCCGGAAAGTCATTGCGGCGCAGCAGGCGCATGCCCAGCGCCCGGGTGTAGAAAGCCAGCGCGGCGTCCAGATCGGCCACGCGCAGCATGGTGTGCAGAATTCTCATGCGCTTGTTCCTGATGGTTGAGATTAAGAACCTGTTTACGATCTGCCGTGCGTCGTGAAGCGTTGCACGGTGAGTACGAGCCCAAAATGCTCATGTACCACGAGCAAATTCCGCTTTTTCGCGCGTTTTCCCCTTGTCTCGCCTTAGCTCGCGAGATTGTAAACACGTTCTAAGATCGCGCCCATCTTAGCCTCGCACATAGCCCATTAAAAGCGACTTATAATGCTTAAATCAATCACAAAAAATGAAAAATGAAACTGTCGCAACTGAATTTCTTCTGCGCGGTGGTGGAGCAAGGCAGCATCGCCGCCGCCGCCGAGCAACTGCACCGGGTGCCGTCCAACCTCACCGCCCGCTTACAGGAGCTGGAGGCGGAACTGGGAGTCAAGCTGTTCAGCCGCGAAAACCGCCGCCTGCTGCCCACGCCGGAAGGCCTGCTGCTCTACCGCCACGCCCGTGGCTTGTTGCGACAGGCCGACGAGGTGGGCAACCTGTTCGCCGGTGCACCGGCGCGCGGCCTGCTGCGGGTGGGCGCGCTGGAAGGCGCCTTGGTCAGCCATCTGCCGGCGCGCATCGCCCGGTATCGCCGCCAACAACCGGAGGTGGAGCTACACCTGCGCGCCGGCCATTCGCTACTGCTGGAGCGCCAGTTGCAGGACGGGGAACTGGACCTGATTCTTAGCGACGGCCCGGTGGAACATCCGCTGCTGACCAGCCGGCTGGCTTTCCGGGAGAAGCTGATGCTGATTTCGCCGCCAAACACCGCCGCGCCCACAGCCGAGGCCTTGGCCGGGCTGGAGCTATACACCTTCGGCGCCGCCTGTCATTACCGCCGCTTGGTGGAGCAATGGCTGCAAGCCTCCGGCGTGCGGCCGCGCGCGGTGCTGGAGATAGAATCTTATCCGGCCATCTTTGCCTGCGTTGCCGCTGGCGCCGGCTTTTCCTGTGTGCCGGAGAGCCTGTGCCGGCCGCAAGATGGTTACCGCGGCTTCGCGCTGCCGGACCTGGCGATCAGCGATATTCACTTCATCTGGCGCAAGCAGCAGGAGTCGGCCCTGGTCGACGGTTTCATCCAGTCCATCGCCACGGATTAAAAGCCTGTTCAATGCCTGCCACGCTAGCGCCTGCGCCCGCTTTCCCCGCCATACGCCTAGTCTCGTTCTTGCCCGCGAGACTGTGCACCGGCGCAAAAAAACCACACAAGGCCGGGCAAGCGAAAGAACGGCATGGGCGCAATGAGCAAAAATCGCAATCGGCATAACAT
Source organism: Chromobacterium sp. W521 (assembly GCF_052805975.1). Taxonomy (NCBI): domain Bacteria; kingdom Pseudomonadati; phylum Pseudomonadota; class Betaproteobacteria; order Neisseriales; family Chromobacteriaceae; genus Chromobacterium; species Chromobacterium sp. W521. The sequence continues at coordinate 120,368 of NZ_JBRBAF010000008.1, forward strand.
GATCTCGTCGTAAGGTCGGCCAGCCGGCATCCGTACGCCGGCCCTTCCTTTCACTTGGGACCCGATCATGAAAACTCTTTTCGCCGCGCTTTCGCTCAGCCTGGCCGCAAGCAGTCCGGCCGTCCTCGCTCATGCCCATTCGGCGTATTCCCACGACAGCAACTTCAGCTACCGCCATCCCAAGTGGATGGGCCTGCTGGACGATGGCCTCACGGTCAGCCAGCTGTCGCTGCCCGGCACTCACGACACCATGAGCCGCTACGGCGGCGACAGCGTCGCCACCCAGACCCTGCCCTTACGCACCCAGCTGGACGCCGGCGTGCGCGCTTTCGATATCCGCCTGCGTTCCATAGCCAACAGCTTCGCCATCCATCACGGCCCGGTATTCCAGCAGGCGATGTTCGGCGATGTGCTCAACGACATGAGCGCCTTCCTGCGCGCCAACCCCAGCGAGACCCTCTTCGTCCGGGTCAAGGAAGAACACACGCCGGAAAACAGCTCAATGTCCTTCCAGCAGATTTTCGAGTCCTACTACAATCGCTACAGCGGCTACATCGCCATTCCCGCCAGCAACAATCCCAGCTTGCGCGAGGTGCGCGGCAAAATCGTGTTCTTGCAGAACTTCTCCAGCAGCAAGCGTTACGGCATTTCCTACGGCGCCTACAACATCCAGGACCAGTACAGCGTTTCCACCAACTGGGATTTGTACGGCAAATGGGAGAAGATCAAGGCCCACCTGAACCAGGCCAATACGGGTCCGCGCGGCAACGGCTACATCAATTATCTGACCGCCTCCGGCGGCTCCTTTCCCTATTTCATCGCCAGCGGCCATTCCAACCCGGCCACCGGCGCGCCGCGGCTGGCCACCGGCCTGACAACCCCGGGCTGGAAAAACAGCTATCCTGATTTCCCTCGCGTCAATTGCTTCATCGGCATCTGCACCATCGCCTTTGAAGGCAGCAATGTGCTGACCCAGGAATACATCCAGCGCCAGCGTCCGGCTTACGCGGGGATGGTGATGGCCGATTTTCCGGGGCCGGGGCTGATCGACACGCTGATCCAGCTCAATCTGAAAACCTGCAAACGCTGGAGCTCGGGCGACCGCGCCACCTTGGGCGACATCTACCGCTACGACAACCCCTACTCCAAAACGGTGGACTATTTCCGCAGCCGCAAGAGCGGCGGCTATTGGTATTTCCCCACCAATCAGTCCAGCAACGGAGACTGGGAATACCTGGGCCATGCCAGCGCCTGCCGCGATTGACCGCGCTCAGCCGGGGTAAAGGGTTTCCTGCAAATGCCGCCAGCGCGGCGCCCCGGCCTCATCGCGTTCAAACACCGCGGTGGCAAGCCGCAGGCTGCTTAACCAGCCGCCCTGATATTGCGCTTCGCGATAAGCCACCGTCGCGCCGCCGGCGTGCCAGTCCAGCAGCGCCAGTTGATCCACCACGATCTCCAGGCCGGGCTTGCCGCCGCCGGCTGCGGCGAACAGCCGCCCCAGCGCGTCCAGGTCCAATGGCGCGCCGCTGGGCGCCACCATGGTGAAGCGCGGCGAGAAACGCGCCATCAAGGCCGCCAGCGCGGCGGCGTCCGCCGGGCCGGCAAACCATTGCCGGATGGCGATATGCGCGGCAATCACTTCGTCGAAATAAGGATTTTGGTCGGTCATGACGCTCTCTCTGAGTGGGGGCGCCGCAGCAGGGCCAGCACCGCCGGGGTGTGGATGCGCAGCACGAACACCGCCGGCGCCAGGGTCAGGCCGGCGGCAATGAAGAAACAGGCTTGGTAGGCCTGGACGACGGCCACGGAGGCGCCGCCGCCCAAGGCATTCAACAGCATGCTGATTGCGGCCACGCCCAGGCCGAAGCTGAATTGGCGGTTGATGTTCCACAGCGCGCTGGCCTGCCGCAGCTCGGTCTCGGCCACATCCAGAAAGGCGGCGCTTTGCGCGGCGCTGCTGCACAAGCTGCCGCCGAAACCCATCAGGCCGTAAGCGGCCATCAACCCGCCATAGCGGCTGACGCCCACCGCCAACAGCAGAATGCCGGCGCTCTGCACCGCCATGCCCAGCAGCAGCAAGGGCTTGGGGCCGTGACGGTTGAAAGCGAGACGGGTCAGGCTAATGGCCAGCGCCGAGGCCAGCGCCCAGGGCAACATCAGCGCGCCGGTCCGCGCAGCGCCCAGCTTGAGCACCTCTTGCAGATACAACATCGCCGCCAGGCTGACGCCCATGAACACGCCGGGCACAAACAGGTACACCAGCATGGCGGTGCGCAGCAAACGCCCGCGCAGCAGCGCCAGCTTCAGCACCGGCTCGGCCTTGCCGGCGGCTCCGCGCGCATAGGCCGCCAGGGCCAGCGCCGCCAATGCCAACGCGACGACGCCGCGCGGCTCATGGCCGCTTTCGCCCAACCAGCCTAAGGCCAGCAGCAGCGCGCTCATGGCAAGCGCCACCAGCATCAGGCCGGAGCCGTCCAAGGCGCCGCTCCGCGCCGCCACGTCCCCGCGCGGCAGCCAGGCGGCCGCCAACAGCAAGGTCAGCAAGGCCAGCGGCAGGCTGGCCAGCAGCGCCCAGCGCCAGGACAGCATGTCCACCAGCAGGCCGCCCAGCGCTGGCGACAACGCCGGCACGATCAGCGCCACGCTCATGATCCAGGCGGTGAGCCGAGCGCGCTGCGCCGGCGGGTAGTGCCGGTAAACCATGGCCTGGCCGATAGGAATCAGCAGGCCGCCGCCCAGGCCCTGCAGCGCGCGCCAGCCTATCAAGGCCTCAATCGACCCGGCGCTGCCCGCCAGCGCGCTGGCCGTCATGAACAGCGCCAGGGACAGCAGCATCACCCGCCGTTCGCCATACGCGCCGGCCAGCCAGACGCTGAGCGGAATCACCAGGGTCAGGCCCAGCATATAGGCGTTGCCCACCCAGGCCAGTTGCGCCAGCGAGGCCTGCAAATCGCGGCCGATGTCGGGATAGGCGACGCTGACGATGAACATATTGATCAGGTCCAGCGCAAAGCCGAGCAGGTACACCAGGGTCAGTTTCAAACGGAGCGGCATCGGCGGCCTCCACGGTAAAGCGGCCGAGTATAGTCAGCGCCAGCACATGGAAAAACCCGCCAATCTCGCCTAAACTGTCAAACTATTTTTGACAATAACAGGCAATGCCATGGTCAGTCTGGACCGTTTCGAAACCTTCAAGGCCGTGGTGGACGCCGGCTCCTTCACCGCCGCCGCCGCGGCGCTGGGCCAGAGCCGCGCCGTGGTCAGCTTCAATATCAAGCGCCTGGAGCAGGAAATCGGCGTCGCGCTATTGATCCGCAACACCCGCAGCCTGGCTTTGACCGACGCCGGCGCGCGCTTTTACCAGCGCTGCGCCGATATGCTGGAGCAGGCGCGGCTGGCGATAGACGACGCCCGCGCCGAACATGGAGAACTCAGCGGCGCGCTGCGCGTCACCGCCACGCTGGAATACGGCCTGGCCAAGATCGCGCCGGCGATTCAGGCCTTCGCCCAGCTGCACCCGGCGCTGCAGGTGCAGCTGTCCACATCCTCGCTGCATGTCGATCTGATCGCCGAGCGCTTCGACATCGCCATCCGCCTGGGCAGCTTGCCAGAGGCCGAGCTGCACGCGGTGCCCTTGGCCCGCTTCGATATTTTCCCGGTGGCGGCGCCGGCCTTGCTGACACAAGAACAGCCCGGCGACCTGGCCGCGCTGGGCCGGCTGCCCTGGCTGGGACACAGCCGGCTCAAGCACGCCCCGCCCTGGCTGGTGGACACGCCGGACGGGAGCCAGACATCCTGGCTCCCGCCGCACCCGGCGCGGCTGAGCTCGGACAGCGCGTCCATCCTACGGGCCTACGCATTGGCCGGCCTCGGCGTCGCCCTGCTGCCGGACTGGCTGGTCAACGCCGATCTGCGGGCCGGCCGGCTATGCCGCTTGTTGCCCGATCACACATTCCCGCAGCAAGGCATTCACGCGCTCTACCCGCGTACCCGCCACCTGCCGGCCAAGGTACGGGCCTTTATCGATTTTTTGCGCGAGCGCGAGGCGGCGGGCTAGCGGACGTCCCGGTCATTGCTCCGGCACTGGGCACCGCGTTCATGCCGGCACGCGCGGAGCGGTGGGCAAAATGGCGACCTTGATGCAAAATGCCCGCGTCACCCCCAAGAAGCCACTCGAATGTCCTACCTCCGCGCTGCCTCGCTCCTGCCCGCCCTTTTGCTCTTGTCCGAATTCTGTCTGGCCGATATGGGCAGCATGGGCGCCTTCATGGTCAATCTGGCACTGTTCGCCATCGCATTCTGGCTGGCGCTGACTTGCTTGGTGTTCTGGCTGCTGCGCCGGCGCACGGCCGGAGCCCAGTTCGGGTTCACGCTGTTGTTTTTGCTGTTTCCCCTGTTCTGGATGCTCTTGATCTCGGTGCGCTAACTCCCACCCCAGGCATGGGCGACACCGCCAAGCGCCTCCCTGCCAAGGTGGTTTCAACTCAAAACAATGAGAGCTCAGAACCCCACCGCCAACAACAACCCCGCCGCAGCCAGCGTGCCCAGCGCCGCCACCCCATAGGTGCAGGCCTTGGCCAACGGTCCACCGTGGACACCGACATCGTGCAAGCTATGGTAGATGCGGTGCGCCGCGTGCCACAGCAGCAGAGCGATCAGGCCAAACAGCACCGCCTTGCCGATCAGGCTTTGCGCCAACGCGCGCAGGGTATCGTAATCAGCGGTGCCGTCAGGCAGCCAGCCCAACGGCGCGGCGATGCCGGTAATGAATACCAGCATCGGCCCGAACAAGGCGGCCAGCATGCCGCCGGCGCCAAACAAGCCCCAGAAGATGGGCGCGTGAGAGCGTTTCAGTCCCGGTTTCATGCCGTCATCCCCCATACCAGCATCAACAAAGCGGCGCAGCACACCACGGCGGCGGCCAGGCCGCCGGCGGTGATGGCCAGCGCGGATACCCGCCGCCCGGCCAGCATCAACGGCGGCAGCGTGCGCGGCATGATCTTGAACCAGGTGTAGCTGTGGTAGGCGATCATCAGCAGCGCCGCCGCGTGCAGCAGCAAGGCCGGCGCGCTTTGCAGCGCGGCGACAAAGCCGTTCCAGGCCGCCTCCCCCTGGCTCAGCCGCCACAGCCCGCACAGCAGGGTCAGCGCGTAGCCGGCGACGAAGAGCGCCGTGCCTTCGTGCACCATGTACTCGATGAAGTAAGGGTTCTTGCGCCACCAGCCTTCCATTGGCCGGACATACGGTTTTCGCTTGTTCATTTACAAGCTCCTTTGGGCCGGGCGAAGCGCAGGAAGTAATCCCTGGCTACCGCTGTCTTGTTGAGGTTCACCGCATTGGCCGGGTCCACCATCTTGGGGCAGACCTCGGAGCAATAGCCCACCGCGGTGCAGTTGAACACGCCCTCCTGCGCGGCCAACAGTTCCATCCGCTCTTCGGCCGCGCCGTCGCGGCTGTCCATGTTGTAGCGGTGCAGCAGCGCGATGGCGCCAGGCCCCAGAAACTTGTCGTCCAAGCCGTATTGCGGGCAGGCGGCGTAGCACAGCAGGCAGTTGATGCAGCTGCTGAACTGGGCGTACCAATCCATCTGCGCCGGGGTTTGCAGGTATTCGCCGTCGGACAGCGGCTTGTCTTCCTTGGGCACGATATAGGGCTGGATACTTTCCAGCTTGGCGATGAAGTCGTCCAGCACCACCACCAGATCGCGCTCTATCGGGAAGTGGTTCAGCGCCTCGATGCGCACCACGTCCGGGTAGTCGCGCAGAAAGGTCTTGCAGGCCAGCTTGGGCACGCCGTTCACCATCATGCCGCAGCTGCCGCAAATCGCTTGGCGACAGGACCAGCGGAAGGCCAGGCCGCCGTCCAGGTAATCGCGGATGTATTGCAGCGCCTGCAGCACGGACATGTCGTCGCGGTACGGCACTTCAAAGTGTTGCAGCCACGGCTCGCTGTCCTGCTCCGGCCGGTAGCGCATCACCGCGATGGTCTTGGTCTGAGCGGTCATCGTGTGTCTGGTCATGGTGTGTTCGCTCATGCCTTGCCCTCCTTGGCCGCGGCTTCCGCCGCCAGGCCGGCTGCGCCATAGGCGCGCACCGCCGGCTGCGATTTGGTGATCTTCACCGCGCCGTAGTCTATGCGCGGCGCGTCCGCGCCCTGGTAGAAGGCGAGGCTGTGCTTGAGGAAGTTGAGGTCGTCGCGCTGTTCGCAGCCGTCCAGCCGCTGATGGGCGCCGCGCGATTCGCGGCGTTGCAGCGCGGAATGCGCCATCGCCTCGGCCACGTCCAGCTGATAGCCCAGCTCGATGGCCAGCAGCCAGTCGCTGTTCCAGACGCTGGATTTGTCTTCCACGTGCACATTGCGGAAGCGCTGTTTCAGCTCCGCCAGCTTGTCGCAGGTGGCCTGCATCGAGGCTTCCAAACGGTAGATGCCGCAGCCGGCTTCCATGGTTTCCGCCATTTCGCGGCGCAGTTCGGCGATGCGTTCGCCCCCTTCGCGCGCGCGCAGCGCGTGAAGGCGCGCCTCGGCGGCCTCGGCCTGCTTTTGCAGCGCTTCGCGCCGCGCGGGACGGCGCGATCGCGCGCAGCGAGCGGCTTCTTCGCCGGCCACTTTGCCGAACACCGACAGCTCCGCCAGCGAGTTGGAGCCCAGGCGGTTGGCGCCGTGGATGCCCACGCTGGAGCATTCGCCGGCGGCGAACAGGCCGGGCATGGGCGCGGCGCAGCGGCCGTCCACCAGGATGCCGCCCATGGTGTAGTGCACCGCCGGGCGCACCGGAATCGGCGCCTTGGCCGGGTCTATGCCCAGGAATTCCTCCGCCAGCTCGCAGATTTGCGGCAGCCGTTCGCGCAGCTTGGCGTGGCCCAGGTGGCGCAGGTCCAGATACACCGCGGAGCCCCATGGGCCTTCCACGGTACGGCCCTGTTGCTGCTCGTACCAGAAGGCCTGGCTCAGGCGGTCGCGCGGGCCCAGCTCCATGAATTTGTTGCGCGGCTTGTCCTCCGCCGGCCCCAGGCCGTAATCCTGCAGATAGCGGTAGCCGTCCTTGTTGACCAGTAGCCCGCCTTCGCCGCGGCAGGCCTCGGTGAACAACAGGCCTGTGCCGGGCATGCAGGTGGGGTGATATTGGACGAATTCCATATCGCGCAGCGGCACGCCGTGGCGGTAGGCCAGCGCCATGCCGTCGCCGGTGACGATGCCGCCGTTGGTGTTCTCGCGGAACACCCGGCCGGCGCCGCCGGTAGCCATCACCACCGCGCCGGCTTCGATCAGCAGGCTGTCGCCGCTGGCGATGTCGATGGCCAGCACGCCGCGCGCCTCACCGTCCTCCACGATCAGATCCGCGCAGAAGTATTCGTCGAAGCGGCGGATGGACGGGAAGCGGATGGAGGTCTGGAACAGGGTGTGCAGCATGTGGAAGCCGGTTTTGTCGGCCGCGAACCAGGTGCGCTCTATCTTCATGCCGCCAAAGGCGCGCACATTGACGCTGCCGTCCTCCTTGCGGCTCCACGGGCAGCCCCAGTGTTCCAGCTGCACCATTTCCTCAGGGCATTGAGCCACGAAGTATTCCACCACGTCCTGCTCGCACAGCCAGTCGCCGCCGGACACGGTGTCGTTGAAATGGGCATCGAAGCTGTCGTGCGCCTGCTTGACCCCGGCGGAGCCGCCTTCGGCCGCCACGGTGTGGCTCCGCATCGGATAGACCTTGGACACCAGCGCGATGCGCAGCTCCGGGTCCGCCTGGGCGGCGGCGATGGCGGCGCGCAAGCCCGCGCCCCCCGCTCCCACGATCACAATGTCTGCTTGGTAAGTTTCCACAAGCTTTCCTCACTTAGAAGTACAAATGCGTCAATCCGTACGCCGCCAGCGTGGACACCCCCACTCCTATCAGCCCCGGCATCATGAAGCTGTGGTTGAGCAGATACTTGCCGATGCGGGTGGTGCCGCTGCGGTCCATATTGATGGCCGCCAGGTCGCTGGGATAAAAGGCGAAGAAGAAATAGGCGTAGCAGGAGGGCATAATGGCCAGCAGCTGGTGCGGGCTCAGGCCCAGCGCCAGACCGAAGGGCACCATGATGGTGAGCGTAGCGGCCTGGCTTTTGACGAAGGCGGACACCGCGAACATCGCCAGCGCGAAGGTCCACGGCGCGTAGGCCACCATGGCCTTGATATTGGCCACCAACAGCGGCTCGTTGGCCTTGACGAAGGTGTCGCTCATCCAAGCGATGCCGAAGATGGACACCACGGCGATCATGCCGGCGGTGAAGACCTCGGAGCGGGCGATGACCGCCGCCTTGGCGTTGGAACGGAACAGGATGAAGGCGCCGAAGGCCAGCATCACGAACTGCACCACCGTGGTCATGGGCACCGGCTTGCCCTGGCTCACCGGCAGCCATTGCGGAAACAACGCCAGCAGCACGATGACGAAGATGCCGGCGAAGAACAGCGCCACCGATTGCCGCGCCGCCGCCGGCAGCGTCTTGTCCAGGGTAGTGACGGATTGTTCCACCGAGGCGCGGAAGTTCGGATCTTGCATCCGAGCCAGGAATTCCGGATCGCGGTCCAGCTCCACGCCGCGGCGCAGGCTCCAACAAGCGGCTGCCAACACGCCCAGCAGGCCGGCCGGCGCGGTCACCATCAGGATTTGCCACAGGGTCAGCGGCTGGCCGCTATGGGCGGTCATCGCCAGCAGCGAGGTCACCGCCGCCGCCGCCGGGCTGGCGGTGATGCCCATTTGCGAGGCCACGCTGGCCATGGCCATCGGCCGCTCCGGGCGGATGCGGGTTTTGAGAGAAACGTCGGCGATCACCGGCAGCAGCGAATACACCGCGTGACCGGTGCCCACGCACATGGTGAGCAGGAAGGTGGACAGCGGCGCCAGAAAGGTGATTTGCTGCGGATGGCGGCGCATCAGCCGCTCCGCCTGCTGCACCAGGAAATCCAGGCCGCCGGCCACTTGCAACGTGGCCGAGGCGGTGACCACCGCCAGAATGATCAGCATCACGGTGATGGGCGGCTCCGCCGGCGCCACGCGGAACACGAAACACAGCACCGCCACGCCCAGCCCGCCTATCATGCCCAAGGCCACGCCGCCTCGGCGTATGCCCATCAGTATCGCCGTCAGCAGCAGCGCGAATTGTATCCAGAAAACCCACATGATCTTGTCCCTATTAGCCATTGTTTTCCGCTGTTATAGGGGATTAACAGCATCGGCTAATAGACCTTGATCAAGTCCGGCCCACAACGATTCCAAAACAGACCATTGGCATTGAGCGCAGCCTGTGCTCCAAGGCTTCCCGCCTGCTCTACCAACCTTGATAACGGCTAAGCAAGATAGCCCTTGAACAGATTCTTAAAGTGTTTTCTGTCCCTGCACCGCCGAAAAATGACTCACCACCTCGCTCAACTGGGCGGTGCTGCTGCGAATCTGATCAATGGAGGTACTGGCCACGCCGGCGTGCTCCTCGCCCATCCGCGCCTTGACCTGCATTTCATGGATGCTCTCGCTGGCGGACGAGGTGCCGTTGCGGATGTCGTCTATCATGCCGGCCACTTCCTTGGTGGAGGCGTTGGTGCGCTCGGCCAGCTTGCGCACCTCGTCCGCCACCACCGCGAAGCCGCGGCCCTGCTCCCCGGCGCGCGCCGCCTCGATCGCCGCGTTCAAGGCCAGCAGATTGGTCTGGTCGGCAATCTCGTGAATGGTGTTGACGATGGAGGTAATGCGCAAAGTCTTGGAGTCAAGATCCTCTATGATCTTGACCGAGCGCTCTGCGCTGTTGGCGATCAGACTCATCTCGCCTATGGTGTCCTTGATCACCGCCAAGCCGTCGGACGAGGCCGCGTCCGACGCGGCGGACAAGCGGTGCGCCTCTTTCACCAGGTGCTGGTCGCGCTGCGCGGCCTCTTCTTCCTCAGTGATGTCCAGCGCGAACTTGATCACTTTGTAGACTTGCCCCTCGTCGTTGACGATGGGGTTGTAGCTGGCCTCCAGCCAGATGGGCCGGCCCTGCTTGTCGCGGCGTTCAAACTTGCCGGCGATGAAGATGCCCTGGTTCAGCCGCTGCCACAACTCGGCATAGGCAGGACTGTGCACGTATTCAGGCGGACAGAAAGCCCGGTGATGCTGCCCTATGATTTCCTGCTCGCTATAGCCCACCGTGTTCAGGAAATTGCTGTTGGCGCGCAGCACAATGCCGTCGACGGAGAACTCGATCACCGCCATCGAACGGCTAACCGCCTTCATCGTATTGCGCGCTTCCAGTTCCGCCTGCACCGACTTGGTCACGTCCAGCGCGAACTTGACCACCGCCGTCACCTGGCCGGCTTCGTCGCGCACCGGGTTGTAGCTGGCCTCCAACCACACGATATCCCCGTTCTTGGTGACGCGCTTGAAGCGGTCGCTGACGAAATGCCCCTGCCGCAGCCGGCTCCAAAAGTTGCCGTACTCAGGGCTGCTCACAAACTCCGCCGGACAAAACAGCCGGTGATGCTGGCCTATCACCTCGCTGGCGCGGTAGCCCATCACCGCTTCGAAATTGGCGTTGGCGGAGCGCACCACGCCGTCCGGAGAAAACTCTATCACCGCCATTGAGCGGTCAATCGCCTGCAACACGCCCTGCTGCTTATGCAGCTCCGCCACCGTGTCCTGCAATTTGCGTTTCAAGGCCATATTGAACATGCAGCAACCCTTCCGCTCGAGTCTTAGTTCTTGCCGTCAGCGCTCATCCCCCACACTTTTATTTACAAAGCCACCCATGCCAATGTCAAACCGTAAAAACACTTACCACGCTTCGGTAGCCAAAATGCCGGGGCTTCACAAAAAAACAAGCCGCCTTTCGGCGGCGGCAGGAGGAAAAAAACCAGGCTAGTCGCTCAGCCCTGCGCATCCGGATCGGTAGCCAGCCGCGAGAACATCCTGAAATCGCACGGCTCGCCTCGTACCTGACGATATGCGCGCAGCAGCCCCTCGTACTGGAAACCGCAGCCGCGTAGCAATTGCTCGGCGCGCCGGTTGCCGTCGCGCGACACCGCCTGCACCCGGTACAAGCGACAACCGCCAAACGCCCAAGCCGTAACCGCCTTGCAGGCCGCCAGGCCCAGCCCGCGCCCCCAATAGGCCGGCGCCAGGTCGAAATCGATTTCCGCGCTGCGGTCCGCCGGCCAGACGGCGTCAAAACCAATGGAGCCGGCCAAGCATCCCAGATCATCGTCCACAATGGCCAGCCGCAACGGCGCGCCCGGTTCATCGGAACGATAGGCCTGCACCAAGGGCGCCAGATCCGCCGCCGACTGCAGCACCCAGCGCAGATGCTGCGCCACCTCCGGCAGGCGCAGATAATCGTACCAGTCAGGAATATCCAGCATTTCCATTGGACGCAGGCTGAAGCCCTGCATATCGATAGACGGCGGGGGTATCACATTCATCACGAGCACCAGAAATGAGGGGACCGGCCCCGCGCCTGCAAGCGAGTGGACCCGGCCGCGCTTTATTGTGTAGAGCGAAAGACCGCATTCCATTCTAGAAGATAGCTCGCCAATAGAAAGCCGATATGCGGGCGGAGCCTCGGGATGGGCCCAGATATTCATGTCGGCAGACGCAGGCTAAAAGCCGCCGGGATGTGCGGGCTATCGCCGGAGAAGAAGCCCTGCATTGCCTTGCGCGCATCATCCGCGAGCGGTGGCGGGAGGGAGTGAAAACGGTGTTGAAACTAGCCTTTCGGCCGGCGCCTTATCAGCCAGGCTTCGTCATAATGCGACAGGACAAATATTCAGCCGCCGCGCCTGCGCGCCGAGCGGCACAGGCTCGCTCTTTGATCGACCCCAACTTGCGAAGGAGCCTCGCCATGAATCTAGACCAAGCCGTACTGGAAGATCCTGTCGTCGAAGACATCGACGCTCAGATCGAAAAAGTGCTGGCCATGATGTCCACCCAGGAGTTGCAACGGCTGCAAGCCAAGTTGCAACAACGGTATCAGTTGGAGTATTCCGAAACCGACGCTCATCCGTTCAATATCAAAACCATCATCAAGGGACGCGAGATCCGCTTTTCGCGCGGGGTGTCGCCGGCCTCGCGCGCCTTCATGATCCTGCACAGCCTGGGGCATTATATTTTCATCTGCGCGGCCAAGCGCAAGAACATCAAGCGCTACGACTATATTTACGATCTGCGCGGGGTGCAGACGGCGCTGCACTATTACGAAACCGCAGGACAGGGCAGCGGCCTGGATCAGCCGCCGCCGATGACGGCGCAGAAACGCAAGGACCGGGTGTCCTTCGAGGTGGGGGCCAACCGCTTTGCCGCCGACCTGCTGGCCGACATCGGCTTTAGCCAGGCGGAGGCCCTGATTCAGCGTTATCAGGTGGGCGACATCAACTATATTCTCGACGTGTCGAGCGGCGGCAAGGCCGCCATCGTGCCCAGCGACCACGACTATCTGCGCCGCTACATTTGCGCCGGCTTGTCCATTGATCCCAACGACGCTTACGATGACGGCGTCTATGATCCGGACGCCTACCGCCGGTACGGCATAGATTGGCAATATATCGAGGATATCCGGCTTGAGATTCATTTCTTCTGATTCTTCCGGGCGCGCATGGCCAACATAAGCCGCCCCCAACTGGGCGCTTTGTTCTGCTGCATGTTCATCATCGGCTCGGCCGAAGTAGCGGCCGGCCCGATGATGGCCTTGATGGGCCGCCATTTCGGCGTGCCTTCCAGCGCCATAGCCTATCTGCCCGCCGCTTACGGACTGTGCTACGGCGTGTTCGCGCTGGTGGCCGGCCCGCTGTCCGACCGTTTCGGCCGCAACCCCCCGTTGCAACTGGGCCTGCTCGGCTTCGCCTTGTGCTGCGCGCTGCTGCCCGTCGCGCCCAACCTGAACGCGGCCGTCGCGCTGTCCGCGCTGAGCGGCCTGTGCGCAGCGGTGATCCAGCCCAATGCGCTGGCGCTGGTGGCGGACCTGGCCCCTCGCGCCCAGCTTGGCCAAAGGCTGGGCCAGGTCTTCATCGGCTTGATGCTGGCCTTCGTGCTGACCCCGGCGCTGGCCGGAAGGCTGGCGGATACCGCGGGTTGGCAGGCCAGCTATTACGCGCTGGCCACGGCCGGTCTGCTGGCATGGGCCGCGGTGCGGCGGCTGTTCCGCGCCGACGGCGGCCGCCTGACGGCGGACAGCGGCTTTCTAGCCACCTTGGCCGGCGCCTGGCGCACGCCCGGCGCGCGGCGGCGGCTGTGCGTCAGCTATCTGTGGCTGGGCTGGGTGGCCGGCTTCGGCGCCGTAGTGGCCGAGGTGGCCGCGCGCAAACTCTCCCTCAGTTCCACCGGCGGCGGTCTGCTCGCCGGCGGCTTCGGCCTGGTGGTTGTGCTGGGGAATCTGTGCGGCCCCCCGCTGCAACGGCGGCTGGGCGAGGCGGCCTTGCCGGCGGCGGCGCTGGCGGCCGCGCTGGGCATCTTGTCCTTCCTGCTGCCCCTCGCCGCTTTGTGGCAGTTGGCGCTGGCCGGCAGTCTTTGGGCCTTCGGCTATGGCTGCGCCGGGCCCTTGCACCACGCGCGCCTCAGCACGCTGTCCGAACGCTATCGCGGCACCCTCAATTCTTATCACGCCAGCTTGCTGAACCTGGGCATTTTTTCAGCTTCCCTGCTGCTGGGCCTGAGCAGCGAGCCGAGACCCATCGCCTGGTTCTGCGCCGCCACCGGGCTCTTGACCCTGGCCGGCGCGCTGTTGTTGCTGCCCTTCGGGCCGGGCTTGCGGCCGGCAAGCGCCAACCCTTCCTGAAGGCGGCTCAAAACCCAACCTCACACGGTAAGTGCGCCCCATCCTGCCCGGACTCTCAAGGCTTTGAACAGGTTTCAAACCTATCGCCGGCATTGAGAAATACAATTTCGGCATCGGCTTGCAAATTCGCCGGCCGGACAAATAATGACAAATACAAAACAAAATGCCGTTTAACTAAGGAATTGTCATGATCGTCATTCGGGAAATTGATCATATCGTGCTGCGGGTCAGCAACTTGGCGAAGATGGAACGCTTTTACGGCGAGGTGCTGGGCTGCACCGTGGAACGTCGGCGCGAGGACTTGGGGCTGGTGCAACTGCGCGCCGGCCATTCGCTGCTGGACCTGGTGCCGGTGGATGGGCCTCTGGGACGGGCAGGCGGCCGCGCGCCTTCCGCGGAAGGCCGTAACCTGGATCACTTCTGCTTCCGCGTGGACCCCTTCGATGAGGATGCGATACGCGCCCACTTGGCCCGGCACGGCCTGAGCGCAGGGGAAACCGCTCAGCGCTACGGCGCCGAAGGCGAGGGTCCCTCGCTATACCTGCAGGATCCGGAAGGCAATGTGGTGGAGCTGAAAGGCCCGTCCTGCCCTTAGAACCTGTTCAAAGTCTGCTGCGCTTCAGCGATACGGCGTTAAAAACAAGCTCAAAATGCTCATGTACCACTTGACCATTCCGCTTTTTCGCTCGTTTTCGCCTTGTCTCGCCCTTGCTCGCGAGACTTTGAACAGGCTCTTAGACCCGCTAACAAAACCCCTGATCCTGCGTTGCGCCTCCTTGCCCTCCGGAGGCTGATAGTTCTAGTGGAATCCATCTCTGCTTGGTCTCTCCTCCAGCATGGGCGGCGGTTTTAAATATTACTGGTTTTGATTTTTTTATTTAGACATAAATACTCTAGTCTAGACCGCTTTGTTAATAGGGCATTTAATCCACCACCCCTGGCTGACTTAATTCAAACAATCGTTTGGAGTAAATACCGAAATTCAAACTGGCATTGAATTGGTATTAAATATCGACAGTGGTCCTTATTCGCCGCACAACCGGCCGCGCGCGGCAAATATAAAAAACCCCTGAAGCATGCTGCGCGTTCAGGAGTTTCTGTTGCGTGAGTCCGCGTTCAGGGCTGTTTGCGCGCCTGAATGCCCGCCGCCACTTTCCGCAGCTTGTCCGCATAGCCCGGATCCGTGGCGTAGCCGCCTTGAGCCAGCGCCTGGGCAAAAGCCTGGGCGTTGCCGCCCACGCCCAACGCTCCGCGGTAACGCGGGTTGCCGGCCAGCAACTGCGCGTAATCGGCGAATGCGTCCTGCAAGCCGGAATACGCGCGGAAGCTTTCGGTCCGCTTCACATCACGGCCATCCACATGCTCGGTGGTCAAGGCGCGGGTGACTTCGCCTTGCCAGCCCTTGCCGGCCTTGATACCAAACAGATTGTGATTGCTGCCGCCGTCGGCGCGGAGCAGCGGATGCTGACCCCAGCCGGACTCCAGCGCCGCGTGCGCGGACACCAACTCCGGCGCCACGCCCAGCTTGGCGGCGGCTTGCTGCGCGTAAGGCGCGATGCTGTCGAGAAAGGCTTGCCGATCCGCACCGTAGGGCATGCTGCCGCCCAGCGTGGCGTCCTGGACGCGCTGACGCGCCCAAGCGCCTTCCGGCGACAGGCTGGCCCAGCTGTCCGAACCGTTTTCGATGAAGTCGCGCACCTCGCCGTGCAGCTGGCTGCTCCATTGGTCGGCGAAACGCTCGCCGCCCCCGCCGCCCTGGCCCATCAGCGGCAAGGCGACGGTATCGGCGCCGAAGTCCGGCCCGGCGTTGATGTCATTGCGCACAGTAAACATCGCTGTCTCCATTCAGCACGCGGTTCATCAGGTCCTGCTGCTGTTGCAGCAGTTGGCCATTGCGCAGATTCAGGGTCTGGCACAGGCGGATCTGCTCCACCAGCGCATTCCAGCGCTGACGGCAGGCTTGCTCCGCGGCGGCGGGCAAGAGCTTGAGCACCGCGTCCATCGAGGCGGCACGGCCCGCGCCCAGCAATTGGCCGGCCAGTTGCAGCCGCTGATCGCGGCTGGCCTGCAGGGCGTCGCACTGGGCGACGATGTCCGAGCCCAGTTGTCGCAACGCTTCGGCCTGGTGCTCCAGCGCCGCGGCGAACTGCTGTTCCAGCAGTTGTTCCAAGCGGCCGTAGCCTTGCAGGTCCTGCCCCACAGTGGCCAGCAGTTGTTTGAAGGCTTGCTCGCGATTCATTCAGCGGCTCCGGTGATATTGCTCCACCAGGTCGGCCAGCCGGGCGGCGTCGAAGCGCACTTCGCCGCGCGCCAGCGCGGCGCGCACTTCTTCCACCCGTTTCATGTCGATATCCGGCAGCGCGCGCAGCTCCGCCACCGCCGGCGCCATGTCCTGGCTCGCGGCGGGCGTGGCGACGGCCGCAGGCGCGCGGGCCGGCGTTTCCGCGGCGGCGCTCTGGCCGCCGACCGCCAGTTCGCGGCGTTGCGACGAGGTCGAGTTGATTTGCATAGTTTGAAATCCGTCTGGGTTGGCTGTGCGAGCGGCTGGGGCGCTTGATGCCGCGTTGCGCGGCCGCTCGGGGCGGGCTTTGCGGCCCGCCCTCACCCCTTCAAGGCGACAGTCTGGAAAAAAACTTAAAAATTTACCGGTAACATTTTCAGAACGACAATGCGGCGGTTTTCCAGACGGATATATCGGCCAAACACCAGTTCCTTCAGGATGCGCGCCACCATCTCGCGGGAAGAGCCGATCTGGTCGGCGATTTCCTGCTGGGTCAGCTGCTTTTTCAGCACCATCTCGTCGCCGTCCTGCTCTTCCAGCATTTGATTGATCAGGATGCGCACGCGGCCGTACACGTCCATCAGCGCCAGGTTCTTGGCCTTGTTGGACATGCGGCGCACCACTTGCACCAGATGGCACATGATCCGGGTGCGGGCCTCCGGGCTGTGCGGCAGGCCGTCTTCGGTGTCGAAAAGCTGCATCAGGCTCTCGCGGCTGAACACCAGCAGGTGGCTGTCCTCGTCCGCCGCGCAATTAGAGCTGCGCTCGCCGCTGTCGATGAAGCCGACCATGCCGATCAGCTCTCCGGAGGCGCAGATTTGCAGAATATATTTTTTGCTGAGCCCATCCGAAACAAAGACTTGCATGCAGCCGCTGGCCAGCAGGTAGACCTCGTTGGCGCTGTCGCCTTCGTTGTACAGCACCTCGCCCTTGCTCAAGCGGCGGCTTTCGGCCAGCTCCAGCGCTTTGTCCAGCTTGTCATTGTCCAGATGTCCGAACAAATGTGTGCCTCTTAACAAGGCTTTGATATTGTGGTTTTCATTCATGACCACGTCGTCCCCGATAGTCTTGCGATTGAATCGACTTTCCCGCAGATGTTTGCCGCCTTTTGGCGTCTTTTTTTGTCAACATCATCCGAGTCTTTCGCTCGAATTTTTATTAATCAGGTGCGGATTATAATATTAGCGGTTAACAAAAGTGTGAAAAAACACACATAAAAAAAGCCTGAAACGAATCAGGCTTTTGTTTCGAACCCAAAAAAATAAAAGTTCATCGGGTAGTTAGGCTATCTTGCAGCGCGCTATCCAGATCGGATTTCTGTAGTGGCGAACTTACAACACTGGCCTCGCGATTGCCGCTCTGCCCCGGCGGCCCGAACATGGCCACCACCGCCTGCGCTTGCTTGCTGGTCATCACCAAGAGCTCGATGCGGCGGTTGTAAGCGGCCAAGGGATGCGCGGCGTCCAGCGGCGCCCGGTCCGCCATGCCCACCACTTGCAGGATGCCCGCGGCGTTCATGCCGCCTTCCAGCAAGTGCAGCCGCGCCGCCATCGCGCGGTTGCTGGACAAGCCCCAGTTCGAAAACGAACCGAAGCCGGCGGTGCGGTATTGCGCGGCGTCCGTATGTCCGACAATCAGCAATTGATTGTCGATATGGCTGAACATATCGCCCATTTCATGCAGCAGCCGCTTGAAGCGCGGCTCTACGATGGCGCTGCCGCGCTCGAACATGCCCTGATTGTCGGTATCGTGCAGCATCACCCGTAAACCATAAGGCGTGACCACGGTCTGCAGATTGCTTGCCAAGCCGGCGTCCTGGCTCATTTTGGCCAGCAAGCCGGCCAGCTTTTCCAGGTCCGCCACGCTGTCCAGGCTGCGCTGACCTTGGCCGTCGAAGGTCTTTTTGGCCACCTTGTTGCTCTCCTGCAGCATGGAGTCCGCCTTGGTGGTGGTGGTGGGCTGGCCCGGAATCGGATCGCGCGGGATCAGGCTGCCCGGCGGGGTACCGGTGTGTTCGATGCTGCGCGAGCCGCCTACCTTCAGCGGGCTGCCACCGCCCGCGGTCAGCAATTGCTGCAGGTTTTCCTGATCGCGCGCGGCCAGCACCCACAACACCAGGAACAAGCACATCAGCGCCAGCACGAAGTCAGCGAACGCCACTTTCCAGGCGCCGCCGTGCCCTTCGGAATCCTGGCGGCGCGACACCTTCTTGATCACCGCGGCTTCATGCTCGCGATTGGGTTTATTCGCCATGCCCGCCATCCGATTAGTTCACGCCTTCCAGCGCGTTGATCCAGGTTTCCAGCTGAGAGAAGCTGGGCTTGGTGTTCAGTTGCACCAGGCGGCGGCCGGCGTCGATGGCCAGCAGCGGCGGCTTGCCGGATACGTGGGTGGTCAACACCACTTTCACCGATTCGTAGTTGGACAGCTCCTGTTTGACCAGCTGGTGCATCATGTTGGACAGCGGGTCCAGCACGCCGTAGCAGAAGAAGATGCCGATGAAGGTGCCCACCATGGCGGCGGCCACTTTCTCGCTGATCTCGCCCGCGGTGGCGCCCTGGCTGACGCTGTTCATCGCCATCACGATGCCCAGCACCGCGGCCAGGATGCCGAAGCCCGGCATCGCCTCGGCGATCTTGTGCAGCGACTTGGATGGCTGGTTCAGTTCTTCATGAATCGCGTCCAGTTCCTGATCCAGCACGCTTTCCAGTTCGTGGGCGTTGATCTTGCCCATCGCCATCAGCCGGAAGTTGTCCACGATGAAGGCCAGCAGCTTGGGTTCCTCCAGCACCAGCGGGTAGCGATTGAACAAGGGGCTTTGACGCGGGGCCTCCACGTGTTCGTCCAGCGCTTTCAGGCCCTGGCTGGCGGTAATCAGCAATTCGTACATCAGCAGCAGCAGCTGGCGCTGGAATTCCGCGTCGTATTTCTTGCGCATGCCGACGCGTTTGATCTGGCCGCCCATTTCCGTGAGCACGTGCTGCGGGTTGCCCAGCACGATGGCGCCGACGGCGGCGCCGCAAATGATCAGCAGCTCCACCGGCTGCCAGATCACCGACATGATGCCGCCATGCAGCATGAAGCCGCCAAAGACACAAACCAGCACGATCAGAATGCCGAATAATTGCTGCATGTTTTCTTTCCTCGGACTCAGGCCGCTTGTAGGCGGGCCTGCATTTTTTTGAGAGCGCTCTTGTTGATCTGGCAGACGCGGGCTTCGGTCAGCGCCAGCACCGCCGCGATCTCCTTGAGACTCAGTTCAAATTCGTAATACAGCTGGATCACTTGCTGCTCGCGCGGGTTCAGCGCCTGCAAGGCCACGGTCAACGCGTTTTTCAGCGCCAGCCGCCGCTCCGGATTGTCTTCCGCCGCCGGCTCCAGCCCCTGGGCCATCAGTTCGTCGAAGCTGGACAGCGCTTCAGCGTTGTCCGCCAGCAGCGCTTCCTGATAGGCCTCGGCGCTGAGTCCCAACAGCTGCATCGCTTCCGCCTCGCTGGGTTCGCGCCCCAGCTTGCGGCTGAGCAGGCGCAGGCCGTCGCGCACGCGGTGCGCTTCCTGCCGCACCGAGCGCGGCCGCCAGTCCAGCCGGCGCAGTTCGTCGAGAATGGCGCCGCGGATGCGCAAAATGGCGAAGCCGGCGAACTTGTCGTCCGGCTCGCCATAGCGGCGCAGGCTCTCCAGCAAGGCCATCAGCCCCACCTGCTCCATATCTTCGCGATCAAACACGCCGCCGGCCTGGGACGACAGCTGACGCGCCACCCGCTTGACCAGGTGGGCGTACTGGCGCAGCGCCTCGGCTTCGCCGCCGGCGCTGACCGGGGCCTCGTCGTAACAGGCGTACATAGGGGCTTACTCGATGATCAACTTGCTAACCATCACCTCGCTGAACGGCGCGTCGCGGCGCTCGCGCAGGAAGCCGCCGGCATAGGCCTTGGCCAGCAAGCGCTGGTAGTCGTCTATGCTCATCGCCAGCGCCTTGTCCGCCGGCAGCTCCGAGAGCGCGCGCACAGCGATGCTTTTCAGGAAGGGCAGTTGGGCCTTGACTTCGGACTCCTGCTTTTCATTGCTGCGGAACACTAGGTCCACCGCCATGAAGCGGGTGGCGGATTCCCCGCCGCGCAGCATTACGATCACCTTGTCCATGCTGACGAAGCGCGCATCCGGCGCCGCCGCCGGCTTGGGCGCCGCCGCGGCCTGCGGCGCGCGGGCGCTCAGCCACCACCAAGCGCCGCCGCCGGCGGCCAAAGCCGCCGCGATGGCCACGATCAAAATCACTACGATGTTTCTGTTCATGCTTGTGCTTCCGCTGCTCAGCTCTGGCCCAGCCAGAAGCCTTGTCCATCACCCTGCCCCGCTTCCGCCAGCGCCCGGCCCGGCGCGCGTTGCGGCTGCTGTTGCCCCTGGCGTTCCTGACGCTGCTGGCCGTGGCCGCCCTGCCCCGGCGCGCCTTCGCGCACGTCCACCGCCACCTGCGTGTATTGGCGGTTGGACAGATCCTGACGCAGCGCGTCGCCGATGGCTTGCAGCTGCCGCACCACTTCACCGTGCGAGGCGGTCAACTGCACTTGCAGCGCGCCGGCTTCGTGACGGATGGAAATTTCCAGGGAGCCCAGCGACGGCGGGTCCAGGCGGATCAGGGCGCGGTCCATGCCGTGGCTGCTTTGCACTTGCAGACGTTCGCCCAGCGCGGCGCTGAGTTTGTCGCCCCACTTGGCCGGCTGCTCCGCCGGCAGCTTGATCGGCGCCCATTCCGGCAGCGGCGCGCCGGCCTTGTCCTGCGGCTGCGGCGCAATGGCGGCCAATAGCGGCGAAGCGGGTTGCGCCGGCGTCGGGAGTTCGCGGCCGGCCTGGGCCTCGCCGGCCGGCTTGGCCGGCAGCGGCGCCAGGGTGTTGATCGCGGCGGACAAGGCGTCCGACGGCATCGCCGCCTCGGCGGTTTGACGCGACGTCGCCGCCGTGGCGACGCGCGCGGCCGCATCCACGCCGGCTTGCGCCGGCGCTCCGGCCTGAGGCGCAAGGGCCGGCGGCTGCGGCGCAGCCGGCATCAGCGGCAGAGGCTGAGCGACGAGGACGCCGGGCTGCGCGGCCGGCTTCTCCGCCTTGGCTTCGTCGCCCGCGGGGGCCTCGGCGTCGGCGTCGACCGCCGGCGCGGCGCTTTGCCCGTCCATCAGGCTGGCCAGCAAGGCGCTGGCGAAATCGCCGCCGGAATCCGGCGCCGCCGCGTTCGGGTCCAGCAAGGGATCGGCCGGCGCGGCGTCGGCGGACGTTGACGCGCAGCCGGCAAGAAGATTGGGGGGCAAGGATACGTTCATGCTTGATTCCAGTCGCTGACTTCGGCGTAGGCGATTTGCGCTTCGCGCTGATGGCTCAGCGCGGCGATTTTTTCTTGCAGTTCCGCGGAGTCGGCGCGGCAGACCTCCAGCGCGTCGCGGTAGGCGGCGCGCAAGGCGGCGCGCGCGGCCGCGTCCAGCGCCTGAGGCTGGGTGCGCAGCAGTTCCGCCAATAGTTGGTCCAGCGCGGCCAGGCGCTCCCAGTCGCGCTCGGCGCAGGCGCGGCGGATGGCGGCTTCCAGCGCGGCCGGCTCAGGCGGCTTCATGCTGGTCCCGCACGCCTATCCAACCGCCCTTGAGCTTGATCAGCAGCTGCTCGGCCTCGTCCAGCGCCGCCACGTCCAAGTTCACGCTGGCGTGGTAGAGCCGGTAGGCGCAGTAGTCGTAAAGCCGCGCCAGATTGGTGACCACCTCGCCGCCGGAGTCGAAGTCCAGCGCGCTGGACAGGCCGTTGAGGATGTTGATGCACTTGCTGATGCTCTCGCCCTTTTGCTCGTAGCGCTGGTTTTCCAGATGGCCGCGCGCGCGCGCCATTTCTTCCAGAAGGCCGTCGAACAGCACCAGCACCAACTGCACCGGCGAGGCGGAGTGGGTCTGCGCTTCCAGATTGACCGCGTGATAGCTGCGGTAGGCGTCGTAATCCACGTTGTCGTGCTCCTGTTCTAAATCAATAGGCGGGAGGTTGTCCCTCCCGCCGAATTCAATGCGGCCAAGCCAATCCGGCGACGGATTCAGAGCCTATTCACAATCTCGCGCATGCTTAGAAAGACAGCATGTCCACCGTCTTCTGCATGTCTTCCTGCATCTTCTGCAGCTGGGTGAACTGCGTCAGGTATCGCTTGTAGCTCTGGTCGTACTGGGCTTTCAGCCGCGTCTGGCGGCTGTCCAGGTCTTTCTGGATGCGCGCCTCGGAGTCCTTGCGCAGCTTGAGCAGGCCGCTGCTGCCGTTCAGCCATTTGTCCAGGTAGTCGCTGCTTTGCTTGACCACGCCGTTCTTGTTGTCGCCGTTGACGAAACGGTCCAGCGCGTCCGGCTTGTCCTTCAGCGTTTCGTTCAGTTTCTTGCTGTCCAGGCTCAAGCTGCCGTCGCGGTTGGCCTTGATGCCCAGCTGGTTCAAAGTGATGCCGTCGTAGGGCTGACGCAGCAGGCTGTTGATGCCGTCTTTCAAACTGCGGATGCCGGAGTCGCTGGCGAAGGGACCGCCGGCCTTGCCTTCCTTGCCCGGCGCGGACAGGTCGGCGATGGCGCTGGCCAGCTTGTTGTAGCTGTCGACAAAGCCTTGCACATTGCTCACGGTGTCGGCGTCGTTGCGCGATACCGATAGCTGCAACGGGGTGTCGCCCGGCTTCATCGCCTTGCTGATGGTCAGGCTGACGCCGTCTATGCTTTCGAAGGTGTTGGACGCCTGCTTCATTTGCACGCCGGTGTCCTTATTGCCCAGCCAGACGATGGCGTCCTGACCCTTGGTCAGTTCCTTGGGATTGGCCAGGCCGGTCTTGAGGCCGGCGTCGCTGACTTGGCTCAGGTCCAGCGTGATGGCGCCGCTCTCGCCGGTCTTGCCGGAGGACATCACCAGCTGGCTGGTGCCGCCGTTGTTCAACACCATGGCGTTGACCTTGCCGCTGTTGCCGCTGGCGCGGTTGATGGCCAAGGCCAGTTCCGACGGGGACAGATTGCCGTCGCCGTCGCGGTCCGCGCTGCTGAGGTCCACTTCAAAGCTGTCGCTGCCCTGGCGGATGGTGATCTTGTCGCCGGCTTGAGCCTTGGCGCCGGACAGGCTGCCAAAAGACATCTGGTGGGCGGTGGCCACTTGTTCGATGAACAGCGAGTAGTTGCCCGGCTGGGCGTTGCCCTTGGCGCTGACGCTGCCGAAGCCTTCCTGGCTGATGCTGGCGTTCATCGCCACCAGGCTTTTCTTGCTGGTGATGCCGGACAGCGCGCTGCGATAGTCCTGCAAGGCTTTTTGCAGCTTGTTCAGCGCGTCGCCGCGCGCCTGCGCCGCCTTGTTCTGGGTGTCCAGCTGGTTCTGGGCGTCTTGCAGGTACAGGCTGGCGGCGTTTTGAGCCAGCGCCGAGGGCGGGGTCTTGCTGAAATCGATAGCCATTTGGAATCCTTTCGCTGTGCGCGGGCCGGATCGGCGTCCGGGCGGAAGATGGATGGTAGTGACTGTTCAGTGCGACCGCCGTCCGGCTTTTCTTGAGCCGCCGTGAATAATCACGCTCCCCGCAGCCAGGCTTGCCCGGCCAGTTCATCGGTTTGTTTCTGTTCTTTCTTCAGCCGCAGACGCAGCAGGCTTTCCGCCGCCTGATCGCGCACCTGGACCATCACTTCCCGGCGCAGGCTGGCTTGCAGCAGCGCGCGCTGACTGACGGCGGCGTCCGCCTCGGCCAGTTGCAGATCCTGCTGCTGCGAGGCCATCAGCCCCAGCAGCGCGCCCTTGTAGTCGGCGCAATTGCGCGCCAAAGCCGGATGGCCGGCGTCGGCGCTGGCGCCGCTCTGCCCGCACAGCTCGCCCATGCGCAAAATGTTGCGGCGGTAGCGTTCCTGCAACTGGCGCTTGCCTTCCACCTCGCTTTGCAGGCGGTCCACATCCTGTTGCCGCAATTGGACCATCAGGCCCAGGCGGCGCACGTCTTCGGGCTGGTTCATGTCGCTATCATCTCCATCAAACCGTTCCGGCTGTCTTCATAGCTCGCGGCCTCGGCCGCGCCCTGGCGCAGGAAAGCCTCCAGCCGGGGCATCAGCCGCACCGCGCGGTCGGTTTCGGCGTCTGCGCCGGCCACATAGCCGCCCAAGGGAATCAGGCTGCGCACTTCCTGGTAGCGGGACCAGGCGCCGCGCGCGCCGCGCGCCGCCTCCGCGTGTTCCGCCTCGGTGAGCTGGCTCATGCAGCGGCTGACCGAGCGGCCGATGTCGATGGCCGGATAGTGGCCGCGCTCGGCCAGTTCGCGCGACAGCACGATGTGGCCGTCCAGAATGGCCCGCGCGGTGTCCACCACCGGGTCTTGCTGGTCGTCGCCCTCGGCCAGCACGGTGTAGATGGCGCTCATGCTGCCTGCCCCGCCCTCGCCGTTGCCGGCGCTCTCCGCCAGCGAGGGCAAGAGGCCGAACACCGAAGGCGGATAGCCTCGGGTGGCCGGCGGCTCGCCCAGCGCCAGCGCCACTTCGCGCTGCGCCATCGCATAGCGGGTCAGCGAATCCACCAGCAGCAGCACATTGCGCCCCTGGTCGCGAAAGTGGGCAGCGATGGTGTGGGTCAGTTCGGTGGCCTTGAGCCGCATCAGCGGCGATTCGTCGGCCGGCGCCACCACCAGCACTGCCTTGGCCAGGCCGGCTTCGCCCAGCGAGTGCTCGACGAACTCCCGCACTTCGCGGCCGCGCTCGCCGATCAGGCCCACCACCACCACGTCGGCCTCGGTATGGCGGGTGATCATGCCCAGCAAGACGCTCTTGCCGACGCCGGAGCCGGCGAACAGGCCGACGCGCTGGCCGCGCCCAATGGTGAGCAGGCTGTTGATCGCGCGCACGCCCACGTCCAGCGGCGCGGACACCGGTTGTTTCTTCAAAGGATTGACCTGCGGCGGATGGGCGGCCAGCGGCTGTTCGCCGCCCAGGCGGCCCAGGCCGTCCAGCGGCTCGCCCAGACCGTTGACGATGCGGCCCAGCCAGGACGGGCCTATCATCAGGCCGCCGCCGTCTGCGGCCGGCAACACCCGCGCGCCGGTGGTCAGGCCCACCGGCTTCTTGAACGGCATCAGATAGGAGACTTCGCGCTTGAAGCCCACCACCTGGGCTTGCAGCCAACCGCCGCCGGTGGTTTCAATCACGCAGCGCTGGCCGGTTTCCAACGGGCAACCTACGCTTTCCAGCAGCAGGCCGGACGCGCCCACCAGGCGGCCGCTGACGGTGGCCACCGGCACCTCAGGCAATTCCAGTCGTCCCAGCGCCTGACGCAACATGGCTTAAGCCTCCGCCTGTTCCGCCGCCGGCTCGACGGCGTCGCTTTGCAATTGTTCGCGCACGGTGGCGATGCAGGCTTCCAGCCGCTGCTGGCAGCCGGCGTCGGCCTCGGACTCCGGCGTGCGGATCCGGCACTCGCCGTGCGGCAGCTGCGCGTCGGCCACCAAACGCCAGCGCGCGGCCCGCTCCGGCGCCAGTTCGCGGATGCGCTGGCACTCCTCGGCGTTGAGCAGGATTTCCACCTCGTCCTGCTGGTATTGGCCCGGCGGCAAGGCGGCCAGGGTTTCGTCCACCAGGTCGAGGATCTGCACCGGCTTGAGCGCCAACTCGCAGCGGATGACCTGGCGCGCCACTTTGGCCACCAGTTCCACCACTTCGTCGCGCATCGCCGCCTGGTACTCCTCGCTGACGCGGCGCAGCTCGGCCAGCGCGGCTTCCAGCGGCCGGCCCAGATCGGCCAGTTCCGCCCGGGCTTCGCGGCGCGCCGCCGCCAGCCCTTCCTGGCGGCCCTGTTCCAGGCCCGCGGCATAGCCGGCCTCTCGGCCGGCGGCTTCGCCGCTGGCCAGGCCTTCGTTGTAACCGGCGTCCATGCCCTGACGGAAACCATCGGCGGCGGAGGCCTGGATCTGGGCGGAATCCTGCGCGTCCAGCGGCAGGTCCAGCGCGCTGTGGATCAGCGGCGGGAAGCGGAAGGGGCGCCAGGCCTTCACTCGACCACTTCCTCGGGGAATAGCTGCAGGTCGATTTCGCCGGCCTGGGCCAGCTGTTTGACCTGGGCCATGATGTCCGCGCGCACTTCTTCCACGCGGCTGAGCGGTACCGGGCCGGAACGGCGCATCATGGCGTCGAAGTTCTGCGCCTGGCGGCGCGGCATGGTCTGGACGATGGCTTCGCGCACCGCCGGCTCCGCGCCCTTGAGCGCGATGGCCCATTGCTCCAGCGGAATGTCTTCGCTGATGCGCATCAGCACGGCTTCGGTCTGGCGCGACAGGATGAAGAAGTCGTACATGCGGGTTTCGATTTCCTCGACGATGTCCGGATCGTGGGCGCGCAGCAGTTCCATCATGCGCTGGCGGTCGCCCGGCAGGCGGTTGAGGATGTCGGCGGTCTGCTGCATGCCTTCCACCGCGGTGCTCTGGGTGTGCAGGCTTTCCAGACAGCGGTTGACCAGTTCTTCCAGTTCTTCCAAGAGTTCGCGGTCCACGTCCTTGAGCCGGGCCACGTTGACCAGCACGCTGTCGCGGCTGTCCGCCGGCAGCGCGTCCACCACCTGGCCGGCCAGCGCCGGCGGCAGGAAGGCGAGGAACACCGCCTGCATGCGCACGTGTTCGCCGGCGATGCGGTCCGCCAGCCATTGCGGCGACACCCATTGCAGCCGCGCCATCTTGGGCCGGATGGCGTCGCCGTAGATGGTGTCCAGCACGCTGTTGGCGATGTCGCTGCCCAGCGCCAGGTCCAGCGAGCGCTTGAGGAAGGCGCGGCTGGCGCCGTGCACCCCGCTCTGCTCGCGGTATTCGTCGAAGAATTTCTGAATCGTGGTCTTGACCGCGTCCACCTTGATGCCGCTCATGCCGGACATCGCCTGGGTCACTTGCAGCAGTTCTTCGCGGCTCAGACAGCGCAGCACGGCGGCGGCGGGCTCTTCGCCCATGCACAACAGCAGCACGGCGGCCTGCTCGATGGTGTTCATCGCATCTGCGGCGGGCGCGGCGGCGGCCGGCGGCAGGGCCGGCGCTACGGCGTTATTGGTTTCGTCCATTTTTCTGCACCCATTGTTTGACGACTTCGGCGACGCGTTCCGGCTCTTTGGCGGCCAAGCCCTTCAGATGGTCCACCAACACATCGACGCTGGAGCCGGCCGGCGGCAGATCGTAGTTTTCCAGCAGCGGCACCACCGGGCTTCCGCCTGCGCCGGCCGCGGCGGCCAAGGCCGCCTGTTGCGGCGCGGAGGACAGCTGAGCCTGACGCGCGGCGCGCAGATCGGCGCCGTCCATCAACGGATCGGATTTCAATTCCAGCGCTTCCGGCTGCTGGTATTCGCGCAGTTGGCGGTCGGTCAGCTGGCGCAGCATCTTCAGCAGCGGACGCGCCAGCAACAGGTAGGCCAGCAGCACGCCGAAGGCGTAGACAGCCCAGCGCGCGGCTTCGAACCAGGTGTCTTGCTGCATCCAGATCGGCTCCGGCTCGGACAGCGCGGAGAAGTTGAGCGTGGACACCGCCAGGGTGTCGCCGCGCTCGGCGTGGATGCCCAGGCCGTTGCGCAGCACTTTGTCCACATTGGCCAGCTCGGCCGGCTTCCAGCCGCCCTTGGCCGGCGCGGCGGCCTGGTTCAACACCACGGCCACGCTCAGGCGGCGCAGCGTGCCGCGCGCCTTCTTGATCTGAGTGACGCTGCGGTCGTAAGCGTATTGGCGGGTGACGGCGTTCTTGCTGTTGCCGGCTTTTTCCGAGGCGGAGCCGGAGGCGTCGGTGTTGACCGGACGGTTGCTCAGCGAACCGGGCACGCCCAAGGCCATTTTCTCGGTGGAGGTTTCCTCGCGGGAGGCCTCGTTGGTGACCTTGGGCGCTTCGCCGTATTTCTCGCGGGTTTCCTCTACGCGGTCGTTGTCCACGTCGGCGGTGACGCTCACCTTGAAATTGTCCTTGCCCAACACCGGGGTCAGCAGGTCGCGAACGTTTTGCAGCGCTTCCTCGCGGAAGCGTCGCGCGGCGTCGCTCTCATTGCCCCCCAGCATGCCGTCGTCGCTCAAGTCCACGCGGGAAGACAGCAGATTGCCTGCCTGGTCCACCAGAGTGACCTGAGACGGCGACAGCGTGGACACGCTGCCGGCCACCAGCTTGATCACCGCGGCCACTTGCTCGTTGTTCAGTTGCTGGCCGGGCTTGAGGGTCACCACCACCGAGGCGGAGCCCTTGTCGTTGGCGGCGCCGACGAAGGACGTGGCGCGCGGCAACGACAGATGCACGCGCGCCGCGGACACCGGCTCCAGCGCCAGAATGCTTTGCACCAGTTCGCCTTCCAGTCCGCGGCGGAAACGCACGTCCTGCACAAACTGGCTGACGCCCAGCGGGTCGTTCTTGTCCAACAACTCCAGGCCGGACGGCAGCTGCGCCACCACGCCCTTGGCCGCCAGCTGCATGCGCACGCGGCCCAGCTGGCTGTCCGGCACCAACACCTGGCCGGTTTGCGGATGGATGCGATAAGGGATTTTTTCGGCGTCGAGCACCGCCATCATGTCGGCGGCCACCACTTTTTCCTGTGCGCCGAACACCGGCTTGTAGCTGGCGTCGTCGCGCCACAGCCACAGGCTGATCATGACGGTGACGCCTATGGCCAGCGCGACGATGGGCAGCGCCAGGCGCAAGGAGTCTCCGGAAACGGGCCAACGGCCGCCCAGACGGGTTTGCACGGCCGCGACGCCGCTGCGAAAACGATTCAACACGGGCATGGTCCTCGCGGCTTACAGCTGCATCTTGATCAAGTCGTCCACGGCGCCCACTACCTTATTGCGCACTTGCATCAGCATGGAGAACGACAGGCTGGCTTCCTGGCTCATCAGCATGGCGCCGACCAGGTCGTCGCTTTTGCCACTGTCCACGTCGGCCATTTTTTCGGAAGCCGCGCGGTTCTGCGCGTCCACGTCGCGGATGGCCGCGCCCATGGCGTCGGAGAAACTGGCTGAGGTGGCGGGTTCTTCGCTGTGCTGCGGCGGCGCAATCGGCGCGCTGCGCGCCATCCCGGCCATTTCGCCGAGCATCTGCTTGCGGTCGGCATGAATCATCAAACCCAGGTTGGTCGCCATCGGAAATCCTTGTCGGGCGGAGCCCGTTATTATTGAGTGGCCAATCAAGGCCGGTTTCACGTCTGCGGCCCGCCGCCCTGCGGCGGCGAGCGTATCGAAGCGGCAGCCCCGAGATGAGGACTTGTAACCATGCCATCATCCTGACGCCAGGATACGAGCGGCGATTTTAAACTTTATGCTTAAACCAACAGCCGTGAATTTTCACAAAGTGTGACGTGAATTTTCCCCCTTTACCCAGCGGCGGCAGCCAGTAAGATGCACACTCCATAAGGTTTAGCCTGCCGTTTGCCTCCGTCCGCGAGCCGCGAATTTAGTACCTTCTAGTACATTTCGCATCCGGCGTCGCAGAAGGCCGGCCTTGATGTACACCAGGCCGCCGCGGCTTAAGAACCGCGCCCTTTCCGTCGCTCGCGCGCGCCGGCCGGGCGCGCAGACGCCGGCGGCGCCACGCCCACGCCTTCACCGAGAATCGAGATGCCAAGAGCCAGAATCATTTCGCAGCATGACGGCGCCCAGTTGCCGGCTCTCGACCTGCGCACGCTGGGACGGCCGTTCCATCTGCTGCCTGTCTTCGGCAAAGCGCTGCAAGAAGAGCTGGCGGATTTCCTGCAGCAAGAGCTGAACCGCCGCTACCACGCGCGCTTCCATATCCGCGCGCTTGAGCAGGCGCAGCCGGCCGCCGACGAGCGCCGCTGGCTGTGGCACGCGCTGGACGGCTGCCAGCTGGGCAGCCATATCGAACGGCCGCTGTTGCTGCGCTTGCTGGATTACCGCTTCGGCGCGCCGGCAACGCAGCCGGACGCCGACGCCGGCGCGCCGGCGGAAACCGAAACCGAGCGCCGCTTGGCGCGCAGCCTGGCCGAGCGCTTGCTGCCCCGCCTGCTGCAATGCGTATTGCGGCTGGACCGTCAGGCCGGCGGCCTGCCGCCCGGCCCCGCCGACTGCGCGCTGCTGCCCTTCGTGCCGCCCGGCACCGGGGTCTGGGAAATCCGCCTGGACATCGGCGACGGCGAACACGCCGTCGGCGCGCTGCGTCTGCAATTGGACGCCGCCTGCTTCGAACGTCTGCTGAAAAACCTGTCCGGCCGCCGCGACAGCGCCGACGCCCAAGCCGCGCCGGCGGAGACCTTCCGCGACCGGCTGCGGGTGCGCTTGCAAGCGCGCTTGCTGGACCGCGAAATGGCGCTGGGCGACATCATGGACCTGCGCCCCGGCAGCGTGCTGCCGGTGACGCTGCAGGCCAGAAGCGAAGTGCTGGTCGGCGCTTCGCGGCTGTTCGAGGCCGAGGTGGCCGAGCAGCACGGCAAGCTGTGCCTGACCGGCTTTGTCGTCAGCGAATAACTCTACAAACACAGAACAAGCAAGGATGAGCATGGACTTGAACGACGATTTCGATCTGGGCGGCGTGCTGGACGGCCTGGACGGCCAAAACGACGCGGACGCCAAGCCGGCAGACGACGGCGCGGCGCGCCGGCCGCAGCGCGACATGACCCAGTTCCTGCGCAAGATCCCGGTCCGGCTGACGCTGGAAGTGGGCGGCGCCGACATCTCGCTGGCCGATCTGGTCAATATCGAGAACGGTTCGGTGGTGGAGCTGGACAAGCTGGCCGGCGAACCGCTGGACATCAAGGTCAACGGCACCGTGATCGGCCGCGGCGAGGTGGTGGTGGCCGGCGAGAACTACGGCCTGCGGGTGGTGGAGCTCAACGATCTGGAACTGGACAGCCTGACCTGATGGAAGCCTTGAAGAAGCTGCGCCCGCTGCTGCAACCCAGCCTCATCGCTGCGGGGCTTTGGGCGCTGGCCGCCGCCTGTCAGGCCGAACCGCTGAAACTGCTGTCGGCCAACGCTGGCGGCACGCCGGTGGATTTCACCATCAAGACCCAGATCCTGATCCTGATGACCCTGCTCGGGCTCTTGCCCGTGCTGGTGCTGATGATGACCAGCTTCACCCGCTTCATCATCGTGCTCTCGCTGCTGCGCCAGGCGCTGGGCCTGCAACAGGGCCTGCCCAACCGCATCGTCACCGGCGTGTCCTTGATCCTGACCCTGCTGGTGATGCGGCCGGTGGGGCTGGAGGTGTGGAACCAGGCCTTGCAGCCCTTCGATCAGGACAAGATCACCATGCAGCAGGCGCTGGAGATCGCGCAGAAGCCCATCAGCCGCTTCATGCTGGCGCAAACCAGCAAAACCGCGCTGGCGCAGATCGCCAGGCTGTCCGGCGAGGAAAAGATCAGCAATCCGCAGGACCACGCCTTCGCGGTCAAGCTCGCGGCCTTCGTGCTGTCGGAATTGAAAACCGCGTTCCAGATCGGCTGCATGCTGTTCATCCCCTTCTTGGTGATAGACCTGGTGGTGTCCAGCGTGCTGATGGCGATGGGCATGATGATGCTGTCGCCGCTGGTGATTTCGCTGCCGCTCAAGCTGCTGCTGTTCGTGCTGGTGGACGGCTGGTCGCTGACGGTGAACACCCTGGTCACCTCGATACAGGCTTATTAAGCGCGCTTTTGAGAATGGACTTGCCATGCTGACCCCCGACATCGCCGTCGACATCGTCAACGACAGCTTGCGCGTCGTCGTCACCCTGGTGGTGCTGCTGATCCTGCCCAGCCTGATCGTCGGCGTCATCGTCAGCCTGATTCAGGCCGCCACCCAGATCAACGAGCAGACGCTGTCCTTCCTGCCGCGGCTGCTGGTGACTCTGCTGACCATCGCCATCGCCGGCCACTGGATCACCGGTTTTCTGATGGATTTCTGCGTGGCGATGTTCCAACGCGCCGCCGGTTTGGTCGGATAGCCGTGACCGGCCTCTACGCCCAACTGCTGGAGTTGATTCCGGCCTTCTGGTGGCCGTTTTGCCGGCTGATGGCCGCCTTCAGCGTCGCGCCCTTCATCGGCGAGGGCATGGTGCCGGTGCGGGTGCGCATCGGCCTGGCGCTGGCGCTGTCCGCCGCCACGCTGCCGGCCACCCTGCCGCTGCCCAAGCTGGACCTGTTCTCGCTGGCCGGCGTCGCCGCCAGCATCGAGCAGGCGGTGATCGGCCTCGTCTTCGGCCTCGCCTTTCAGCTGGTGCTGGCCGTGCTGGCCGTGCTCGGCTTCCTGGTGTCCTCGCAGATGGCGCTGTCCATGGCGGTGATGAACGACCCCGGCAACGGCAACTCCTCCGACGTGGTGTCCAGCCTGCTCTACCTGCTGGGCGCCATGATCTTCTTCTCGCTGGACGGCCATTTGCTGCTGATCCAGGTGGTTTACGCCAGCTTCCAGGCCTGGCCGGTGGGCGGCGGCGTGCCGGCGGCCTCGCTGTCCATGCTGGCCGGCGGCGTGGCCTGGGTGCTGTCCGCCGCCATGCTGCTGGCGCTGCCGGCGGTGTTCGCCACCTTTGTGGTGCAGGCCGGCGTCGGCATGATCAACCGGGTGGCGCCGTCGCTGAACCTGTTTTCGCTGGGCTTCCCGCTGATTACTCTGTTCGGCCTGGGCACGCTGGGCCTGGTGGCGCGCTTCATCCCGCAGCAATACCTGAACCTGAACGAACAGATGCTGCGCCTGCTGGGCGGCATGCTGAGGGCCGGTCATGGCTGAGGGGCGCGGCGGCGATAAAACCGAAAAGGCCACGCCGCACAAGCTGCGGCAGGCGCGCAAGCAAGGCCAGGTGCCGCGCTCGCGCGATCTGGCCGCCGCGCTGGGCCTGCTGTTGGCGCTGAAACTGGCTTTCTGGATGATGCCGCAGTGGCTGGACGAGTTCCGGCAGCTGTTCGCCCTGGCCTTCGCCCCGCTCTCCGGCAGCGGCGCGCTGGACAACAGCTGGTCCAAGCTGTTTGCCGGCACCTTGCTGCTGCTGGTCAAGATGGTGCTGCCCCTGGCGGTGATTCCGCTGTGCATGATCGTGGTTTCGCTCTACCCCGGCGGCTGGGTCTTCAGCTTCAACCATCTGCAGCCCAAGCTGGAGCGCTTCAACCCGCTGGCCCATTTCGGCCGCATCGCCTCGGCGCGCCACGCCAGCGAAATCGGCAAATCCATCGCCAAGGCGCTGCTGCTGGGCTGGGTGCTGTACAGGCTGAGCCAGAGCGCGCTAGAGGATTTTTTCGCCTTGCAGGGCGCGCCCTTCGCCACCGCGCTGGCCGGCAGCGCGGAGCTGCTGATCAACGCCTTGCTGACGCTGACCGCGGTGTTCATGTTGTTCGCGCTGATCGACCTGCCGCTGCAGATCCTGCTGTTCATGAAGCAGCAGAAGATGAGCAAGCAGGAGATCAAGGAAGAGTACAAAAGCACCGAGGGCCGGCCGGAGATCAAGCAGCGCATCCGGCAGATCCAGATGCAGATGGCCCAGCGCGGCGTGCGCAAGGCCGTGCCCACCGCGGACGTGGTCATCGTCAACCCGGAGCACTACGCGGTGGCGTTGAAATACGATGAGGAACGCGCCGAAGCGCCGTTCATCATCGCCAAGGGCCTGGACGAGATGGCGCTCTACATCCGTCAGGTGGCTCAGGAGCACCAAGTGGACATCGTGCCGCTGCCGCCGCTGGCGCGCGCCGTCTACCACACCACTCAGGTCAACCAGCAAATTCCCGCGCCCCTGTACCGAGCGGTGGCGCAAGTCCTGACCTATGTCATGCAACTCAAAGCCTTCCGCAACGGATCGCGCCGCAGCCAGCCGCGGCTGCCGGACGATTTGCCGATCCCGCGCGACATGGCCGATCCCAGAACCGCACCATGAACGCTTTCACCCGACTGCTGGCCGACATCGGCCGCCACAAGATCGCCGCCCCGCTGTTTTTGCTGGCCATACTGGCCATGGTGATGCTGCCGCTGCCGCCGATGGCGCTGGACATGCTGTTCACCTTCAACATCGTGCTGGCCATCATCGTCATCCTGGTCAGCGTCTCCGCCAAGCGGCCGCTGGACTTCTCCGCCTTCCCCACCATCATTCTGGCCACCACCCTGCTCAGGCTGTCGCTGAACGTGGCCTCCACCCGGGTGGTGCTGCTGCACGGCCATGAAGGCACCCACGCCGCCGGACGGGTGATCGAGGCCTTCGGCCAGGTGGTGATAGGCGGCAACTTCGTTGTCGGCATGGTGGTGTTCGTCATCCTGATGATCATCAACTTCATGGTGGTGACCAAGGGCGCGGAACGGATCTCGGAAGTCTCCGCCCGCTTCACCCTGGACGCGCTGCCCGGTAAACAGATGGCCATCGACGCCGACCTCAACGCCGGCCTGATCAATCAGGAGCAGGCGCAGCAGCGCCGCCGCGACATCGCCACCGAGGCCGATTTCTACGGCGCGATGGACGGCGCCTCCAAGTTTGTGCGCGGCGACGCCATCGCCGGCATCCTGATCCTGATCATCAATCTGTTCGGCGGCGTGGCCATCGGCGCGCTGATGCACGGCCTGTCCGCCGGCGACGCTTTCCGCCAGTACGCGCTGATGACCATAGGCGACGGCCTGGTGGCGCAGATTCCGGCGCTGCTGCTGTCCTCCGCCGCCGCCATCATCGTCACCCGCATCAGCGACGGCGGCGACATGCAGGAACAAGTGGGCAAGCAGATGCTGGCTTCTCCCACCGTGCTGATGAGCGCCGCCGGCATGATGTTGGTGCTGGCAGCCATCCCCGGCATGCCCTGGCCCACCTTCCTCGGCTTCGCGCTGCTGCTGGGCTTCGTCGCCTGGCGGCTGCACCAGCGCCAGCAGGTGCTGCCCAACCTGCCGGACCCGGCGCTGGCGAAAAGCGCGCTGGCCGGCGACGCCGACATCGAACTGGAATGGGCCGCCCTGCCCTATGTGGACACCCTGGGCGTCAACCTGGGCTACAAACTGGTGTCGCTGCTGGACAAGAGTCAGGGCGCGCCGCTGGCCAAGCGCGTGCGCGGCGTGCGTCAAAGCCTGAGCGAGAGCATGGGCGTGCTGATGCCGCAAGTGAATCTGCGCGACGATCTGCGCCTCAAGCCCTCGCAGTACGCCATCCTGCTCAGCGGCAACACCGTGGCCGAAGGCGAGGTCTACGCCGACCGGCTGATGGCCATACCCTCGCCGGAACTGTACGGCGAAGTGGACGGCATGCCCGGCGTGGACCCGGCCTACGCCATGCCGGTGACCTGGATCCTGCCGGACGACAAGAGCAAGGCGCTGGGCCTGGGCTACCAAGTCGTGGACTGCGCCAGCGTGGTGGCCACCCATCTGAACAAGGTGATGCGCGAGCACTTGTCCGAGCTGTTCCGCCACGACGACGTGGCCGCCATCAACGAGCGGCTGTCCGCGCTGGCGCCCAAGCTCGCTTCCGCGCTGAACCAGGCGTTGCCTGCGCCCTTGCAGCTCAAGGCCTACCGCCAACTGCTGACCGACAATGTGTCGCTGAAAGACATCGCCCCCATCGCCAACGCCCTGCTGGACGCCAGCGAAAGCAGCAAGGACCCCATCATGCTGGCGGCCGAGGTGCGCTGCGCGCTGAAACGCCAGATCGTGCAATCCATCCTGGGGCCGCGCGGCGAGATGAAGGCCTTCAATCTGTCCGCGGATCTGGAAAACCTGCTGCTGGGCGCGCTGAGCCAGGCGCAGCAAACCGGCAAGCCGCAGCTGGACAGCTTCCCCATCGACCCCAATGTGCTGCAGCAGCTGCAGGCCAATATGCCGGTGGTGCGCGACCAGATGAAACAACTGGGCCACGCTCCCATCCTGCTGGTGATGCCGCAGATCCGCCCGCTGCTGGCCCGCTACGCGCGCTTGTTCGCGCCCGGCCTGCACGTGCTGTCCTACAACGAAGTGCCGGAAACCCGAGAGGTCAGCCTCACCGGCACCCTGGGCTGATCCGCCGCCCCAAGGCCGTGGGGCGTGTGGGCGCGCGTCGCCGCGCCCGCGCGCCCTTCGCATGATATGCGAAATTACAACACTCCACCCCCTGCGCCCGCCGTCGTCCTCATTTCCCGAATACCCAAAAACAATCAATTATTTAGCCAAAAAATTTCAAACCCAACACGATAACGCAAAGGCATAATCCAGCCCCGATCTGTACCAAGGAACAGGTTTCAATCTGTATGACTACTTTTAAAATGAAAACTTTTTTGCACTTTTAGCGAAATTTTTCGCAAATTTTGCAAAAACTGACTAATATCGGCTAAAACATAAACCAAAGCGTCGACATGCCCACCCCTGCCCGGAAGGCCATCCGCCTTCCGCTCGCCGCCGCCGATAATGAACAAAGACAGCAGCCCTCCGCCCACGCCGACGGCAAGCTGCGGACCAGAACGACCCGATAGTCGCCCTACTCCAAAGATATGCAAATGACACAGAACAAGCCAACCACGGAAATCATCAACGCCAATATCCGCACGCACCTGGAACAGCGCGGCCTGGCGGAGTCTCAACAGGTCAGCCTGATCGAAGAAGTGCTGGGCCTGAGCGCGTCGCAAACCTACCGCAAGCTCAACGGCAGCAGCCAGTGGCAGTTGGGTCAATTGGAGAAGCTGGCCCAATATCTGGGCCTGCCCACGTCCGAACTGCTGGTGTCTCAGGACAACCGCCGGCCGGTACGGGTGCCGGACGCCGACCTGATCCCGGCCATCCTCCACCTGACCGACCACACCGAGGAAGCTCATTGCTGGATACAGCTGGGCGACGTGGTGCAGGACGATTCCATCTCGCCGCTGCTGCTGGCGCGTCGTCAGGGCGACAGCTGGCACGTGTATCCAGGCAGCCACGACCGCTGCATCAACGGCCACGAAGTCACCTATCTGGCGGTGCAGCCGCCCAAGCGCGCCAACAACAAGCGCTTGCTGGTGGCGGTGCTGGACGATATGGACGCCGACATCCTGGCCGCGGTGCTGGTGCGCCAGGGCCTGTTCGCCCTGCCCTACGAATCCCCGTCCGAACTGCTGGCCGCGCTGCCGCACGAAGAGTTCGACGCTTTCGTGCTGGACTGGGTGCTGGGCGACGAGGACTGCATGAAGGTCATCGAGACCATACGCCAGCGCTCGTCCACCGTGCCCATCATCGTGCTGACCGGCCACGCCGAGGAATACGAATCCGCGCTGCAGCAGGCCTTGCGCATCCAGGGTGTCTACTACATCGGCAAGCCGACCCCGGGCTCCATCCTGGCGCTGCAGATCACCAATGTGGTCACCGCCGCCCACGACCTGGAAGTCTGAGAACCTGTTTAAAGTTTGCTGCGCGTCGTGAAGCGTTGCGCGGTGAGTACAAGCTCAAAATGCTCATGTACCGTGTGCACACTCCGCTTTCTCAGCGGTTTTCGCTTGTCTCGCCTTGGCTCGCGAGATGTTGAATAGGCAGCGGTTCACTATCACCGCGCGGCATTGAAAAAGCCCTGGAGGTCATCCAGGGCTTTTTTGCGCGACGCGGGTCAGGCCCGCTTGCTGACCACGGCCAGCATCTGCCGCAATTGACCGGCGTCGAAGGGCTTGGCCAGGATGCCGGCGAAGCGGCTCGCGCGCGGATCGTCAAAGGCCTCCGGATAAGCGCTCATCCCGACAACGGCGGTATGCTCGGCGCGTTGGCCGTTCCAGGCCCGCTCCGCCACCTGGTAGCCGCTGTCCGCGCCCAGGTGCATGTCCAGCAGCACAGCGTCGAAATCGGCTTGCTCCAGCGCCCGTTCCGCCAAGGCCGCCGTCTCCGCGGTGGCCACCTGATAGCCGTCGCGCTGCAGCAACTCGGCCAGGGTGTCGCGAATGTCGGCGTCGTCGTCCACGATCAGAACCGACTGCGAGCCCGGCGTCTCCGCCGCCTGCACCGGTATGCGCACGGTGAAGCAGGCGCCCTTGCCCTCGGCGCTGTCCAGCGCGATGCAGCCGCCAAACAGATTGACCAGCTCCTTGACGATGGACAGACCCAGCCCGCAGCTGCCGGCGCGTCTATGCTTGCCCTGGATGAAAGGCTGAAAAATACGCTGCTGGTACTCCGGCGGAATGCCCACCCCGGTGTCGCGCACTTGCAGCACCAGTTCGTGATGCCCGGTGGCGCGCAGGCAGGACACGCTGACCGTGACCGAGCCGCTATCGGTGTAGCGGATGGCGTTGGACACCAGATTGCCCACGACCTGACGTAGCCTCACCTCGTCCAGCAGCACCGTCGCCGGCAGCGGGCCGGCCTGGTAATTCAGCGCCAGCCCCTTGGCGTCGGCCAAGGGCCGCATCACGTCCATGGTGGCTTGCAGCACCTCGGCCAGCGGCATCGGCTGCGGATTCATCCGCAGCTTCATATTGCGGATGGCGCTGATATCCATGATGTCGTGCACCTGGGCGGATAAATGCGACACGCTGGTTTTCAAGCGCTGCAAGGCGGTGCGCGCGGTTTTCTGGCCGTCCGCCACCGGCTCCAGCAATTCGATGCATACCTGCATCGACTGCAAGGGAGAACGGATCTCATGGCTCAGCGTGGCCAGGAAGGTGGTGCGGTCCAGTTCCATCGCCACCGTGGCCTGGTGCGCGGACTGCTCCTTCTCCAGCAAGGCCTGCTTGGCGCTGGCCAGACGCTTGACCGAGCTGTAGCGCGACAGCAGCAGAATCACCGCGCAGATCACGCCCCACAACACCGACTGCAGATACAGCACATTGCTGCGCTGTCGGTCCAGGTCCTCCAGCCGCTCGGTGCGGCTTTTCACCTCCGCCACCCTCGCCTCCACCGCGAAGGCCATCAGTTGCGGCCGCAGCAGGTCGATGCGTTCCAGCAGCGCCGGCACCGAGGCCAGCGCGGGGTGGCTGAAAGCAGGGTCGTTGAACAATTGCTGGTAATCCGCCACCAGGGTGTCGAAACCCTTCACCTGGCGCAGCAACATCTGCACCCGCACCGGCGCCGGTTCGGAAAACACATGGAAACGACTGCTGGCCACTTCCAAGCGCCGCAACAGCTCGTCTTGCGTGATGCGGCCGGCCTGGAAACCCACCAGCGCGGACTTGGCGCGCTCCATTTCCAGCTGGAATTGCGCCACCGACCAATACAAATCCTCGCTGCTGTTGGCCACCGAGTTGACCTTGCCCAGCTGGCTGATGCTGTAATACATGCCGCCGGCGGCGGTGATCAGCACCAGCAGGCCCACCCACAGCATGCGCCGGCCTTCCGGCCAGCCGCCCCATCCGGAAATGAGCCGCCGCAGGCGGCCGGCCCAGCCCGGCTCCACGCCGGACGACGCTTGATTGTCCTGGTTCATCAGTTCACCACCAAACCGTCTATCTGCCAGATCAGCTTGGCGTCCAAGGCCGGCCCCTTGGCCGAATCCGGCATCTGCTCCAGCGGATACATCAGCCACAACGGGCCGTAACGGGCCACGTTCATCGGCTGCTGGTTGAAGCGGCGCGCGAGGATGGCGCGGTACTTGACCAGCTCGCCGATAGGAATGGAATAGGTATAGTCGTTGAGCGCCACAAACTGGGCCTGATGGCCGTAGGCGCCCACTTTATTGAGGATGTCCCGCACCAGCGGCCCGCTGAAAGTCGCCTTGGGCGTCCAGCTGGTGGCGGTGACCAGCGAGGTTTGCGGCAAGGCCATCAGCGCGCTTTCGCGGAATTCGTACACGCCGCGCGCCGAATCGGTGAAATGGCTGATCTTGCCCGACACCACCAGCAAAACCGGGTCGTCGCCCGCCCGGCACGCTTGCGCCAGCAGGACGAAAACCAGCAAGCAAAAGACTCTCTTCATCTTGGCCAACGCTTCACTTGATTGAAAAACCATACCGCCGCACTGCTCATCAACAGTCAGACAACTATAGAGCCTGTTCAAAGCCTCGCGGGCAAGGGCGAGACAAGGCGCTGCGGCGGAAATAGCGGATTGCGCCGACGGCGCATGAGCGTTTCGAAAACACGCTCGCCGTATCGGCAACGCTCTGCAGACTTTGAACAGGTTCTAAAAAAATCGGCACGCTAGTCTGGTGCCGGTTCGCCGCCGAAAACGGCGCCGCCCGCAGGCGCGCCGTTTCGGCGGCAGGGGTCGGCCGCGGCCGGCTTACTCTTCCAGCAGGCGCTTCACCACGTCCACGTATTCCTGCTTGGCCTCGTCGCTGCCCTTGCCCTTCAGCTTTTCCCAGGCGTCGAACTTGGCGCGGTTGATGAAGTCCATCATGCCCGGGCGTTCACCGGTAGCATCGCCTTCGGTCGCCTGTTTGAACAGCGCGTACAGTTGCAACAGAGTCTGGTTGTCCGGACGCTCGGACAGGGTCTTGACATCGGCCTGGGCCTGGGTGAACAGAGTCTGTAGATCAGACATGGGAATTCCTTTGTTGAAGACCGGGACGTTGGTGCGCCCCTGATTGGAGATGTTAGCCGCCGGCAGCCAGTGCCGGAGAGCGGAATTTACCACGAACCCGCGCTGCGGTCAGCCCGCAGGCCCACGCCGTCAGCGCTGTCCAGGCTGCGGCGGCGAAGCCGTTCCGTCGCCAGGTTCGGACTCGATCAAAATACGTTTATAGCTCTTCACCGCGATGCCGTCCTTGCGCGCGGGTGAAAACACCGCCTGACTAAAATGCTTGAGCAAGGGCTGTTCGCTGCCGGCCGGCTGGGCGCTGACCCATTGCACCGCATCCACTTCGCCCCGTTCATTGATATAGACGCGCAATTCGATCCGGATCGCCCCCCCCGTCAAATCGGCCAGTTCAGGCAGTTCGATCGGCTGCAGCGGCACGGCCAGTTGCTCCAGCTGGCTGGCCGGATAGTACAGGTCCAAGCCCAGACGCTGCGGCAGTTCGTCCCCCGGCTGCGCGGCTTCCGCAAGGGGCGCCGACGCCGCGGCGGGAAGCTCGGCGGCGGGCGCCGAGGCACTCGGTCTAGGCGCCGGCTCTGGTTCCGCCTCAAGCGCCGCCTCCGGCAAGGTCTGCTCCGCCCGCGGCGCGGTCCATGCCGGCGGCGCGGCGGCCGGCTCCAGCCGCGGCGGCGGCCTGTCCGCCGGCTTCCCCGCCGTCAGGCGCACGCTCAGTCCCGCCGGTTCGCCGTGCGCGCCGCCCACCGGCCACGGAACGAAAAAAGCCAGGCTATGCACGGCCAGCGAAAACGACAGGCCCAGCAAGACGCGGTCGCCGTTGGACAGGCCGCGCCAGCGCGCCTCCCAGCCCAGCCGCGCCGTCATCGCCGCGCTCCAGGCGCGTCAACGGCCTGAGCCGGCGTCGCGTGGACGCAGGAACAGGCCGTGGCAAATCGCTTAGCGGCGCATGTCTTCATGCGCTCACTTGGCGTTGAGCAGCTTCTCGATATCGTCGGCATCGATCGCGCCCGGCACCAGCTGGCCGTTGGCGAAGATCAGGCCCGGCGTGCCGGTGATGCCAAGCTTCTCGCCCAGTTGCTGAATCTTTTCCAGCGGAGTGTCGCAATTGTCCGGACCAGTCAGCGGCTTGCCATCGCGCATGAAGCCGGACCAGGCCGCCACTTTGTCGGGCGAGCACCAGATCTGCTTGGACTTGCGCATCGCGTCCGGGTGCAGTTGGGTCAAGGGGTAGAGGAAGGTGTAGATGGTGACGTTGTCCAGATTCTTCAGGCCTTCGCGCTCCAGCTTCTTGCAGAACGGGCAGTCCGGGTCGGAGAACACCGCCAGCTTGCGCTCGCCCTTGCCGCGCACTTCCTTCAACGCGTATTCGAACGGCAGAGCCTTGAAGTCCACTTTGTTCAGCTCGGCCATTTTCTTCTCGGTCAGGCTTTCCTTCTTCACCGCATCGATCAGATCGCCGACGAAGAGATAGCTGGCGTCCGCATTGGTGTACACCACCTGCTTATTGTCCACCACCACCTCGTAGATGCCCTTCACCGGCGTGGCGGTCACCGCCTTGACCGGTTTGCCGGGGAAGCGGCCTTCAAACGCCTTCTTCACATCGCCGGCATTGCCGCTGCCGGCGGCTTGCGAGCAAGCGGCCAGCGCCATCATCAGGGAGGCGCCCAGCGCCAGGGACTTCAGGTTCTTCTTCATCAATCTTTATCCTCAAGGGAAGGTTCAGTAGCCAATTGCCTGGCGAGCGAATTGCCGCTTCAAAGGCTTCAGGGAATTGGTCAGGTTCAAGCCGGTATTGCGCAGCCAGGACAAACCGGGCGCCTTGGCCTGGAACAGCTGAAACAGGCCATCGCAGCCTAGCTGCATGGTTTTTACCGCTTCGCGCCGCTGGCGCTCGTAACGACGCAGCAGCATCCAGTCTCCGGCGTCGCGCTCGCCGACCAGCAAGGCGGCCAATTGCGCCGCGTCCTGGAAGCCCAGATTCACCCCCTGGCCGGCCAGGGGGTGCACCGTGTGGGCGGCGTCGCCCACCAGCACCACCCGCTCCGCCGCCACTCGCTCCGGCTGGATCAAGCGCAACGGGAACGCCGCCGCGGGGGTGATGACGGCCAATTCGCCCAGCGCCCGTCCTCCGGCGGCGGCCACTGTCTCCGCCAGTTGCTCCGGAGGCAGCTCCAGCAAACGCGCGGGATCAGAGCTTGACCACACCATGGAAATTCGGTTCCCGGCCATGGGCAGCCAGGCCAGGATGTCGCCGCCGGTGAACCACTGCCGCGCCACGCCGCCGTGCGGGCGTTCGCAGTCGAAATTGGCCACCACCCCGCTCTGGCCGTAAGGCTTGACGCTGGCGGCCAGGCCGGCCTGCTCTCGCACCCAGGAGTTGGCGCCGTCGGCGCCGACCAGCAGCGCGGCGCTCAGCCGGCGGCCGTCGTCCAGCGTCAATGCC
Organism: Chromobacterium sp. W521; assembly: GCF_052805975.1. Taxonomy (NCBI): domain Bacteria; kingdom Pseudomonadati; phylum Pseudomonadota; class Betaproteobacteria; order Neisseriales; family Chromobacteriaceae; genus Chromobacterium; species Chromobacterium sp. W521. Next base: position 163,150 of record NZ_JBRBAF010000008.1, read on the forward strand.
GCGCTAAGCGCGTCGGCGCTCAGCGCCTGCGGCTTAAGCCCCGGCAGACAATCAACGCCGGACGCCGCCAGACGCCGCCACAGCGCGGCCAGCAGCCAGCGGTTTTCGGCAATCCAGGCCAGCGCCGGCTCGCCGGCGTCGCTGGCGGCAAACTGGATGCGGCCGCCGGCGTCGCCCCGCACGTCCATCGCTTCAATCGCCCCCAAGCGCTCGGCGCCGGGCCAGGCGTCCAGGCTCTCCAGGAAGCAGCGGTTAGCCGGGCTTACCGCGTAGATGCGCGCGTCCCAGCCCTGCTCCAGCCCATCGAGCCGAGGCGGCCGCCCTTCGAGCAAGGCCACTCGCTTGCCGGCGCGGTCCAAGGCCAGCGCCAGGCTGGCGCCCACCAGGCCGCCGCCCACGACGATCACATCGTACTGCCATGCTTTCACGCTCGCTCTCCCATCACACGCCGAACACCAGATGGCTGGCGAACTTGCGCCGCAGCGGCGGCAGCGCGTCCAGCGCGCTGAGGCCGACGCTGCGCATGGCGCTGACCACCGGATGATGGCCATCGAATAATTTAATCAAACCATGGGTGAAACCCACCACCGCGTGGCTGTCCACCCGTCGCGACGCGGCGTAGGCCGCCAGCGCGGCGGCGTCGCCGGGGTCGGCCGCGCCCGCCAGCGCCTCGCTGAGGCCGGCTGCGTCGCGCAGGCCCAGATTCAAGCCCTGCGCCGCCACCGGGTGCATGGTTTGCGCGGCGTTGCCTATCATCGCCACCCGGCCGCTAACCACGCGGTTGAGCTGCTTCAGCGTCAGCGGGAACGCCGCGCGCGGCCCCACGCTCAGAATGCGGCCCTGGCGCTCGCCGAAGGCGTGCTGCAAAGCGGCGGCTACCTCGGCGTCGTCCGCCGCCTGCAAGCGGGCGGCGTCCTCGGCGCTGCGGGTCCACACCAACATATAAGCGTCGCCGTGAGGCAACAGGGCCAACGGCCCGTCATGGGCGAAGCGCTCATAAGCCACGCCCTTGGGCGGCAATTCGGTGTGCACCTCGGCCAGCACCGCGCACTGGCGGTAATCGTGGCTCAGGCGCTTGACGCCGGGCAGGCTTTCCGCCAGCGCGCCGCCTTCGGCCATCACCGCCAGCCGGCAGGTCAACACGCTCTCGCCGGCGTCGGACGTCACCGTCACCACCGCGTAATGACTGAGGCTCTTGACCGTCCGCACCCGGTGGCGCCACAGCACGCGCACGCCGGCGCGCTCCAGCGCGCCGCCCAGCGCCGCCACCAGCGCCGGATAGTCCACCACCGCGCCCAAGTGCGGCAGGCCCACATCCTCGCCTTGCAACAGGGTGCGGCCGCAAGCGCCTTGCTGCGACACGTGCACGCTGTCGATCAAGGACGCCGGCAAATCCTCCGGCCAGGCGCCGGCTTCGCGCAGCAGCTCGCGGCTGTGCCAGGACAGCGCCAGCGCGCGCGCGTCGCGCACCGCCTCGTCGCGGCCTCGGGCCTCCACCAGCGTCACCTCGCGGCCGGCGCGCGCCAGCCGCAGCGCGGCCAGCGCCCCCACCGGGCCGCCGCCTATGATCACCACGTCCGCATGTTCATTTGTCTGTTGCTGCATGTCTGCTTCCTTCCTGTTTCCTCGGGACACAGGCTCCGGATACTCAATTCTCGTTCATCAGCGCTTCGATCTGATCAATTTGCTTGGGCACACCGCCGGTATAGACCTCGCAGCCCTGCTCGGTAATCAGCACATCGTCCTCTACGCGCACGCCGATATTGTGCAAGGCCGCCGGCACGCCGTCCGCCGGGCGGATGTACAAGCCCGGCTCCACCGTCACGCACATGCCGGGCTGGTAAGCGCGCCACAGGCCGTTGCGCTTGCGCGCGCCCACATCGTGCACGTCCAGGCCGATCAAATGCCCGATGCCGTGCATGTAGAACTGACGGTAAGCGCCGGATTCGATCACCCCGTCCACGCTGCCTTGCAGCAGCCCCAGGTCCAGCATGCCCTGAGCCAGCACCGCCAGCGCGGCGTCGCCGGACGCGTTCCAGGGCACATTGGGGCCCAGCGCGGCGATGGCCGCCGTCTGCGCCGCCAGCACCACTTCGTAGACATCGCGCTGCGGGCCGCTGAAGCGGCCGTTGATCGGGAAGCTGCGGGTGATGTCGCCGGCGTAGCCTTCCAGCTCGCAGCCGGCGTCGATCAACAGCATCTCGCCATCACGCAGCAGGCCGTTGTTGGCGCAGTAATGCAGAGTGCAGGCATTGGCGCCGCCGGCGACGATGCTCTCGTAGGAGGGCTGGCGCGCGCCGCGGCTGACGAAGGCATGCAGGATTTCCGCCTCGATCTGGTATTCATGCAGGCCGGGCCGGGTGGCGCGCATCGCCTGCACATGGCCGGCGGCGGAAATCTCGCCGGCGCGGCGCAGCAGCGCAATCTCGCTGTCGTCCTTGATCAAGCGCATCTCGTCCAGCAGCGCGTGCACGTCGCCATAGCAGCTGGGCGCGGGCGCGCCGTGGTAGGCGCGCTGGCGCAGGCTGTCCAGCCAGCCGTTGACGCGCGCGTCGAACTTGGCGTCGCGGCCCAGGCTCCAGCACAGCCGGCCGCAGCCGGACAGCAGCTCCAGCATCCGCGCGTCCAGCTCTGCGACGGGATAAGCCTCGTCGAAGCCGAAAGCCTCGGCCGCAGCCTGCGGCCCGTGGCGGAAGCCTTCCCAGATTTCCATGTCCGGATTCTTGTCGCGGCAGAACAGGATGGACTTGCCGCGGCGGCCGTCCAGCACCAGCACCGCTTCCGGTTCGGGGAAGCCGGTCAGGTACAGGAAATGGCTGTCTGGGCGATAGGGATAGAAATTATCGGCGTTGCGCACCGCTTCCGGCGCGGTGGGCAGCACCGCGACGGCGTCGCCCAGGGCGGACAGCAGGCGGGCGCGGCGGGCGGCATGAGGCGTGGGCATGGCGGAATCCAGGCAAGAGACCGGCGCGGTCGTAAATGCGGCAGTTTACACCGCCGCCCGCGCCAACCCAAGCCCCGCCGCCGCGCTTCAAGTGGCGGTGGACAACATCCACTCATGCGCCGGGTCGTTGTGGAAGCGCCATTCGCGGCGCGGCCCGGCCATCACGTTGAGGTAGTAGGATTCGTAGCCGTGGGGCACGCACACCGGGTGGTAGCCGCGCGGCACCAGCACCACATCGCCGTCCTCCACCGCGTGGGACTGATCCAGATCCCGCTCGTCGGTGTAAACGCGCTGGAACACAAAGCCCTGCGCCGGGCTTACCCGGTGGTAATAGGTTTCCTCCAGTTGGCTCTCCGCCGGCAGCGCGTCGCGGTCGTGCTTGTGCGGCGGATAGCTGGATGAATGGCCGGACGGGGTGCGCACTTCCACCACCAGCAGGCTGTCCGCCTCGGCCTGCTGCGGCAGGATGTCGGTGACGTAGCGAGTGTTGGCGCCCTGCCCGCGCACGCTCTGCGCCATGTCCTGGGGCGGGATCAGCCGCGGCGGACGGCTGAGCGGGCGGCCCGGCGCCGAGCACAACGCCACTTCGGCCGCGCCGCGGGCGACGACGCGCAGCGGGCAGCCGGCGGGGATGTAGGCCGCCCACGGCGCTTGCCCGTCGAATACGTCGGCGCGGCCCCCCACGCCTGGCCAGCGCTGGTCGCCGGCGACGAGGTCGACAACGCCGGCCAGCACCACCACGCAGCACTCCCGCTCTGCTTGCAGCCAGTCCTCGGACTCGCCGTCGGACAGGCGCAAGGCGCGGAAACCGACATGTCGCCAGCCGGCGGAGGCCGGCGTCACATCGGCGGCGACACGGCCGGCCGCCGCTCTAACCCGCAAATCAGGCTGATTCATGCGCAGCTCCTTTCCGGCGCGCCGGCGCGGATGGCGGCCACCAGGCCGGCCAGGGTGCGAAAGCCCAGCTCGGCGTAGCGGTAGCTGGGCGCCACCACCGGGTCCTGTTCCGCCTCCACCACCAGCCAGCCGCGATAGCCGTGCTCGGCTAGCGTGCGCAGCAGGGCTTCAAAATCGATGACGCCGTCGCCGGGCACGGTGAACACGCCGTTGAGCACCGCTTCCAGGAAGCTCCAACCTCGGTTGCGCGCCAGCCGCGCCACCTGCGGGCGGATGTCCTTGCAATGAACGTGGACCACGCGGCCGATATGACGGCGCAGCACCGCCAACGGTTCGCCCCCGGCGAAGGCGATGTGGCCGCTGTCGAACAGCAGGCCCACTTCCGGGCCGGTGACCGCCATCAGCGCGTCCACATCGTCCGGGGTTTCGACGTAAGCGCCCATATGGTGGTGGTAAGCCAGCGTCAGGCCGTGGCTTTGCAGATGGCGGCCGAAGGCGTTCAACCGCTCGCCGTAATCCCGCCATTGCCGCTCCGAGCCAAAGCGCGGCCGCTGGTTCAAGGGCCTCGGCTGGCCCTGTATCGCCTGCGCCACCTCGCCGTAGACCATCACCCGGCAGCCGCTGGCGGCCAGCAAACGCACATGCGGCTCCGCCGCGGCGATTTCCGCGTCCACGCCGCGCTCGGCCAGCCGGCCGGAATGCCAGCCGGACACGCATTGCAGGCCGTGCGGCGCCAGCGCCGCCGCCAGCGCCTCCGGCTGACGCGGGAATTTATTGCCCAGTTCAAAACCTCGGTAGCCTATGGCCGCGCCTTCGGCCAGCGCCTGCTCCAGCGAAATCTCGCCGCCCAGCGACGGCAGGTCGTCATTGCTCCAGGAGATCGGATTGATGCCGATTTTCACATCGAATGCATGCATTGCCTTGTTCCCCGCTATTCGTATTGACGCCGGCGCAGCCGGTCTTCATAAACCTGGCGCGCGGCGCGGACCTCGGCCCGTTCCGACACCTCCGGCACCGCCACTTCCCACCAGCAGCCGCCGGCCTCGGTGGTGCGCGCCGGATCGGTGTCGATCACGATCAGATAGCTGCGCTCGGCGGCACGGGCACGGACCAGCGCCGCCTCCAGGCCGGCGATGTCGGACACATGCTCGGCCTCGGCTCCCAAAGCACGCGCGTGAGCGGCAAAGTCCACCCTCGGCGCGCCGTGGCGGCCCTGGCGGCAGTCCTCCAGCAGATTGTTGAACGGCGCGCCCCCGCAGGCTTGCTGCAAGCGGTTGATGCAGCCGTAGCCTCGGTTGTCCAGCACCACCACGATCAGCTTCCGGTCCAGCATGACCGAGGTCGCCAATTCGCTGTTCATCATCAGATAACTGCCGTCCCCCACCATCACGATGACTTCGCGCTCCGGCCGCGCCATCTTCACGCCCAAACCGCCGGCGATTTCATAGCCCATGCAGGAATAGCCGTATTCCAGGTGGTAGCCGCCCGGCGTCGCCGCGCGCCACAGCTTGTGCAGTTCTGCCGGCAGGGTGCCGGCGGCGCAGACCACGATGTCGTCGCGCTCGGAGCCGGGGTGGCGCTGCACGGCGCCGATCACCTCGCCATCGTAAGGCAGGCCGTGAGGCTGTCGCTGGCTGGTGACGCGCGCCGTCTCCGCGCGCCAGTCCTCGGCCAGCGCGCGCGCCTCGGCGCTCCAGCCGGCGTCTGCGCGCCAGCCGTCCAGCCGCGCCGACAGCGCCTCCAGGCACAAGGCGGCGTCGCCGGTCAAAGCCACGGCGTCGGCCTTGATCCCGTCCAGCGCGTTGACGTTGACGCTGAGCAGCCGCGCCTGACGAAACAACTGCCCGGAGCCGGTGCTGAAATCCTGCAAGCGGGTGCCCAGGGCCAGCACCAGATCGGCCTGTTCCGCCAGCCGGTTGGCGGCTGGCGAGCCGGTGACGCCGATTGCGCCCAATTGCAGCGGGTGGTCCCAGGGCAAGGCGCTCTTGCCGGCCTGGGTTTCGGCCACCGGCGCGCCGTGGCGCTCGGCGAAGGCGCGCAAGGCCGCCGCGCCGCCGGCGCTGTAGAGCACGCCGCCGCCGGCCACGATCAGCGGCCGCCGCGCGGCGGCCAGCGCCCGCGCAGCCCGCTCCAGCGCATCCGTTTCCGGCGGCGGCGCGGCGATGCGCCACCGCCTCGGCCGGAACCAGTCCGTCGGATAGTCCCAAGCCATGGTCTGCACGTCCTGCGGCAGCGCCAGCGTGGCCGGCCCGCACTGCGCCGGGTCGGTCAGCACCGCCAGCGCGCGCGGCAATGCCGTGAGCAGCTGCGCCGGGTGGACGATGCGGTCGAAATAGCGCGACACCGGCCGCAGGCAGTCGTTGACCGACAAGGTGCCATCCTGCGGCGCTTCCAATTGCTGCAGCACCGGGTCCGGCGCGCGCGACACGAACACATCGCCGGGCAAGAGCAGCAGCGGCAGCCGGTTGACGTGGGCCAACGCCGCGGCGGTGACCAGGTTGGTGGCGCCGGGGCCGATGGAGCTGGTCACCGCCATCATCCGGCGGCGGAAATGGGCTTTGGCGTAGGCGATGGCGGCATGAGCCATGCCTTGCTCATTGTGGGCGCGCCAGGTGGGCAGGCTGTCGCCGGCCTGCTGCAGCGCCTCGCCCAGACCGGCGACGTTGCCGTGGCCGAAAATGGCCCACACCCCGGCGAACAGCGGCAGCTCCTCGCCGCCCAGCTCCACCCGCTGCGCGGCCAGGTAGCGCACCAGCGCCTGGGCCATGGTTAAGCGAATCGTGCTCATCGCGCGCCCTCCTCGCTGAGGGCGCGGCCGGCCGTGCCGCGTTCCTCGCGCCAGACCGCCACCAGTTCAGTGAATCGGGCGCCGGCCTCGGCCACCAGGCCGGCGTCGTCGATCTCGCCCGCAAGCCAGCGCTCGGCCGGCCGCTGAAACAGGCTGCGCCCCACCATGAAGCCGCGGCAACTGCGGCTGGCGCGCGCGGCGGCAAAGCCCCGGCGCAGCGCGTCCAAGGGCGCGTTCAAGCCCAGCAGCACCACGCCTCGGCAATAGGGGTCGCGCTCGGCGATCAGCGCGTCCAGCGCCGGCCACTGCGCGGCGGCGGGCGGCTCCAGCTTCCACCAGTCCGGATAGATGCCCAGGTTGTACAAGCGCTTGAGCGCGCGGTAGACGGTGTCGTCCGCGCGCGGCAAATCCTTGGGCGGAATGATTTCCAGCAACAGTTCGTGTCCGCTGGCCTGGGCGGCGTCGTAGAGCGCGCGGATCTGCGCTTCCTGTTCCAGCCGGTTGTCCAGCGCATCGTCCGGGTGGTACTGGACCAGGCATTTGATCACGTGCTCGCGCGGCCAGGCGGCCAGCGCGCCGGCCATCGCTCGGCCTTGCTCGAACACCAGCGGATTGGACCCTGGCAGCTCCACCGGCCGGCCCACCCACCAACCGCGGCCGGTGGCGGCGTACAGCGCGTCGGCGCCGTAGCGCTCGTCTATCAGCACCCCCACCCGCCCGCGCAGGCCCAAGCGCTGCTCCACGCCGGCCACCGATTGCACCAGCAGCTGTTTCAAACGCGGCAGCCGCGCCTCGTCCGCGCCCGCCGCGCGCGCCAGCTCAAAGAACTGACTGCGATGGTCGAAGGCGAACACGCACAACTCGTCCCAACGCGGCCGCGCCGCGCTGACCCGGTGCAGCCGGCTCAGGGCCGCGTCCTCGCCCGGCCGCCGCGTCGGCGCGGCGAGAAAGCGCTCCAGCTCGGCCGGGGTCGGCATCGCCGGCGCGCAGCCGTGGCGCGACACCACCAGCGCGCCGCAGGCATTGGCGCGGCGGCAGCATTCGGCGTAGTCGCCGCCGCGCAGCCAGACGGACAGGAAACCGGCCAGAAAGGCGTCGCCGGCGCCCAATACATTCATCACGTCCACTTCCGCGCCGGCCACGCTGAAGGCGTCCTCGATGCGCGCCGGCACTTCGCCGGGAATCACCGCGCACCCCAAGGGCCCCAGCTTGACCACCAGCACCGCCTGGCTCAGCGCGCGCACTCGGGCCAAGGCCGGCATCAGCTCGGCCTCGCCGCCGGCGATCAGGAACTCCTCCACAGTGCCGACGATGAGGTCGAACTCGGAGAGCAGGCTCTGCAAATGGGCGCTGACCTCGGCGCTGGCGATGTAGCGGGTTTCGCCGTCGCCGCGGCCGGCCAGGCCCCACAGCACCGGCCGGTAGTCGATGTCCAGCACCGTGCGCGCGTCGTGGCGGCGCGCGTATTGCAGCGCGCGGCGGCTGGCCGCCTCCACTCCGGGCCGTGACAAATGGGTGCCGGTGATCAGCAAAGCCCGGCTGCCTGCGATAAAGCCCTCGTCGATGTCATCGGCGCTGAGCGCCATGTCGGCGCAGTTTTCGCGGTAAAACAGCAAGGGAAAAGTATCGCGATCCTTGATGCCCAGCAGGGTCAGGCCGGTCAGCCGCTCCGGGTCCACCCTCACCTGGCTGACATCGCAGCCTTCGGCGCGCAGGGTGTTGAGCAGAAAGCGGCCCATCTGTTCGTCGCCGACGCGGGACAGCATCGCCGACTTCAAGCCCAGCCGGGCCGCGCCGAAGGCGATGTTGGCGGAGGAGCCGCCCAGATATTTGGCGAAGCTGGCCGCGTCTTCCAGCGGCGCGCCCAACTGCTGCGCGTACAGGTCCACCGCCAGCCGGCCCAGGCAGACCAGGTCGCGGTCGCGGCCGCTGGCGAAACGGGTGGTGTTTTGCATGCTAGATCTACCTTTCAGATATGGACGCCGTCCAGCTCGGCCATCAGTTTCTGCATTTCTGCGCCGCCGGCCATCATGTCCAGCACTTCCTCCTTGCTGACCGAGTCCTTGGCGTAAGTGCCCAGCGAACGGCCGCGGTTGAGCAGGGTGAAGCGGTCGCCTATCGGATAAGCGTGGTTGACGTTGTGGGTGATGAAGATCACCGAGATGCCCTTCTCGCGCGCCTTGGAAATCAGCTTTAGCACATTGACGCTCTGCTTGACGCCCAGCGCGGCGGTGGGCTCGTCCAGGATCAGCACCCTCGCGCCGAAGTGAATGGCGCGGGCGATGGCCAGGCATTGCTTTTCGCCGCCGGACAAAGTGCCTATCGCCTGGTGGGGATCGCGGATGTGGATGCCCATTTCCGCCAGCTTGTCGCGCGCCACTTCGCCGGCCAGTTCCAGATCCAGCACCGGCAGCAAGCCCAGCCACTTCTTCAACGGCTCCCGCCCCAGGAAGAAATTGCGCGCCACCGACATCAGCGGCACCAGGGCCAGATCCTGGTAGACGGTGGCGATGCCCAAATCCAGCGCCTGGCGCGGCGATTCGAAGCGCACCGGCTGTCCGTCCACCCGGTATTCGCCGCCGCTGGGCCGGTGCACGCCGGCCAGGGTCTTGATCAGCGTGGACTTGCCGGCGCCGTTGTCGCCCAGCAGGCAATGCACCTCGCCGCGGCGCAGTTGCAGATCCACCTTCTGCAAGGCGATCACCGAGCCGAAGGTCTTGCTGACCTGATCCAGCTCCAGGATGTAGTCGTCACGCGATTTCATATTCGACTCCTTGCGGCCGCTGGCCAGGGTTGTTCGGGGCTGCGGCCGCGGCAAGGCGCGCCGACGCGGACAGTGCATCGAGTACGGCAAGGAAGCGCAACGCGGCCGCAGGGATTTTGCCGGTTGTGACCCAGAGCCGGTTCACGAGCTCGCGAGTTAGAGCGAGACAAGGCGAAAACGGCTGAGAAAGCGGAATGTACGGTTGGTACATGAGCATTTCGAAGCGGTTTCCAACGCCGTATCGATGACGCGCAGCGGATCGAGGGTCGGCTCTCATTTGGCCTCCGTCACGCGGCGTCGGACATAGTGATTGAACAACACCGCCATCAACAGCATCAGGCCGAGGAAGACGCGGAACCAGTCGGAGTTGATATTGGTGTAGGTAATGCCGATCTGCACCACGCCGAAGATCAGCGCGCCGACACAGGCGCCCACCACCGAGCCGTAGCCGCCGGTGAGCAGACAGCCGCCTATCACCGCGGCGATGATGGCCTCGAACTCCTTTTGCAGGCCGCGGTCGGCGGCGGCGGAGCCCACGTCGCACACTTGCAGCACCGCGAACAAGCAGGCGCAAAAGGCGGTGAACATGAACAGGCCTATCTTCACCTGCTTGACCGGCACCCCCACGTTCTTGGCCGCGTTGGCGTCGCCGCCGGCGGCGAAGATCCAGTTGCCGATCCGGGTGCGCGCCAGCACAAAGGCCGCAATCCCCGCCAACGCCAGCCACCACAACAGCACCTTGGGCACGCCGGCCGCCGCCGCGCCGCCGTCCGGCAGGGAGGCGATGGCGCCGATGCCGGCCAGCCAGTGGAACAGGCCGGCGCCGACATGGCCGACAAACAGCCATTGCGCCAGCGGGTCCGCCGCCGCCAGGTCGCCGACGCCGCTGACGATGGTGCGGTTGGCGAACAGGATGGACAGCGCCAGCGTCAGGCCGCGCAGGATGAAGAGAAAAGCCAGGGTGACGATGAAGGACGGCAACCGGGTTTTGAGCACCAGATAGCCGTTGAGCCAGCCCACCGCCAGCGAGCCGGCGAAGGCGAACAGGATGGCCAGCCAGAACGGCCAGCCGAAGTACAGCGGCGGAATCGCCACCATCATGCCGGCGAAGCCTATCATCGAGCCCAGGCTCAGATCGAACTCGCCGGCTATCATCAGCAGGCAGGCGCCGATGGCGATGATGCCGAGATAGGCCGCCACCTGCGACCAGTTGACGATGCCGTCCACCGCGAACATGCCGGAACCGCCTGCGCCCACGCCGAACACCACGAACACCAGCACCGCGCCGGCGACGGCGGCGAATTCCGGCCGGCCCATCAGCCGGTCGAACAGCGACAGCCGCCGCACTCTTTCATCGTCGCCGGGCGGCGCCATACGGATGCCCGCGGCCTTGCCCGGGCTGGCCTTGCTCATGCTCATTGCTATGCTCCCCGCCTCGGAACCGTCGCGGCGCCGGGCGTCAGATCCATCGGAAAACGGCGGCTAGCGGTACTGCCCGGCGTACTTCTCCACCTTGGCGATATTGTCCTTGGTGACGAAACCGGGGCCGGAGTTGATGTGGCGGCCCTTGTAGAGGGGCGCCAGCCCGTACTCCTTCAGCCTGGCCTGGAACTTGGGGCTGGCCTTGAGCGCGGCTTCCACCTTGGCCGGGTCCGTGGTCTTGTCGCGTTTCATGATGGCCAAGGCCGCTACCGGGATATAGCCCTGCAGATAGGGCTGCTGGTCGATGGCGAACTTGATGGTGCCGTCCTTGATCGCCTTGGAGATGTCCTCGGACAGGTCGAAGGTGGCGAAGTAAAGCTTGCCGGCCAGGCCCATCTTCTTCACCGCCTTGATCGAGGGGCTGGCCGAGGTTGGCCCCAAAGTCAGCATCGCTTGTGTGCCGGGGTTGTTGCGCAGATAGGCGCTGACCTTGCTCTCGATGCCGGTGGGGTCGTCGCCGGCGTCCAGGGTGGATTTGCGCACATCGGCGCCGATGGCGTCGGCGAAGCCCTTGCAGCGCTCGAAAGAGGCCGGGTTGGTGGCGTAATGGTTGACGCAGAGAAAGGTCTTGATGCCCGCGGCCTTGGCCTGCTTGCCGGAATCGAAGCCGGCGTCGTATTCTGGCTGGCCGACGTGCAGGGCCGCGCCCAGGCTTTCGCTTTGCTTTACGGTGCCGGAATTGATGGTAATCAGCGGGATTTTCTTGGCCACCACCTGGCCCAGCGGCCGCTTCAGCACGTCGTAATCGGCAATGCTGGCGATCACGCCGTCGTAACGCCGCGCCGCCGCCTGCTCGATCAGCCGCGCCATGTCGGCCAGGTCGCCGTTGGGCGGGTTGCGGTAATCCACCTGCACGTTGAAATCCTCGCCGGCCTGCTTGATGGCGTTCTTGATGGTGTTCCACCAGGCGTCGGAATCCGGCGCGTGGCTGATCAGTACCAGGCGGGCGTCGGCCGCCTGCGCGGCTTGAGCCAGCGCGCAAAGCGCCAGCGCCGCCGCGGGCAGAGCCCGCTTCCACTTGCAAGTCCAGGATCGCTGCTGCATCTCTCTCCTCCTTATTCTCCGCCGGCCCATCGTGGAGCCCGCTATGGTGTCGGCCGCGGACGCAGTCGGCGCCGGGCGTGAAATCACCTTAAGAGCTTTCGCTCTACTCTGCAAATAATTTTCCAAAATTGTTTTTCAATAGAAAATTATTTTCGAACACAAGGACAAAACGTATACTGGCCAAAACCTTAGGAAAGCCCGCTCATGGCCAATACCGCCCCCGCGGAGGAATTGATGCAGCGCATCGCAGCCGAATACGACACGCTGAGCAAGCAGTTGAAAGTGATTGCCGCTTACGTGGAGCAGCATCGGGGCACGCTGATGCTGCAACGCATTACCGACATCGCTCAGGCTTGCGAGGTGCAGCCCTCCGCCATCGTCCGCTTCGCCCAGCGCTTCGGCTTCGCCGGCTTTTCCGACATGCAGGCGCTGTTTCGTGACGCATTTACGCCACAGGGCGCGCCGCAACCCAATTACCGGCAGCGCATCCAGAGCCTGATCGCCAACCGGGATGAGCAACGCTCCGCCGGCGGCATGACCCGCGACTTCATCGCCGCCTGCCAACAAGGGCTGCAAGAGCTGGACGCCTCGCTGGACGAGGCGCAGCTGGAAGCAGCGGTGGAGCTGCTATTGAACGCCGACAACATCTACGTGGCCGGGGTGCGGCGCATGTTTCCCATCGCCTCCTACATCGCCTACGCCTTACAGCACACCGCCAAAAAAGTGCATTTGCTATCCGGCCTGGGCGGCATGTTTCCGCAGCAGATCCGCAGCATTGGAGAAAAAGACGTGCTGATCGCCATCAGCTTCCAGCCCTACGGCAAGGAAAGCCGCTATTGCGCGCGGGTGGCGGCACAACACAAGGCCAAGCAGTTGGTGATCACCGACAGCCAGCTCAGCCCGCTGGCGCGCGGGGCCGACGCGGTATTGACGGTCCGGGAAGGCTCCGCCTTCGCCTTCCGTTCGCTGACCAGCACCATCTGTCTGTGCCAGGCGCTGTTCATCGCGCTGGCCTGCCGGCTGGAGCTGAACATAGAAGAAACCAAGGAGACTGGAGGATACGATGATTGACACAGCGCTGTTCGGGGCCGGCCGCATCGGCAAGATCCACGCCGCCAACCTCGCCCGCCTGCCGGGCATGCGGCTCAAATACGTGGTGGACAGCCATGCGCCGGCGGCGCGGGAACTGGCCGCCGTCCACGGCGCAGAGGCCTGCTCCGCGGAACAGGCGCTGGACGATCCGGCAGTGCGCGCCGTGGTCATCGCCTCCAGCACCGACACCCACGCCGAGCTGATCCTGGCCGCCGCCGCGCGCGGCAAAGCCATCTTCTGCGAAAAACCGGTGGACCTGGAACTGGAACGCGCGCGCCAGTGCGCGCGGGCGGTGGCGACGGCCGGCGTGCCCTGCCTGATCGGCTTCCAGCGCCGCTACGACCCCACGTTCGCGGCGCTCAAGGCCCGGCTGGCAGCCGGCGAAATCGGCGCGCCGGAAATGCTCATCGTCACCAGCCGAGACCCCGGCGCGCCGCCGCTGGACTATATCCGCCGCTCCGGCGGCATCTTCAAGGACATGCTGATCCACGACTTCGACATCTGCCGCTGGATCCTGGACGACGAAGTCGTCAGCGTGCACGCCAGCGCCAGCGCGCTGAGCGACCCGGCCATCGCCGCCGCCGGCGACGCCGACAGCACGGCGGTGACGCTGCGCACCCGCCAGGGCCGGCTGTGCCAGATCAACACCAGCCGCCGCGCCGCCTACGGCTACGACCAGCGCTTTGAAGTGCTGGGCAGCCGCGGCATGCTGCAGGCCGGCAACCACCGCCCCACCGAGGTCACCGCCTACGGCGAACGCGCCGTGGCCGCAGACCTGCCCGAGCCCTTCTTTCTGGAACGCTACCGCCAAGCCTACGCCGCCGAGATGGCACACTTCCTGGAGGTGATGCGCGACGGCGCCGCGCCGCGCACCGCGGTGGAAGACGGCGTGCGCGCGCTGGAGCTGGCCGACGCCGCCACCCGCTCCTGGCGGCTGGGCCGGGTTGTCGAACTGGATCAGGTCTAACTCAACAGGGGGGGCTTGTCATGTCTACATTGAACCTCGGCGTCGCCGGCCTGGGCCGGCTGGGCCGCCGCCACGCGCTCAATCTGCGCGACCGCATCGCCGGCGCGCGCGTGATCGGCGTCTGCTCGCCGCTGCAAGAGGAACTCGACTGGGCGCGGCGGGAGCTGCCCGACGCCGCCGGCCACGCCGCGCTGGAGGGCCTGCTGGCCGAACCGGGGCTGGACGCGGTGCTGCTGGCCACGCCCACCGCCCTCCACGCCGAGCAGATCATCGCCTGCCTGGACGCCGGCAAACATGTGTTCTGCGAAAAACCGCTGGCGCTGAACCTGGATGATTGCCTGCGGGTGGAGCGCGCCGCCGCCCACCGCCCGGAACTCAAGGCCATGGTGGGTTTCGTCCGCCGTTTCGACCCCAGTTACCAGGACGCCGCCGCCAAACTGGCGCAAGGCCTGGTGGGCCAGCCCTATCTGGTGCGCTCGCAGACTTGCGACCTCAACGACGACAGCGGCTTCTTCGTGCAGTTCGCGCCCAGCAGCGGCGGCATTTTCATGGATTGCAGCATCCACGACATCGACCTGGCGCGCTGGCTGCTGGGCGCGCCGCGCCCGCTGCGGGTGTGGGCCAGCGGCGTCAACGCGGTGCACGGCGCGTTGGCGCAATACGGCGATGTGGACAACGGCGTGGCGATGTGCGAGTTCGAGGGCGGCAAGCTGGCTTGCTTCTACGCCTCGCGCACTCAGGCGCACGGCCACGAGACGCTGACCGAGATCTTCGCCACCCAGGGCCGGCTGAGCGTGGGCGCCAACCCGCGCGCCAACCGCGTGGAGATCAGCGACCGCCACGGCGTGCGCAACGAGTGCGTAACGGACTTCTACCAGCGCTTCGCTGAAGCCTTCGCGCTGGAGTTGCAGCATTTCGTCGATGCCGCGCGCCTGGACCAGCCGCTGGCCCTGAGCCTGGCCGACGCCCGCGAAGCCACCCGCATCGGCCTGGCCATTACCGAGGCCTTGAGGACCCGGCAGGCGGTGGAGTTGTAAGAACCTGTTCAATGTCTGCTGCGCTTCAGCGATACGGCGTTAAAAACCGCTTCGAAATGCTCATGTACCACTTGTACACTCCGCTTTCTCAGCGATTTTCGCCTTGTCTCGCTCTCGCTCGCGAGACTTGGAACAGGCTCTAAGAACGTGTTCACGCTCCGCTACGCGTCGGCGGGAACCATGGAGAAAAGCGTGAAAACCGCTTGCCTCGCGGCCGCCGCAAGAGCGTGAACATCTTCAAAACTACCGCGCCGGAGGGGCTTGTCGCCGGCGCGGCGATACCCTATCGTCCTACTCCTTTTCATCAAAACAAAACCATGGCGATGCCGATGGACTGACCGGATTTCATCACGCCGACATCCGCGCATCCCATCATGGCGTCGCGCCAACGTCCGTTGCGAACTTATATATAAGGGAGAATCCATGTCATTCGCTTGCAAACCCCTGCTCGCCGCCGTCGCGCTGGCCATCGGCCTGGCCGCGTCCGCCCAGGCCGCCGACAAAATCGTCATCGCCCACCGCGGCGCCAGCGGCTACCTGCCGGAACACACGCTGCCGTCCAAGGCGCTGGCCTACGCCCAAGGGGCGGATTATCTGGAGCAAGACCTGGTCATGACCAAGGACGACAGGCTGATCGTGCTGCACGATCATTACCTGGACCGCGTCACCGACGTGGCCGAACGCTTTCCCGAGCGCGCGCGCAAGGACGGCCGCTATTACGCGATCGACTTCACCCTGGCCGAGATCAAATCGCTGCGCTTCACCGAAGGCTTCGACATCGACAAGGGCGTCAAGCGACAGACCTACCCCAGCCGCTTCCCGATGGGCAAGTCCGATTTCCGCATCCACACTTTTGAAGATGAAATCGAATTCATCCAGGGCCTGAACCACTCCACCGGCCGCGACATCGGCCTGTACCCGGAGATCAAGGCGCCGTGGTTCCACCGCCAGGAAGGCAAGGACATCACGGTGAAGGCGCTGGAAGTGCTGAAGCGCTACGGCTACACCGGCAAGAACGACAAGGTCTATCTACAGTGCTTCGACTTCAACGAACTCAAGCGCATCAAGACCGAGTTGATGCCCAAGGCCGGCATGGACCTCAAACTGGTGCAACTGATCGCCTATACCGACTGGCAGGAAACCTTCGAGCAGAACGCCGCCGGCCAGTGGGTGAACTACAGCTATGACTGGATGTTCCGTCCGGAAGGCATGAAGGAAATCGCCAAGTACGCCGACGGCATCGGCCCGCAATACCCGATGCTGATAGACAAGACTTCGACACCGGACAAGATCAAGCTCACCGGCATGAGCCGCGCCGCGCACGCCAACGGCCTGGCGATCCACCCCTACACCCTGCGCAAGGACGCGCTGCCGGCCTACGCCAAGAATATGGACCAGTTGCTGGACGCGGTGTACAACCGCGCCCAGGTGGACGGTGCCTTCAGCGACTTCCCGGACCTGGCGGTCAATTTCCTGCGCCGTCAAAAACAGCATCGTTAAGCGGCGGCTCCGGAAGCCGGCGGCCGCCGGCTTTCAAAACCAGAGTCCGCCGATCGCACACACCGAAATAAGCCTCAAGTTTCCGCCGGCCTCGCCGAAAATAAGGCCATACTGAGGGACTGGCATCCCTCCGCATCGTTGCGCCCATTGGCGCGACAAACAACAAGCCTGCATGGCTTCCGTGCCTACACGCCCTTTATCGCTTAGGAGCGCAACATGTCCATCAATCCCTTGAACGGCCAGAGCGGGGCCGACCTGCCGCTGAAACAAAGCGGCCAAAGCGCCGCCACAGCGCCAACAGGCAGCAGCTCCGCCACCGCGCGCAATCAATTGAACGCGCAACTGGTGGCCAATCTGGACGTTTCCACCAATACCGACGGCAAATCGCTGTCCCTGCTCTACCGCACCGCGATCGACAGCATCAATCAGATCCTCTCCGACCAACTGAACGCCGCCGGCGGCAGCGGCGGGGCCGACAACACGCAAAGCGCCCAGGGCGCTCAGCAAACGCCCAACATCCTGCAGCAGAAGTTGAGCGAGGACAATTCGCCGGAAGGCACGTCCCAGCGCATCTTGTCCGGCGCGCTCAGCTTCTTCAGCACCTACGCCAAGCAGCATCCGGAGCTGAGCCAGGAAGAGCAGGCCAAGAATTTCGTCGACATCGTGCGCGGCGGCTTCGAAAAAGGCTATGCCGAGGCCGTGGACGTCCTCAACGGCCTCAAGGTGTTCAACGGCAATATCGCCGACGAGGTCAAGAAAACCCGCGATCTGGTCAATAAAGGCTTCGACGATTTCGTCGCCAGCATGAAGCCCCAGCAACAGAGCGACTCCAACGCCGGCTGATGGATAGCGGCGTCTTAATCAATAATTTGTTTAAACTTCATATATTGTTAAATTAAAAATAAAGTTTCCGCCGGCCCTGCCGAAAATAAGGCATGGCCGGGGAAACGAATCAGACCCAGACTGCGTTTCCGGCCGAACGCCGCCAGCCAGACCGGCGGCATGCTCGCAAGGAGACCGTCATGCCCATCCTGCCTGTTACCCTGACCCAGGCCGGCCGTTCCGCCGGACACTCGCTCTCGCAACAGGAGCATGGCGGAAAGCAAGGCCGCCAGCGCGAGCCCGCCCCCGCCTCGGCCAATCCCGTCGCCGACAGCCGTTTTTCCGCCGACAAGCAATTTCTGGACTTATTCCACCACGCGGTAATGGACCCGCTCAGCTGCGCGCTGGACCTGCCGCTAATGGGCAAGGACCTGCTGACCGGCCTGGGGCTGGAACACAACCCCTGCTACGCGGCGGAACGGATCATGCGCGACTTCTACCAGTTGTTCGCCCTCTACCGGCAGCAACACCCCAAACAATCGCCGATGCAACAGCTATTCATCTTCCTGGCCGTCGCGCGGCAAAGCCTGGAGTGCGGCTTCAATGAAACTCATCAGGTGCTGGAAAGCATGAATATGCTTCACGTCGCTTACCACGACCTGGTCTCGGCCAAAGAGCAGGTGACGGTGGCGCTGATCAATTTCGGTCAGCCCCCGGTCCAGAAAGAGACTTAAAAGGTGCTTACGATCTCTCGGGCTATGGCGAGACAAGGCGAAAGCGGCTGAAAAAGCGGAGTGTGCGCACGGTGCATGAGCATTTTGAGCTTGCACTCACCGCGCAACGCTTCACGAAGCGCAGCAGATCGTAAACAGGTTCTTAGGGGGTTGCTCCCCTGCACGCTCCACACCTCCTGCAAACACCAAGCTCCCCTCTTCCATCTTTGCCAAGCACAGCCGCGCGCCGCGTTCTTGCCCCATATCAATCTTGATTCATCTAAAAATATGCTCATTCATATTTTTTAGTAAATTATAATTTTGTTATTTACATTGAGCTGGATATGGAATTACTGATAGGCACGATAGTCACGCTGCTGGTGGGCCGGGCTATTTTCAAAGGCTACTCCGCCACCGGCGTGCTGATGCTGGGCGGCCTGGCGCTGCTGGTCGCCACCGCCTTGCAAGGCTTGCCGGTATTGCCCAAAAACGTGGCCGCCACCGGTCACGCCGCCACCGACATCGCCGAGTTCGTCAAATCCCTGCTCAGCAGCCGCGCCGCGGACCTGGGCCTGATGGTGATGGCGCTGTGCGGCTTCGCCGGCTATATGACCCATATCGGCGCCAACGACATGGTGGTCAAACTGGCCTCCAAGCCGCTCAGCCGCATCAAGTCCCCTTACGTGCTGATGGTGGCGGCTTACTTCGTCGCCTGTCTGCTGTCGCTGGCGGTGTCTTCCGCCACCGGCCTGGGCGTATTGCTGATGGCCACCTTGTTCCCGCTCATGGTGAACATGGGCATCAGCCGCGGCGCAGCCGCGGCCATCTGCGCGTCGCCGGCGGCGTTGATCTTGTCGCCCACCTCCGGTGACGTGGTGATTGCCGCCCAAGCCTCGGGCATGCCGCTGATCGACTTCGCCT
The DNA here is from genome assembly GCF_052805975.1 of Chromobacterium sp. W521. Taxonomy (NCBI): domain Bacteria; kingdom Pseudomonadati; phylum Pseudomonadota; class Betaproteobacteria; order Neisseriales; family Chromobacteriaceae; genus Chromobacterium; species Chromobacterium sp. W521. The sequence continues at coordinate 182,121 of NZ_JBRBAF010000008.1, forward strand.
TCAAGACCACGCTGCCCATTTCCCTGCTGGCCATCGCCAGCATAGGCTGCGCCCACTTCTTCTGGCAGCGCTACCTGGACCGCAAGGAAAACCTGCCGCTGACGCGCCAGGACGTGCATGAAATCGTCACCGATGCGCCGTCGCTGTACTGCCTGCTGCCGTTCACGCCGATTGCCGGCGTGCTGGTGTTCAACGGCAAACTGGCTCCGGAACTGCACATCGTCACCGTATTGATCCTGTGTATCGCGCTGGCCGCGCTGGTGGAGTTCCTGCGCCATCGCCGCGCCGCGCCGGTGTTCGCCGGACTGGAAGTAGCTTACAAAGGCATGGGCGACGCCTTCAGCAGCGTGGTGATGCTGATCGTGGCCGCTGGCGTGTTCGCCCACGGCCTGTCCGCGCTGGGCTTCATCAATCAGTTGATCGGCCTGGCGCAGTCCTTCGGCTCCGGCGCCATGGTGTTGATGCTGGTGCTGGTGGCGATCACCACGCTGGCGGCGCTGACCACCGGTTCCGGCAACGCCCCCTTCTACGCCTTTGTGGAGCTGATCCCCAAGCTGGCGGCCGAAGCCGGCATCAACCCCGCCTTCCTCGCCATCCCCATGCTTCAGGCGTCCAATCTGGGCCGCACCGTGTCGCCGGTGTCCGGCGTGGTGGTGGCCTGCGCCGGCATGGGCCAGGTGTCGCCGTTCGAGATCGTCAAGCGCACCTCGGTGCCGGTGATCGTGGGCCTGGTGATTGTGGTGCTGGGCACGCTGGCGCTGGTGCCGGCCTGAGAACTTGTTCAAAGTCTGCTGCCCGTCGGCGATACGGCGTTGAAACGCCGTTAAACCCATCGCTCGACAAAGACAAGACGGCCGCCCGCAGGCGGCCGTTTCTCATTGCTCAAGGGAAAGCTTACTGCTGAGCCGGGGTGTTTTCGGCGAAGTATTCGTGGCTGTCCGCGTTGTTCAAGGCCTGGGTCGGGTTGGTTTTAGCCAGGTTCTTGGCGCCGGTCTGACCATAGACGTGATCGCTGGTGCCCGCCACCACGGTGAAGTGAGACAACTCATGCACCAGGGTGCCGCCCTTGGAGTCGGTGCCGCTGGTCGGCGCGGTCCAGAAAGCGCCGCACAGATAGATCTTGTACGGTTGCGCAGGATAGACGTAGGCGTAAGTGCCGGCCTGGGTGCAACCGCAATCGATGCTGATCGGTTTGGTGTCCAGCGCGTCCTTGATGCTGACATAGTGGGACTTGGCGGTGTTCCAGTTGGCCAACGTGTAATTGCCGAACCATGTGGTGTAGCGCGGAGTGCCGGACGGGGAACCGGACAAATAGCTGACCGAATCGTTGGCCATATTGATGGCCGCGCTGACCCCGCCGTTGGTCTGGCTTTGCTGGGTCACCGAGCAATTGGCCGCGTAAGTGACGCTGGACGCGGCGGCCTTGCGGCTGAGAATGGACCATTCGCGCTGCGCGTCCAGCGACTGCTTCAGCAGCTTGCTGGTGCGGCCGACCACCGACACGCTGGCGGTGTTGGAACTCAACACCTCGTCGGCCACCGCGGCGTCCGCGCCGGAGGCGATCTTGGCGTTAAGCTGCGGCGCGGAGCGGTTCAGCACGCGGGAGCTGGCCGCCAGAAAGCGCACGTCGAAACGGCCGCTTTTCGACATATCGTAGTAGTCGGACACCTTGACCTTGACGCTCAGCGAAGCGCCCGGCGCCAGCGCCACGGTATCCTTGATGGTGGGCACAGCGCGCTTGTAACGCGGTCCCAGATAGCTCACCGGCTTGCCGTCGCGGCTCACCTCGAAAATCTGTTCCTGCAGTTCCTGCCCCGGCACATACCACTTGTAGATGCGCAAGGTTTCCTTGCCGGTATTGCGGTAATTCAACACCACCTCGACATCCTGATCCGCCGCCACCGAGGCCTGCTGCTTGGCCACGCTCACTTGCAGATCATGCGCCTGAACCAGGCCGCTCCCCAAAGCCATCACGAACAACGGAATCGGCAACAATTTTTTCATTGATCTTCTCCTGGTGGGACCACCGGCCAGTCCCGCCGCGCTTGTGGCCCGGCAAGGCTTCCGGCACACCCAACCCCTTTGTCATCACGTGTTTATTAAAATGGATCGCAAACATATTTCGAATGCGAAAGTCATTAATTACATGACGAAGACATGATTTCAATCAAGAAAAGCGCCCCTGCCGACACAGAATCGGCGGCTGTCTGATTTTTGGCACGCTTCATAAAACAGCCTGTTCTAGGTTAAAGTAACGGGTTGCCCTGCTTGGTGAGACCGATCCAGGCAGGCGACATGCCGGCAGGCCCGCGCCGCGCCCGGCTCCGCAACTCAACCTTCGACTGTTTATCGAATGGCGAACACAATGAATCAGACACCTGAAAAGGCTCTGGTCGTCCTTTCCGGCGGCCAGGACTCCACTACCTGCCTGTATTGGGCCTTGCAAACCTTCGGCCATGGCAATGTCGAGGCCGTGACCTTCGACTACGGCCAGCGCCATCGCGTCGAGCTGGACTGCGCGCGCAAGATCGCCGCGCTCGCCGACGTGCGCCAAACCGTGCTGCCCATCGACACCTTCGCCGCCATCGGCGGCAACGCGCTGACCGACGCCGACATTGCGCCGGAAGACGGCGCCCGCGACGACGACGCGCTGCCCAACACCTTCGTGCCCGGCCGCAACCTGATCTTCCTGACCTTCGCCGCCGCGCTGGCCTATACCCGCGGCGCGCGCCACCTGGTCGCCGGCGTCGCGCAAACCGATTATTCCGGCTATCCCGATTGCCGCGAAAACACCCTCAAGGCGCTGGAAGTGGCCTTGCGGCTGGGCATGGACAGCAGAGTGGAGCTGCACGCGCCGCTGATGTATCTGTCCAAGGCGGAAACCGTCGCTTTGGCGCAACAAGTTGGCGCGATGGACGCATTATCCTGGAGCCACACCTGTTATAACGGACAGGTGCCGCCTTGCGGCCATTGCGCGTCTTGCGAGTTGCGCGCCAAGGGTTTCGCCGAAGCCGGCGTGCCCGACCCGCTGATCGTCCGCTGCCAAACTCGCCGGGAGGACTAAGATGCACACCTCCAACTTGATCGCCGGCGCCCGCTTCGAAGCCGCCCGGCAGGTGAACGGCGCGCCCGATCTCACCGCGCGCCCGCACGGCCACAGCTTCCGCGTCATCGCCCGCGCCGATGCCCAATACCCCGGTCACGAACAACTACAGGCGGCTTTGGACGCCGCCGTCGCGCCGCTGGACTACGCCGACCTGAACCGCCAGCTGGCCCAATGCGACGATCTGGCGCTAGCCGCCCACCTGCGCGCCGCCCTGCCCTGCCCGGCGACGCTGAGCCTGCAAAGCTCGCCGCAACGCGGCGTGGCCCTGGACGGCGACACCGCTCTGAATTGGATACAGGTTCAGTTCGAAGCCGCCCATCAACTACCCCATGTGCCGGCTGGCCACAAATGCGGCCGTCTGCACGGCCACGGCTTCGGCGTGCGCCTGGCCGCCGACGCCAGGCTAAGCGGCCACCCGCGGCTGGAAGCCGCCTGGAAGCCGTTGTTCCTGGAACTCAATCACCGCTACCTCAACGACATCGGCGGCCTGGACAACCCCACCAGCGAAGTGTTGGCTCAGTGGCTGCACCAGCGGCTGGCCGACACGCTGCCGGGTCTGGCATGGGTGGAGGTGCGAGAAACTCATAGCGCCGGCAGCCAGTTCGACGGCCAGCGCTTCCGCATCTGGAAAGAGCAGCGCTTCGAAAGCGCCAGGCCCTTCGACGACAAGGGCGCCTACACCGGCCACAGCTACCTGGTCCGGCTGATGCTCAGCGGCGAACTGGACCAGGCCATGGGCTGGCTGCTGGACTTCGGCGACGTCAAGGACCGCTTCAAGCCCCTCTACCGCCAACTGGACCACAATCCGCTGGACCAGCTCAGCGGCGTGCGCGGCGGCGACAGCGTCTCGGTGGCGGAATGGGTGCACGCCCACCTGTCCCCGCTGGTGCCGGAACTGGCGCGCATCGATCTGATGGAGCAAGAGCTGCGCGGCGTGTCGCTGATGTTCCGCGACGCCATGCGCTGGCCGCTGCTGTAAGAACCTGTTTACGATCCGCTGCGCGTCGTGAAACGTGGCTCGCCTTAGCTCGCAAGATCATGCACACGCTCCAAGCCCACCTCATTCATGTAGAGAACGCACTGTGACGACTTACACGGTCAAGGAAATCTTCTATACGCTGCAGGGCGAGGGCCGCCAGGCCGGCCGCGCCGCGGTGTTCTGCCGCTTTGCCGGCTGCAATCTGTGGTCCGGCCGCGAAGAGGACCGCGCCAAGGCGGTCTGCCAATTCTGCGACACCGACTTCGTCGGCGTCGGTCCGGACGGCGGCAAGTTCAAGAGCGCGGCGGCGCTGGCCGAGCGCATCGCCTCGGAATGGCCGGCCGGCGCGGGCGGCACGCCCTATGTGGTGTGCACCGGCGGCGAGCCGCTGCTGCAGCTGGACGCCCAGCTCATCGCCGAACTGCACCAGCGCGGCTTCGAAGTGGCGGTGGAAACCAACGGCACGGTGGCCGCGCCGCCGGGGCTGGACTGGATCTGCGTCAGCCCCAAGGCCGGTGCGGAGCTGCTGCTGCGCAGCGGCGACGAACTCAAGCTGGTCTACCCGCAGGCGACGCAGATGCCGGAAACCGTAGAACAGCTGGACTTCGACACCTTCTATCTGCAGCCCATGGACGGCCCGAACCTTGCGGCCAACACCCGCGCCGCCATCGCCTACTGCATGGCGCACCCGCGCTGGCGGCTGTCGGTTCAGACACATAAAGTTACCAATATCCGCTGAACTTGCCGGGCCCTTCGGGGCCCAATCTTTATCCGCCTCCCCCGCTCCACTTCGCTCCTCCCTCAAAAAATATCGCGCTCCGCTGTAATAAGGCCTCGCCAACATCGACTCATGGCCAGGAAGGACTGCCGACCACATCTGGCGCCGCGATAAAAAAAATCGCGACTACAGTGTAAGAAGCCGGAAACGACCCCGACTTAATGAATGTCCGGACCCGGCAAGCTTTCTCAATGCGAGAGCCCGGCAGACTGGCTCGTTTATAATCACCCCATCATGATTCGGCCTCCGGCCGTTAAACAGGAGAAACACCATGAGTACCAGCAAAACCCTGATCGCATCCGCCCTCGGCGCCGTCGTCGCCCTCGGCGCGCTGGCCTCCGCTCCGGCGGCCGCCGCCGATAAAGAGAAATGCTACGGCATCGCCCAGGCCGGCAAGAACGACTGCGCGTCCGCCACCGGCGCGCACTCCTGCGCCGGTCAGGCCAAGATGGACAAGGACCCGGGCGACTGGAAATACGTGGCCAAAGGCAGCTGCGAGAAAATGGGCGGCAGCACCGCTCCCAAGAAGTAAGCCGGATCCGTCCGGCGCGCGGCCTTCGTCGCGCGCCGGACGGAGTCTGAACGAAATCTGAAAGAACGAATTTTAAATTCATGTAGTCTCAGCGAGGTTTGCCAACCGCCGGCCTGGAAATGCTCTCCAAGGCGGGCCCGCACCTACCTCACAGGAGACTGACATGAACACCGCTCGCAAACTGCTTGCCTCCGCCGTCGGCGCCGTCATTGCGCTGGGCGTCGCCGCCTCGGCCCAGGCCGAGGACGCGCCGCAGCCCAAGGAAAAATGCTACGGCGTCACCCCGGCCGGCAAGAACGACTGCGCGTCCGCCGACGGAGCCCATTATTGCGCCGGCGAAGCCAAGGTCGACAATGATCCCAATGAGTGGCACAACGTGCCCAAGGGCACATGCGAGAGCCTGGGTGGCCGCACCACGCCGCCGCCCAAACAATCCTGATCGTGCCGCCGGGCTGCCGCCGTGGCGGGCGACCCGAGGGGAATGATGATGGAAACCAAGCTTCCCGCGGTCTGCGGCATCGGCCTGCGCGCCCCGCACTATCGCGAAGCGCTGGACAAGCGCCCGGACCTGGGCTGGGTGGAAGTGCACAGCGAGAACTTCTTCGACGGCGGCATGCCCTGGAGCATGCTGCGCGAAGTGGCCGCCTGTTGGCCGCTGTCGCTGCACGGCGTCGGCCTGGGCCTGGGCTCGGCCGCGCGTCCGGACCCGGCCCATCTGGCCTCGCTCAAGCGGCTGGTGGACGCCGTGCAGCCGGCGGCGGTGTCGGAACACCTGTCCTTCAACCATTCCGAACGCCGCTTCGTCAACGACCTGCTGCCCATTCCCTATACCCGCGAATCGCTGGCGGTGATCGCCGGCCACGTCGCGGAAACCCAGGACGCGCTGGGCCGCCCCATCCTGCTGGAAAACCTGTCCAGCTATCTGGAATTCCCCGGCAACGAGATGCACGAGGGCGAATTCCTGGCGGAACTGGTGCGCCGCACCGGCTGCGGCATCCTGCTGGACATCAATAATCTCTACGTCAACCGCGTCAATCTGGGTGTGGACACGGACGCGGTGCTGGACGCGCTGCCGGCGGCGGCGATAGGCGAAATCCACCTTGCCGGCTACAGCGAACGCGAAGGCATGCTGGTGGACACCCACAGCCAGCCAGTGCACGACGGCGTCTGGCAACTGTACCGCGAGGCCATTGCCCGGCTGGGGCCGCGCCCCACCTTGATCGAATGGGACCTGGAGATTCCGCCGCTGGCCACCTTGCGCGGCGAGGCCGCCAAGGCTCAAGCCATTCTGGAGGCCGCGCATGAACTGGTCTGATTGGCAGGCGGAGCTGCTGGAGCGGATCGCCGATCCGTCTCTCTCGGCGGAAACCGCGCCGGCGCTGAACCCGGCCGGGCTCGCGGTTTACCGCAACAACTACCGGGTGGGCTTGATCGACACCCTGGCCTTCATCTACCCGGTCTGCCTCCAACTGGTGGGCGGGGACTTCTTCACCGGCCTGGCCCGCGTCTTCATCGGCGGCCACCCGTCGCTCAGCGGCAATCTGCACCTGTACGGCGCCGCCTTCGGCGACTTCGTCGCCGGCTTCGAACACGCGCGCGAACTGCCCTATCTGGCCGACGTCGCTCGACTGGAATGGCGGGTTCACCGCGCCTACTACGCCGCCGACGCGGCGCCGGCCGACAGCGCCGCGCTCGCCGCCTTCCCGCAACAGCGCTGGGGCGAACTCAAGCTGCGGCCGCTGCCCGATGTCGCCGCCCTGCTCAGCCCTTGGCCGGCGGCGTCGATCTGGCTGGCCCACCAGCGCCAACCGGTGGAACTGAACGTGGACCTGCACAGCCAGCCGGAGGCGATGCTGATCTACCGCCTACAAGGCCGGGTTCAGGTCGAAATCGTCGGCGCCGGCCTGGCCGCGCTGCTACAGGCCTTCCGCGACGGCGCAACGCTGGAGGCCGCGGTGGAACAGGCGCTGGCCGCCGAAGCGGGCTTCGATCTGCAAGCCGGCCTGCTGCGGCTGTTCCAACAGCGACTGATCCAAGACGTCACACTGTAAACACGCTTAAACCCCAAGAGCCTGTTCACGATCTCGCGAGCAAGAGCGAGACAAGGCGAAAACGGCTGAGGAAGCGGAATGTACGAGTGGTACATGAGCATTTCGAAGGCGCACTCACCGTGTAACGCTCCACGCAGCGCAGCAGATCGTAAACAGGTTCTAAGCACCGAATCTCATCCAAGCTTGCGGGCATGGAGGGGATACGCACGCCCGCGGCTTGCCATGCGCCGCCGCTGAACCATACTCAACACACAGGAGACACCCGCCATGAACCCCTTGACTTGCTCCCGCCTCAGCACCCCGTACCGCTGGCTGATCAGCGGCGGCGACCTGCTGCAGCCGCTGCTCTTGCTGCTGTTCCGGCTGTGGATCGCCAATGTGTTCTTCAAGTCCGGCCTGACCAAGATAGACGACTGGGATACCACCATCCTGCTGTTCACCGAGGAATACCACGTGCCGCTGCTGCCGCCGGCCGTCGCCGCGGCCTTGGCCGCCGCAGGTGAACTGGGCCTGTCCGCGCTGCTGGCGCTGGGCCTGGGCGGGCGGTTCGCCGCCGCCGGCCTGTTCATTCTCAACGCAGTGGCCGTGATCAGCTACCCGGGACTGACCGAAGCCACGCGCGAATTCCATTACTACTGGGGCATGCTGATCGCCGTGGTGCTCGCCTTCGGCCCCGGCCTGCTGTCCGTGGACGCGCTGCTGCGGCGCTGGGCCGGACGCTGCGCGGCACGGGACTGAGCCAGCCGCCAACGCGGCGTGGCATAATGTCCGCTCCAACACGCATTGACCCGCCACGCCATGAGCCTCGCCTATACCCTGGTGATCCAAGCCGACACGCTGGACCCGCATCATCTGCATGAACTGGCCCACCTTGTCGAGGCCACCCATATGGACCATCCCAGCCCCAGCGTGGCGCGCCTGCGCGGCGCGGCGCCGGCGCAACGGGCCGCTGCGCTGGCGCTGTGCGAGCAATGGGGGTACGACGGGGCTTACGTCGAAGCCGGCCGCAGCTTCGCCGATTTCGGCCTGCTGGTGTCGGATATGGACTCCACCTTGATCACCATCGAGTGCATAGACGAAATCGCGGACATGAACGGCCTCAAGCCGCAGGTGGCGGCCATCACCGAGCGCTCGATGCGCGGCGAACTGGATTTCGCCGCCTCGCTGACCGAGCGGGTGGCGCTGCTGCGCGGGCTGCCGGAAAGCGCGCTGGAACAGGTCTATCGTGAAAGAGTCAAGTTGATGCCGGGCGCCGAGGCGCTGCTGGCCGCCTGCAAGCGCCACGGCGTCAAGTTCATGCTGGTGTCCGGCGGCTTCACCTTTTTCACCGACAGGCTGAAAGCCGAGCTGGGCCTGGACTTCGCCTACGCCAATCAACTGGAGATCGAAAACGGTGCCTTGACCGGCCGTGTGCGCGGCCCCATCGTCGACGCCGCAGCCAAGAAGCGCTTGCTGATCCAGCAACGCGAAGCGCTGGGGCTGAAGCCGGAACAGGTGCTGGCGATGGGAGACGGCGCCAACGATTTGCAGATGCTGGCCGAAGCCGGCGTCGGCGTGGCCGTGCACGCCAAGCCGGTGGTGCGCGCCCAGGCCGACATCGCCGTCAATCACGGCGGCCTGGACCGCATCCTGAACCTGTACCACTGAACGGCCACAGCGGGAGCCGACCAATGAGCTTATTTCCTGAACTGGACAGCGCCAGCTTCGACGCTGAATTGCCGTTCTCGGTCCAGCCCCTGCCTGGCGGGATCTGCCCGGCGCGCCAAGAGCGCGAAACCCGGCTGGCGCTGCGGGTGCTGGCCGCGCCCACCGAAACCCTGCCCGAGGCGGACCCGATGCTGGTCAGGCTGGAGGCCAAGCTGGATCTGGCGCTGGAAGTGTCGCTGTTGTCGCGTCACCCGGAACGCCCGCCTCTGACGCCCTGCCGGCTGGGCCTGGACAGCATCGCCTGGATCTCAGACCACGCCAACCACGGCAGCGAACCGGTGCTGGTGGCCTTATGCCCCAATCCAGACTCCGCGCTGCTGCTCTTCCTCGCCGCCCGCATCAGCACGGTGACGCCGGGCGAAAACGGCAATTACCTGATCCGCGCCGATATTACCGGCGCCTTCGACGAGGCAACCCGCCTGCTGTGGGAGAAGTGGGTGTTCCGCCGCCATCGCAAGGCGATACTGGAACGCTAAGAGCGTGTTTACGATCTCGCGAGTCAAGAGCTCGCGGGCCAGGGGCGAGACGAAGCCGTACTCACCGTGGGGGCCTCACGAAGCGCAGCAGACTTTGAACAGGTTCTTAGCCCTGACGCGGAAAAGCGATCAAATGATCCAGTTCCAGCCGGATGCCTATCGCCTCCCCCACCGCGTGGTCGTGATGGCTGGGCACCTGAGCCAGCACCCGCTGGCCGGACGGCAGCGCCAGCGTGTAATGGAACTCCGCGCCGCGGAACACCTTGGCGCAGACCAGGGCTCGCGTCGGGCTGGCGTCGTCGTGCTGCACATCGTCGGGCCGCACCAGCACATCCACCTCGTCCCCGGTTTCGAACTGCAAGGGCACAATGCCGCAGAATTCGCCTATCTCCAGTTCCACACAACGCGGCCCGGTCACCTTGCCGTCCAGGAACACGCCCTGACCGATGAAGTCGGCGACATAACGGGTGGCCGGCTCGTGATAAAGCCGGTACGGCGCGTCCCACTGCAATAGCCGACCCTGCTGCATCACCCCGACGCGGTCCGCGATGGCGAAGGCCTCGTGCTGGTCATGGGTCACCATGATGGCGGTGGCGCCCTGGCTTTTCAGAATCTCGCGCACCTCCCGCGAGAGGCGTTCGCGCAAATCCACGTCCAGGTTGGAAAACGGCTCGTCCAGCAACAGCAGGCTGGGTTTGGGCGCCAAGGCGCGCGCCAGCGCCACCCGCTGCTGTTGGCCGCCGGACAGCTCGTGCGGGTAACGCCGCCCCCACTCCGCCAGCCCCACCACCTCCAACACCTCCAGCACCCGCGCCGCGCGCTGGCTCTTGGGCAAGGCGTCCAGGCCGAAGCCGACATTGCCGGCCACGGTCAGGTGCGGGAACAGCGCGTAGTCCTGGAACACCATGCCAATGCGGCGCTGATGCGCCGGCACTTGCTCGCGGATAGAACTGATCACCTCCCCGTTGAGCCGGATCTCCCCGCCCAGCAGGCTCTCGAAACCGGCAATGCAGCGTAACACCGTGGTTTTGCCGCAGCCGGAGCTGCCCAACAGGCAAGCGATCTCGCCCGCCTGCAATTCGAAACTCATATTGTCGACCACGCGAGTCTCACCGTACTTCTGGCTGACCAGGTCGAACTCCAGCAAAGCTTGCATATCCATCCGCTTCATCTCAGACCGCATCCTTCTGCCGCGACAGCACCCATACCGGCAACAAGCCGGCCAGCACGATGGCCACCGCTGGCAAGGCCGCGCGCTCCCATTCGCCCTCGGTCGTCAAATTGAAAATCCTCACCGCCAGCGTGTCCCAACCGTAAGGCCGAGTCATCAAGGTGATCGGCATCTCCTTCATCACATCGACGAACACCATCAGCGCCGCGGTGAACAAGCCGCCGCGCAATAACGGCAGATGCAGCCGCGCCAACAAACGCAGGCCGCTGTAGCCCATATTGCGCGCCGCCTCTTCCTGGCTGCGGCTGATGCGATGCATGGCCGCATCCACTGCGGAGTGCCCCACCGCCAAAAACCGCGCCGCATAGGCCAGCATCAGCACCAGCAAAGTGCCCTTGATCACGGCGCTGGCGTCCTCCGCCAGCCACGGCCGCAGCCAGTCCAGCAATAGATTGTCGAACCAGGCCACCGGCACGAACACCCCCACCGCCAGCACCGTGCCCGGCACCGCGTAGCCCAGCGTCGCCAACCGGCTCCACAGCCGGGTCCAGCGCGTCGGGTCGCGCCGCGTCGCGTAACTCAACAGCAGGGCGATGAAGGCCACCAGGACGGCGGCCATCGAGGCCAGCAGCAGCGAGTTGGCCACATGGCCGAAAAAGTCCGCGTCCAGATCCTCGGCCAGATGAGCGCCGGCCCAAACCAGCAACTGACCGAAGGGCAGCGCGAAAGCCAGCGTCAGCACCAGCGCGCAGGCGGCGGCGGCCAGCCAGCCGGCGGCGCCCTCCAGGCGCAAACGCGGCTGCGGCGCCGCCTTGCCGGCCTGGGTATAGGCGCGGCGCCCGCGCGAGCGTTGCTCCAGCCATAGCAGCAGCAACACCATCAACACTAGCAGCGAGGCCAGCTGTTTGGCCGCCGGCAAGGAGAACAGGCTGAACCAGGCTTTATAGATGGCCGAGGTGAAAGCGTCGAAATTGAAAATGGCCACGGTGCCGAAATCCGCCAGCGTCTCCATCAGCGCCAGCATCAGGCCGCCGGCGATCCACGGCCGCGCCATCGGCAAGGCCACGCGGCGGAAGCCCTGCCAGCGCGACAAGCCCAGCGACTGCCCCACCTCCAGCGCGCGCCGGCCCATGGTGGCGAAGGCGTTGCGCGCCAGCAGGTAGACATAGGGATAAAAAGCCAGCGACATCACCAGGATCACGCCCGGCATGGAACGGATATTGGGCACCCAGGACGAATCGCCGAAACGCTCGCGCAGCCAGGTTTGCACCGGCCCGGTGAAATCGAACAGGCCCAGCTGCGAAAAAGCCAGCACATAGGCCGGCATCGCCAGCGGCAGCATCAACGCCCAGTGGAAGAAACGACGACCAGGAAAGTCATGCACCGCGGTCAGCCAGGCCAGCGGCACGCCCAGCAGCAGCACGCCGGCGCCGACGCCGCCCGTCAGATACGCGGTGTTGAGCAGCAGCTCCGGCAAGGTGTAATCGTACAGATGCCGCCACACTTCCCAGTCCGGCGCCAACAGCGACCATAAAATCACCAGCAAGGGCGCGACGGTGAGCAGGCTGACGCCAAAAGCCAGGCCGCGCCAGGGCGACAGAGAACGAATCATCGGCGGAGAAACCATGTCAAAAACGCGGGGAAACAAGCAAAGACAGCCCGCCGGGGCTTTGGTGCCCGACAGGCTGTAAAAAAATACGGGCCGGGTCGGCCCGTCAAAGTTTATTTATAACCGACGCGGTCCATCAACTTCACCGCCTCCGCCTGGCGCGATCCGGCGTTGGCGACATTGATGTAGCTGTGCTTGAAATCGCCCCAGGCGGCGACGCGCGCGTCAGGCTTGACCTTGGGGTTGACCGGGAATTCCATGTTCACATCGGCGAACATATTCTGCGCCTTGGCGCTGGACAGCCATTCCAGGAACTTCAACGCGCCCTTTTCGTTCTTGGCGTGCTTGACCACGCCGGCGCCGGAAATGTTCACATGGGTGCCCTTGCCCGCCTGGTCGGCCCAGAAGATGCCCACCGGCAGATTCGGCGATTTTTCCATCAGGCGGCCGTAGTAATAGGTGTTGGCGATGCCCACTTCGCACTGGCCGGCGGCAATGGCTTCCAGCATCTTGGTGTCGTCCGGGAATTCGCGAGTGGCCAGATTATCCACCCAGCCCTTGACCACTTTCTCCGTCTTCACCGGGCCCAGATCGGACAGCATCATCGCCACCAGCGACTGATTGTAGACCTTCTTGGACGTGCGCAGACACAGCTTGCCCTTCCACTTGGGATCGGCCAGGTCGGCGTAGCTGGACAGCTGGCCCGGCTTCACTTTCTGGGTGTTGTAGAAAATGGTGCGCGCGCGGATGGACAGGCCGTACCATTCATGGCCGGGGTCCCGCAGATAGGACGGGATGTTGGCGTCCAGCAGCGGCGACTTCACCGGCTTGAACAACCCCATCTTGGAGGCCTGCCACAGATTGCCGGCGTCCACGGTCAACAGCAGATCCGCCGGGCTGTTGCTGCCCTCAGCGCGCAGGCGCTCCATCAGCGGGCCTTCCTTGTCCGACACCAGCTTGATGTTGACGCCGGTTTCCTTCTTGTAAACCTCGATGATGGGCTTGAGCAGCTGCTCGGCGCGAGCGCTGTAAACCACTACATCTTCCGCCACGGCGTGACCGGCGAACCCCGCCAGAACGGCGGCAAGCATCAAGTGCGTTTTCAAGGTGTGTCCCCTGTTGGGTTGAGCGATAGGAATCAGAGCCTCAATCTAAGAACCTGTTCAAAGTCTGCTGCGCTTCAGCGATACGGCGTTGAAAACGAGCTCAAAATGCTCATGTACCACTCGTACATTCCGCTTTTTCGCTCGTTTTCGCCTTGTCTCGCCCTTGCTCGCGAGACTTTGAACAGGCTCTAAGAGCCTGTTTACGATCTGCTGCGCTGCGTGGCGCGTTACACGGTGAGTGCGCCTTCGAAATGCTCATGTACCGTGTGTACATTCCGCTTTCTCAGCCGTTTTCGCCTTGTCTCGCTCTAGCTCGCAAGATCGTAAACGGACTCTAACAAAAATGAGAATGCTTATCAATCTAGTAAACACTCGCATCTTAGTTTTAATCAAAACAAATAAGAAAACCCGCCGCGGCGGGTCTTCTTGCTGCATCCCGGCGCTATCGCGCCCGGGCCTCACACATCTTCGGAATCGCCCCAGCCGCTGCGGTCGCCGATATTGAACACCTTGTCTTCCGGCGCCACGTCGCCGGCGCCCAGCGTCGGCTCCGCCGCCAGCCGCGCGTAGATAGGCGCGAAGTCCGGCGCGGTGGCGTCGAACAACTGCTGGAAGCTGTCGATGACGAAATAGGTTTTCTGGAAAGTGTCGATGCGATAGCGGGTGCGCATGATGCGTTCCAGATCGAAGCCGACGCGGTTGGGGCTGGCGCTGTCCAGGCAGTACACCGACTCTCCCTTGCTGGACACAATGCCGGCGCCGTAGATCCGCATGCCCTTGGGCGTGTTGATCAGGCCGAACTCCACCGTGTACCAGTACAAGCGCGCCAGCATCGGCAAAGCGCCCAGCGCCTTGGCCTTCATGCCGCCCTTGCCGTAAGCCTCCAGGTAGTCGGCGAACACCGGGTTGATCAATAGCGGCACATGGCCGAACAAGTCATGAAACACATCGGGTTCTTGCAGGTAGTCCAACTGGTGCGGCTCGCGCAGCCACCAGGTCACCGGGAAACGTCGGTTGGCCAGGTGCTCGAAAAACACGTCGTCCGGAATCAGTCCGGGCACCGCCACTATTTTCCAACCGGTGGCCGCCATCAGTTTTTCGTTCAGCTTGGCGAAATCCGGCACCCGGTCCGCGTCCACGCCCAGGCGCTCCAGACCTTCCAGGAATTCGTCGCAGGCGCGGCCCGGCAGCATCTCGCTCTGGCGGCGGTACAGCGTGGCCCAGGTGGCGTGGTCGGCGGCGGTGTAGCGCTCCAGCGGTTGCGGCAGGGTGAAATCCGCGCTGTCGTGGCTGAGTCCGACATTCTTGCGAGTGGTGATGTCGGGCACGACGAAATCGGCTCGGTCGTTCATGGCGGTGGGTCCGGATATTTAGGTGGATAACTCTAGTTTAGGCCCGGAGCCATGCGGGAAGACCGCAAAATTTGCCTGCATGCGATTTTTTTTGCACACTTGCCGCATATAACCGCCATGAAACGCTCACTATGCGCAAAATTGAATTAGACCGCTTCGATTACCAGATTCTGGAAGCGCTGCAACACGACGCCCGCGTCACCCATCAAAAGCTGGCCCAGCAAGTGGCCTTGTCCGCGTCCCAGATCGGCCGCCGCATCCAGCGCATGGAGGAAAACGGCGTGATTCAGGGTTATCAGGTGGCCTTGAAGCCGGAACAGGTCGGCTTGTCCGTGATGGCTTTCGCCCACGTCAGCCTGGAGCGCCACAGCGAAAGCGCCTTGCAGGAGTTCGCCCAGGCCATCAACGAACTGCCGGAGGTGCTGGAATGCTACGCCGCCGCCGGCGAGGCGGACTACCTGCTACGCATCGTGGTGCCGGACCTGCCCTCGCTGTCCACCTTCGTGATGAACCGCCTGATGCGGCTGTCGCTGGTGCGCAGCGTCAAATCCACCATCGCCTTGAACGCGATCAAGCAGACGATGAAGCTGCCGCTCTCGTCGGTGCCGGAATGAAGAACGGCGGGGAATCCCCCGCCGTTCTTCTAGAACTTGTTCAAAGTCTGCCGCGCTTCGTGAAACTTGGCACGGTGAGTACCGCATTCGAAATGCTCATGTACCGCTTGACCATTCCGCTTTCTCAGCTGTTTTCGCCTTGTCTCGCTCTAGCTCGCGAGACTTTGAATAGGCCCTTAAAACCGCCTCAGCGCTTGAGCTTGGCGAACGCCGCCGCCATCGCGGTATCGCCGGCCGGTTGCTGGCCGCGCTGGCGATCGCCGCCGCGCCGGTCCTGCGCGCGCGGGCCGTCGTTGCGCGGGCCGCGGCTATTGCCGGCGCCCGGCGTGTCGTCCAAGCGCATGGTCAGCGCGATGCGCTTGCGCGCCGCGTCCACCTCCATCACCTTGACCTTGACCACATCGCCGGCCTTGACCACCTTGCGCGGGTCGTCGACGAACTTGTTGGACAAGGCCGAGATGTGAACCAGTCCATCCTGATGCACGCCGATATCGACGAAAGCGCCGAAGTTGGCGACATTGGTGACCACGCCCTCCAACACCATGCCCGGCTGCAGGTCCTTGATGTCCTCGACGCCGTCCTGGAAGGTGGCGGTCTTGAACTCCGGACGCGGGTCGCGGCCCGGCTTGTCCAGCTCGCGCAGGATGTCCATCACCGTGGGCAGGCCGAAGCGTTCGTCGGTGTAGTCCACCGCCTTCACGGTTTTGAGGAAGCCGGAATCGCCCAGCAGCGATTTCATCTCGCGGCCGGTTTTGAGCACAATCTGCTCCACCACCGGATAGGCTTCCGGATGCACGGCGGAGCCGTCCAGCGGGTTATCGCCATCACGGATGCGCAGGAAGCCGGCCGCCTGTTCGAAGGTTTTGTCGCCCAGCCGCGGCACTTTCAGCAATTGCTTGCGGCTGCGGAAGGCGCCGTTCTGATCGCGGTAGGACACGATATTGGCCGCCAGTGTGGCGTTGAGGCCGGAGATGCGGGTCAGCAGCGGCACAGAGGCGGTGTTGACGTCCACGCCGACGGCGTTGACGCAATCCTCCACCACAGCGTCCAAGGCGCGCGCCAATTGACTCTGGTTGACGTCGTGCTGGTACTGGCCAACGCCGATGGACTTGGGATCGATCTTCACCAGTTCGGCCAGCGGGTCCTGCAAACGGCGGGCAATGGACACCGCGCCGCGCAGTGACACGTCCAGGTCCGGGAATTCTCGCGCCGCCAGTTCCGACGCCGAATATACCGAAGCGCCGGCTTCGGACACCACGATCTTGGTCATGCCCAATTGCGGATAGGCGCGGATCAGCTCCTGCGCCAGCTTGTCGGTTTCCCGGCTGGCGGTGCCGTTGCCGATGGCGATCAGATCCACGCGATGACGCGCGCACAAGGCGCCCAGCACCGCCAGCGAACGGTCCCAATCGCGGCGCGGCTCGTGCGGATAAATGGTGGCGGTGTCCAGCAGCTTGCCGGTGCCGTCCACCACCGCCACCTTGCAGCCGGTGCGCAGGCCCGGGTCCAGGCCCAAGGTGGCGCGCTGGCCGGCCGGGGCCGCCAGCAAGAGGTCATGCAGATTGTCCGCGAACACCTTGATCGCCTCGGCGTCGGCGGCGTCCTTGAGCCGCGACACCAGTTCCAGCTCCAGCGACAGGAAAATCTTGGCGCGCCAGCACAAGCGCACGGTGTCCAGCAGCCATTTGTCGGCCGGACGGCCGGCGTCGCGCACGCCGAAGCGCGCGGCGATCAGTTGCTCGTAGGCGGAGCGTTCGGTGATCGGGGTTTCGTCCGGCTGGTATTTCAGCGCCAGACTCAGCACGCCCTCGTTGCGGCCGCGCAATAACGCCAGCGCGCGGTGCGAGGGCGTGGCGCGGATGGCTTCGCGGTGTTCGAAATAATCGGAAAACTTGGCGCCCTCGTTCTCCTTGCCAGCCACGACCTGGCCAACCAGCTCGCCCTCGTTCCACAGCTTTTCGCGCAGTTGGCCCAAGAGCTCAGCGTCTTCGGCGAAGCGCTCGATCAGGATGGCGCGCGCGCCGTCCAGCGCCGCCTTGGCGTCGGCCACGCCGGCCTCGGCGTTGACATAGGCGGCCGCGGCGACGTTGGGGTCCTGGCTAGGATCGGTCAACAGACCGTCGGCCAAGGGCTCCAGCCCGGCTTCGCGCGCGATCTGCGCCTTGGTGCGGCGCTTGGGTTTGTAGGGGAGGTAAAGGTCTTCCAGCGCGGTCTTGTTGTCCGCGGCATAGAGCGCGGCTTCCAGTTCGGGGCTCAGTTTGCCTTGCTCGGAGATGCTGCCGAGGATGCTGACGCGGCGCTCGTCCAGCTCGCGCAGATAGACCAAGCGCTCGGCCAGCGTGCGCAGCTGGGTGTCGTCCAGGCCGCCGGTGGCTTCCTTGCGGTAGCGGGCGATGAAGGGAACGGTGGCGCCGCCGTCTATCAGGTCGATGGTGGCGGCGACTTGCGCCTCGCGGACGGAAAGTTCGGCCGCCAGGCGGCTGGAAATGCTTTTCAACATCGGTTTTTATTCTTTCGAGTTGAACAAAAACCGCTACTGTACCGCCATCGCCGACAAAATCAACCGGGACGCCGCGTCGGACGTCCCGAAATCAGCGCCGCCGGACAAGTCAGGTGCCCGCCGCCACCGGGCTTTCCAGCCAGGCCTGGGCCTCTTCCGCGGTATCGAAATACTGAGTGCGGGTATTGGACAGCAGCCCGGCGATGTGGGCGGCCAGCTTGATCCAGACATCGCTGACCACCAGCGCCACGCGGCCGACGTGATTTTCATGGGCGCGCATGAATTTGACCTCTTCCAGCGCCATGTCCAGCGTGAAGTCCTTCAGCTCGGTCAGGTCCAGCAGCAGATCGGGCTTGGCACGCTCGGACTGGCGCTTGAGCAGGGCCTCCTCCAGCAGCTTGAAGTCCGCCAGCGTGAATTCGTTGTACAGCGCCACGTCCAGGCCGTAGTGTTGTTCGCGTATCGAGATCATGTCCTTCTCCTTTGCGGTGTCGCTTTCATTTTAAGGCTTGGCCGCACTGGCGCGGCAAGCTTTTTCAGCCGGCCGGCAGCGTCTTGAGCCAGGCGGCTAGCCGCCCGCGGGCATTGCGGCAGGGCGAGGCGGTATTGAACTGAATCATCCTCCCGCGCGTCCATTTGTCGTACCAGGGGCCGCCGTAAAGCGCCTCGTCGGAATAGCTCTCCACCAACGCCTCTACCTGACGCTGGCTATCGTCCAGCATCGCGCACAGCCGCGCCCAGTCGTCGACATCCCCGTAATCGCGGTAGAACTTCCGCGCCAACAAGCCCAACTGATTCCAACGGTAGCCGGTGTCGGGAAAGTCCATAGGCAAGCCGTCCCGCTCCAATCGATGCCACTTCAACACCAGCGCCTGCCAGCCCAGCAGATAGGCCATCAGGTCCGCGGCGCTCATGCGGCTGCCCTTGGCGTGCCCATCCATTTCCTGAGCGAAAGCGCGCTCCGGCGGCACCCGCGCCAGCACCGCGCTCAAGCGCCGGTATTCGTCCCTCATCGCCTCCAACAAGGCGGCCTTGCCCGCAGGCACCGTCATCGCCGTTCCCTCGCCGCGTCCGGTCAAACGCCGGACCATGGTGGCAGCTTAACGCCGGCTGGCCAACATGCCGCTGACGATGATCAAACCCATCGCCGCCAGGCCGGCGGCGCTGAGCGGGTCGCCCCACAAGCCGACGCCCAGCAAGGTGGAAAACACCACGGTCAGGTAAGACAGATTGGCGGCCAAGAGCTTGCGCCCCACCTTGTAGGCGCGGGTCATCGCCAATTGGGCGATGGTGGCGGTGGCGCCCAAGCCCAGCAGCAGCCACGCGTTCTCCAGCGTCACCGGATGCCAGGTTTCAAACAGCATCAACAGCAGGCCGCCCAGCGTGGAAATCAGCGCGAAATAGAACACGACCTTCCATTCCGGCTCGCCCTGGCGGCCCAGCTCCCGCACATGCAGATAGGACCAGCCGGCCAGCAGGCCGGAGCCGACGCCAAGCAAACCGGCCACCCAGGCCTCGCTGGACAAGGTGGGCCGCAGCAACAGCACCACGCCGACAAAGCCCAGCGCCAGGCCGGCCAGCGCCTGCTTGGGCAGGCGCTCGCGCAACAGCGCCACCGACAGCAGCGCCAGGAACATCGGCGAGGTGTAGTTGAGCGTCACCGCCGTGGACAAGGGCAAATGAGCGATGGCGTAGAAATACAGCAATAAGGAAGCGTAGCCGATCAGGCCGCGCTGCACGTGATAGCGCAGCAAGGGGGTGGAGAAACGCTCGCGCCGCCACAAGGCCGCCGCGCCCAGCGTGACTGCGCCCACAAGAGTGCGCCAGAACACCAGCTCGGTGGAGGAGAAATATTCGGCGCCCAGCTTGACGAACACCCCCATCAGGCCGAAAAACACCGCCGCCACCACCATCCAGCCCGAACCCAGGCGCCACTTTCCACTAGTCAAACCACATTATCCTTATTCATTCTTGTTGACCCCCCAAGCTCTGCTTCAACGCAAGGCCGCCATCAGGCCGGAGCCCACTATCAACACCATCGCCGCCAGCGACCAGGCGCTCAGCGGATCGCCCCACAACACCACGCCCAGCAGCGCGGAAAACAGCACCGTCAGATAGCCAAAGCTGGCCACCAGATATTTGCGTCCGTCCTTGTAAGCGCGGGTCATCGCCAATTGTCCCAACATGCCGCACACGCCAACACCAAGCAGCGGCAAGACATTGTCCGCCGTCACCGCGCTGAAACCCGGCCCCAAAGCCAGCCAGATGCCGCCAAACACGCTGGAAATGGCGAAAAACCAGAACACCACCTTCCAGGACGGCTCCCCCATCTGCCCCAACTCGCGCACCTGAAACACCGCGAAGCCGGCGCTGACGCCGGACATCAGACCAATCAAGCCGGCCAGCCACTGCTCTGAGCTGAAAGTGGGGCGCAGCAGGATAACGATGCCGACGAAGCCCAGCAACAGGGCCAGCCCGGTGCGCGGCGTCAGCCGGTCTTTCAACTTGATCACACACAGCAAGGCGAAGAACAGCGAGGAGGTGTAGTTCAACGTGACCGCCGTGGACAAGGGCAGCCGGGTCAGCGCATAGAACAGCGCCACCATGGACGCGTAGCCCACGAAGCTGCGCTTGACGTGCCCGCGCCAATGCGGCGTCCACGGCGACTGGCGCTTCCAGGCCATCGCAGCGCCCAAAGCCAGCGCGCCGATGGCGGTGCG
Source organism: Chromobacterium sp. W521 (assembly GCF_052805975.1). Taxonomy (NCBI): domain Bacteria; kingdom Pseudomonadati; phylum Pseudomonadota; class Betaproteobacteria; order Neisseriales; family Chromobacteriaceae; genus Chromobacterium; species Chromobacterium sp. W521. The sequence goes on from NZ_JBRBAF010000008.1 coordinate 202,822, forward strand.
CCAGAACAGCAGCTCAGTGGAAGCGAAGGCGTCGGCGCCCAGCTTGACGAACATGCTCATCAGCGCGAAACACAGCGCCGCCACCACCATCCAGCCGGAACCCAGCCGGCCTTGGCGCAAGCGCCGTCCCATGGCCCGTGCGCCGTCGCTCAACGCCGGCGTCATCGCTTCAACAATTCAAGCGACAGGCAGATGGCCTCCATCTGCCGACGATAGGTTTTGAATTCAGAAGCGTTGGCGGCGCAGCGCGCCTCGGCCATGCGCTTTTTGTCCCCCAACTGAAACACATGCAGGTTGTGGCGGACAATCCACAGCCGATTGGAAACGAAGCGGCCGTCGCGGTATTCGGTCACCAGCCGGCCGCTGCGGCTGTTGACGCGGGCGAAATTGGCGGCTTCGCGATTATCGTCCTCCCGGCGGTATTTTTGCGCCAGCCGGGCCAGGGTGTCGCCGCGCCCCGGCTTGCGCGAGAACACCTGCACATCGATGGCGGCGCGCTCGCGCTGATCGGCTTTGGGCGGCACCACCCGCAGCACGCGTTGACCGTCCACCACGCTGGGACGAACCTTCCAGCCCGGCGGCACAGTGAAACGCACGCGGCTCACGGCATCGGTGTAGACAGCGGCCTGGGCCAACGGAGCCAGCAAGGCCAGCGACAAGGGCAAACAGCGGAAAAGCGTTTTGAGCATGGAATCGGGCAAACCAGATAAGAGCCTGCTCACAATCCGGCGAGCGAGACAAGACGAAAACGGCGGAAGCAGCGGCATGTGCTGACGGTACATGAGCATTCTGCAGCGGTCCTCCCGCGTGACGCCTTCCAACGCGCGGCAAACTTTGAACAGGCTCGTAAAAAAGGCGCGGACAAGTCCGCGCCTTTGCATTATGACACCGCAAGCCGTCGCTTAACCAGTCAGCGCCTCGCCCATCTTGCGTCGGTAGAACTCGTGGAAGTGCAGCATGCCTTCTTCGGTGGGCGATTGATAAGGCCCCACCTCGCTCTCGCCGCGCATCCACAAGGCCCGGCGGCCTTCGTGCATCCGGTAGCAGATCTCGTCGTCTTCCTTGGCGGTTTCAAAATAGGCCGCCTGCTCCGCCTCGATAAACTCCGGCTCGAACCACACCACGTCCTCCGGGTAGTAGAACTCGGTCAACACCGTGCACTGCTCCGGCCCGCGCGGCATCACCACGCTGACCACCAGCACATGCGGATACCACTCCACCATGATGTTGGGGTAGTACGTCAGCCAAATGGCGCCGAACTCCGGCTGCTGATCGGCGTAGCGGCGGCGGACTTCCTCGTGCCACTTGCCGTAGACGCGGGAGCCCGAGGTGGCCAGCTGGTTCTTCACGCCCACGGTTTGTACATGGTATTGCGCGCCCCACTCCCACTTCAGATCGTCGCAATCGACGAAATTGCCGAGGCCGGGGTGGAAGGGATCGACGTGGTAGTCCTCGGAATACACTTCGATGAAGGTCTTCCAGTTGAAGGCGTACTCCGTCAGATGGCTGGAATGGTAGGCGTAACCGTCAAAGCTCATGTGCTTGGCCACGCCCAGGTTTTCCAGGTCGCGCGCCACATTGCGGCGCGCGTCGAACAACAGGCCGTTCCAACGCGTCAGTTCGGTCTGGCTCAGGTTCAAGCACGGCGTCTCCGGGAAATGCGGCGCGCCCAGCAAAGAGCCTTCGGCGTCGTAAGTCCAGCCATGCAAATTGCAGACGATATGATTGCCGTTGCCGCGGCCCTTATAAATGATGGCCTGGCGGTGACGGCATACATTGGAGATCAGCTTGATCCGGCCATCCACATTCTTGAGCATCTTGCCGTGCCCCATCCATTCCAGAGTCTGATAATCGCCGGCGTTGGGCGTCATCAGCTCATGGCCATAGTAGATGGGCGCGTCTCCAAACAGCAGCCGCTGTTCCTGAGCGTAATAGGCAGGATCAAAATAGGTATAGACGGGTAGCTGGGCAGCAGATGCTTGAAGCAACTGCGCGGAAGCCAGATCAGACATTATTCCCACACCTCCGGTAGAAGATATAAGACCAGCCGAATCTCGCTTAAAACGAGTTTGCGGGACTATCAAAAACAATCAACAAAAACAAGGCCGAACCTTGCAACAGAGGGGCGGATTATGCCCCCGCCCCCCCACCGGGGCAAGCCTTTCCTCTCTACCGGAAGCGGGTTTTTGGCGTAAAAACATCAGCTTGCCGTACCCAAATCATACTTAGAATAATATTTTTGATAGGAATCAAAGATTTAGCATTCACGCTGCAATGCAATATTAGAGTCGCTTAATTCATGATGTTATAATCGCCGTCATCGCCTCCGTCCGGCTTTGAGCCACGGCCCCTTCTGGACTGTAGCCGATATGCCGCCAGTTACAATGCCTGCCGCGTAAATACAGGCGCAGCCATGCTTTCGCCGGTGGCGCGGCAGCGCTGACGCCAGCTTCCGGCAATGCTATACCGATTGAAAAGCCGTGCCCGCCACAGCGAGAACCCACCCTCGCCGCCGCGGCCGCAAGCTTGGGATCCATGGCGACAAAACCGCTGATTTTTGCCTAAATGCCAAATTTTACGACTCATCGCGCCACGCGCCTGCAGCCTGCGACACCGCTCGGTCGGTGCCGGACCGTCGTTCGCGCCCATTCCCCCCGCGCGTCACAGGAAAGCCTCTGAAAACATGCAAACCTTTTTCCTCGCTCCCATCGGCTTCAACGCCGGCCTGACCTCGGTGGCGCTGGGCGCCATCCACAGCCTGGAGCAAGCCGGCCTGCGCGTCGGCTTCGTCAAACCCATCGCCCAGGGCGCGGACCCCAAGGAGCCGGAACGCTCCACCCACTTCGCCCGCGCCATCTGCCGGCTCAATCCGCCGGAGCCGATTCCGATGGAGCGGGTGGAACGCCTGCTGTCCAAAGGCCAGGTGGATCAATTGATGGAAGAAGTGGTCAGCCTGTATCAACAGGCGGCCAATCAGGTGGACGTGGTGCTGGTGGAGGGCCTGGTACCGGACCAGAAACAGGTGTTCTCCACCTTTCTAAACACCAAGATCGCGCGCAATCTGCAAGCGCAGACCATCCTGGTCAGCGCGGCCGACAACCTGGCCAGCCACGAGATCGCCGAGCAGCTGGAAATGAGCATTCAGGCCTTTGGCGGCGGCCAGGGCGGCCAGATCGCCGGCTACATCCTCAACCGGGTGCCCAAGGACCAGAACGCTCAGGACATCGCCACCGAGGTGCTGGAAAGCGGCAGCTTGATGAAAAAGGCGCGGCTGCCGATGCTGGGCGCCATCCCGCACGAGCCGGAACTGCTGGCGCCGCGCACCCTGGACGTGGCCAATCATCTGAAGGCGCGGCTGTTGCACGCCGGCCAACTGACCAGCCGCCGCGTGCGCACCATGGTGGTGACCGCTCGCACCGTTCCTAATATCGTGCACCTGCTCAAGCCCGGCGCGCTGATCATCACTCCCGGCGACCGCGAGGACATCGTGCTGGCCACCGCGATGGCGGCGATGAACGGGGTGCCGCTGGCCGGGCTGTTGCTGACCTGCGATTCGATGCCGGACCCGCGCATCATGCTGCTGTGCCAGCAGGCCTTCACCGGCGGCATGCCGGTGATGGCCAGCGAATCCAACACCTTCGACACCAGCAGCGCGCTTAACAATATGAGCTTGCAAGTGCCGTCCGACGACCGCGAGCGCATGGAGCGCGTGATCGAATTCGTCGCCGAGCACCTGAACGTGGCGCCGCTGAAACAATACATCGGCACGCCTCAGGAACTGCGCCTGCCGCCGCCTGCCTTCCGTTACCAGCTGATGGAAAAGGCGCGCAAGGCCAATAAACGCATCGTGCTGCCGGAAGGCAACGAGCCGCGCACCATCCAGGCCGCCGCCATCTGCCACGAGAAGGGCATCGCCCGCTGCGTGCTGATCGGCCAGCGCGCCGAAATCCTGCAAGTGGCGGAAGCCCAGGGCGTGACGCTGCCGGAGTCGGTGGAAATCATTGATCCCAACGAGGTGCGCAGCCGCTATGTGCCGCCCATGGTGGAGCTGCGCAAGAGCAAAGGTCTGAACGCGCCGATGGCCGAACAGCAATTGGAAGACAATGTGGTGATGGGCACCATGATGCTGGCGCTGGACGAAGTGGACGGCCTGGTGTCCGGCGCGGTGCACACCACCGCCAACACCATCCGCCCCGCCCTGCAGCTGATCAAGACCGCGCCGGGCGCCAGCATCGTGTCCAGCGTGTTCTTCATGCTGATGCCGGAGCAGGTACTGGTCTACGGCGACTGCGCGGTGAACCCCGATCCTGACGCCGAACAGTTGGCCGACATCGCCATACAGTCGGCGGACTCCGCCGCCGCTTTCGGCATTCCGCCGCGTGTGGCGATGATCTCCTACTCCACCGGCTCCTCCGGCAGCGGATCGGACGTGGAGAAAGTCCGGGAAGCCACACGCATCGCCAAGGAAAAGCGCCCGGATCTGATGATAGACGGCCCGATGCAGTACGACGCCGCCAGCGTGGAATCGGTAGGCCGCCAGAAGGCGCCGGACAGCGAAGTGGCCGGCCGCGCCACCGTGTTCGTATTCCCGGACCTCAACACCGGCAACACCACTTACAAGGCCGTTCAGCGCTCAGCCAATGTGGTGTCGGTGGGCCCGATGCTGCAAGGCCTGCGCAAGCCGGTCAACGATCTGTCGCGCGGCGCGCTGGTGGACGACATTGTCTACACCATCGCCTTGACCGCGCTGCAGGCGGAGCAAGGCGAGTCCATCTAAGAGCCTGTTTACGATCTGCTACACGTCGGCGATACGGCGTTGAAAACGGCTTCGAAATGCTCATGTACCACACGTACATTCCGCTTTCTCAGCCATTTTCGCCTTGTCTCGCCTTAGCTCGCGAGATCGTAAACACGTTCTAAGCCCAGCCCCCTATCCAACCGCCTGCCTCCCGGCAGGCGGTTTCGCCATTACGCACAACAGTTCCCCTCTCCTATTCGGCCCTGCCCGGCTATGCCATTGCGTTAATTCAAACAATTGTTTTACATTGGAGCGCCATAAAAGCCGCACAACAACAAGCTGCGTCCGCAGCCGCGTCTACAACGCATCAGAGGGGCACTCCATGTCGATTCAAACCATCACGGAATGGTTCATCCCGGACCGCGTACGCCAATCTCCGGAACAGGCTATCCGCGGCCGCACCGTCGTCGGGGTCGGCCTGCTGGCCGGCCTGGTGGCGCCGCTGTTCGCCATCGAATACCTGCAACTGGGCCACCGTGCGATGGCCGCCGGCATCGCGCTGGGCGGCCTGGGCCTGCTGCTGGGGCCGCTTCTGCTCAAACTGAGCGGCGCGGTGCGCTTCAGCGCTGAATTCATCACCAGCTGCATGTACGCGATGGTGTGCTGGATGGTCTACGTCAACGGCGGCATCCAGTCCACCAGCATCGTTTGGTTCGCCGCCATTCCCTTCACCGCCGTCTTCGTCGCCACCCGTGTCTCCGGCATGGTCTGGCTGGGGCTGACCGCGGCCGCCATCGGCCTGTTCTTGTGGATGAGCGCTCAGGGACTGCTGCCCGCCAACCCGATTCCCCACGCCGAAATTCCCAAGCTGCAGGCCAAATCGCTGGCAGGCTTGTCGCTGGTGGTGCTGGCCCTGGCGCTGGCCTTCGACAAGGCCAAGGCCAAAAGCTTTGAGAAACTGGAAGGCGCGCGGCGCGAGGCGGAACAAGCTCAACAGGCGATGCGGCAGCTGATGGCTCAGTTGACCGAATCCATCCAGGCCGCTTCCAGCGCCAGCCGCGATATCGCCGGCAGCACCGGCAATATGGCCGAAACCATGGCCAGCCAGCGCGAACGCTCCGAAGACATGGTAGTGATCGCCCAACAAATGGCGGTGGTCACCAGCCAGAACGCCGAGCAATCGGTGACGGCCACTCAGCTGGCGCACACCGCCGGCCAAGCCGCCTTGGGCGGCGGCGAAGCAATGGACCAGGCGGTCAGGCAGTTGAGCAAGGCCGGCGAAGTGATCGCGCTGGCCTCCAGCCGGCTGGAACAGCTGGGCGAGCGCAGTGCCGAAGTCAGCGGCATCGTGCAACTGATCCGCGACATCGCCGACCAGACCAACCTCCTGGCGCTCAACGCCGCCATCGAGGCGGCGCGCGCCGGAGAGCTGGGCCGCGGCTTCGCGGTGGTGGCCGACGAGGTGCGCAAACTAGCCGAGCGCACCCAGAACGCCACTCTGGACATAGAACAGAAAATCCGGCTGATCGTCGACGGCACCAACCAGGCGCTCATCGCGATGCGGGACGGCAATCAGCAGATGCAGGCGGGCCGCGACAACTCGCTGGACGCCCAACGCAAGCTGTCCGGCATCATAGGCGAAACCGGCGAGCTGGCCAGCTTGCTCAGCCAGATGTCGCAGGCGGAAGCCAATCAAAACCGCGGCTTCGCCCAGTTCGCCAACGACATCACCGCGGTGGGCGAATCCACCCGCAGCCTGTCCGGCGAAACCCAGGCCATCGCGGACGCCATCGCCCGGCTGGACCGCTTGTTGGTGGATCTGGGCCAAAACACCCGCCATCTTCAGACGCAAAACGCCACGGCATGAAAAACGCCGGCCCAGGGCCGGCGTCGTCCTTTGAACAGGCTCTCGCCCGCGAACGCCCTTATTGCGGCAACTCGCTATTGCTGAATACCTCCAACTGCACTTGCTTCACCCGCTTGTCCGCGGACAGACGCTGTTGCAAGGACAGCAACTCGACCTGGGCCGGCGCGTCGAACACCACCACGCTCTGAGTGCGGTAACGAACGCTCAGGCTATGATCGCGCGCCACCGCGGCCTCGTCTCGCGGCGAAGCCAGCTTCACCATCACCACGCCGCTGACCCTGGACGGAGCCAGCTCGCCTTCGGAACGCAGCACGTCGCCGCGCTTCAGCGTCACACCGCCCTCGCTCGCCGCCGAGCGGGCGCTGACGCCCTGCGGCAGCTTGCCGGCCGGAGCCGCTTGCTTGTAATAGGTCTTGCCGTTGATCACCAGCGGCTGGCCGCCCGGCTTCTGCTTGAAGGACGGAACGTCGGCGGCCTGTGCGCCGGCGGCCAAGGCCAGCAGGCCGGCCAGAATCAGGGAATGTTTCATCGTTATGCTCCTTTGTGGCCGATGAAGCGGATGGACCAAGACCGCAGGGTGCCGGTGGCGTTGGGCAGGCTTAGCGTGCGCTGGCCCTTAGCGTCACGGTAGTCGTAATAGTACTCGGCGCCGTTGGTGTCGGTCACGCGCAGCCGCCATTGACCGCGCGCCGATTCGCCGTAAAAGTGGTTGGACAACAAGCGTTGCTGGTTCAGGCCGTAGCTCTCGTTCACCAGGCCGGTGCGCGGCGACAGCAGCACCGAGCGAGTGCCTGCCGGCGAAATCAATTCCACCGCCAGATCGTTGGCGCGGCCGTGCTTAGCATCCACCAGCACCTGCACGGCTTCCACCGTCAAATCCTCGGCATGGGTGTACACGCTATCCAGTCCAGCTTCGCTGGCATCCGGAATCTCCTTCATCACCGACACCGTCTGCCAGCGCGTCTTCTCCAGCGCCGCCAACGGCTTGTGATTGCGGCCCAGTTCCACCGCCTTGTCCACATCGATCAGGCCAAAGCCGTAGAACGGATGGAAGGCGAGACCGGCGGCGTTGTTCTGCCACCCCGGCAAAGCCTGGTAGCTGTGCGCGCCGCCCTTGGCGTCCTTGAAGGCCAGGGTCACGCCGGCATGATTGGCGTCCACTTTGCGCGCCGACTTGATCAACAGATCGCGCACATCGCGCGCGCTCAGGCTGGGATAAGCCGACATCAGCAACGCGAACGAGCCGGAAGCCGCTGGCGCCGCGGCGGAAGTGCCGTTCATGGTGCCGCGGTAATCGCAATTAGGGTCCAGCGCGGTGCCGCCGTGCAACTGATTGGTGGACGGACGCAACGTGGAGTTGGAGCCGCGGTCGCAACCCACCAGATCGGTGGTCACCATCGCCGGGCTGGCGGTGCCGTACTCGCCGCCAGGGGAGGTCAGCAGCACGTTGGCGCCTACCGAGGAGTAGGACGAGCGCACGCCGTCGGCGTTCAGCGCCGACACCACCACGTTCCAGTAGTTGCTGTTGTCGGTGGTCAGGTTGGAATCCTGGATCGGCAGACCGTCGTTGCCGGCCTTCGCCAGTACATAGGTGGGTTTGCCGTCATTGTCCGAGCCGGACTGGAAGCTGACGTAGGCGTTGCCCGCCGACTTGACGAACACCGCGCCCTTGCCGCCGTTGCTGCGCAGGCTGACATCCTCGTGCGCTTCGTCTCGCACCCGCAACGACATATCAGTATCGGGATTGCCCGGAATCGAGCGGATCGCCGAGCTGCCGTAGCTCTGGTTGAACACGCGGGAACTGGTGGACGACTGGCCGGCGCCGTCGCTCGGCGATTTGCCGTGCGACAGCATCCAACCGGCGGTCGTCTGCGCCTTCAACCAGTTAAAACCGTTCAGGCTGGCCGCCGGCGCCACGCCGCGACCGCCCAGATTGTTGAAGCCCACCGCGGCGGCAATGCCGGCCACGGCGGTGCCGTGGCTGTCGGTGGCCGAACTGGGAGTCGGATCGTCGCTATTGTTCGCCAGGTTCTTGGAACCGGGCACCACATTGCCCGCCAAGTCCGGGTGGCGGATCTCCAGGCCGTCGTCGATGACGGTCACCGTCACGCCGCGCCCCTGGATGCTGCGCGAATGGCTGAGCGCCAGGTTCAGATCGATGCCAGCCACGCCGCCGCGTTGCGAGAACGCGTTCTGCCCTGTGTTTTGCAGGAACCATTGCTGGGACACCAGCGGATCTCCCGCTTGCAAGGGCGTTGCGGCCTGACCGGCCAAGGACGCCAGGGCCAGCGAAACCGCGCCCACCGTGATATGGATACGCATTGCATCTCCTAAGTGTCGAAACTGCTGTCGATAGAGAACAACTGCCGCGAGTCCGGGGCTGCCACCCCATCGCTCTCGGCCATTCGCCCCGCCTGCCAGCGGCGGCGAAATCCTCGGTCCTGCGCCGGCGTCCGGTTTCGAAAGGCCAAGCCATTCTTATGCGGGCACCATGCGCCAAACCTGCGTCGGCGCTCGCGCCGGGCCGCCGAGACGGCCTCCATCACCGCGCTCCGGCCGGCCCAAGCGGCGTCCGCCCAAGCAGTGAACCATCAAAATCGAAAATGCCAAAGTCCTATTTATTTTTATCGTATATAAAAACTTCATAATACAAAATGCAATAATTCCCATTCGCAAATATGACAAACAGAAGCAACAAACTAAGAAAAATGGTGTCAAAATCAACCGCTTAGCATGAAACATCCAACAATTACCGTAGCCGACGGCGCAGCGGCCAGTCGCCCATAAACACAGCCAGGCCCAGAGAAGAACGTCAGGATTTGTCAGACAGAAGCACTAAGAAAGAGAAGAAAAAGGAACAAATAAAAAACGCCCCGGACGGGGCGTTTTGGATTGGAAGACGATGCCGACGCGAGGTTTAGTCGCGTTCTCCGGCAAAAGCCAGCAACAGTTGCAACAAGCTGGTGAACAGGTTGTAAATGCTGATGTAGATCGACAACGCTGCGGAAATGTAGCTGTCCTCGCCGCCGTCCACCACCACCTTGACCTGCCACAGAATCATCAGCGAGCTGAACAGCGCGAAAGCCGCGGAAATCATCAGATGGAAAGCCGGCATGCGCAGGAAGATGTTGGCCACCACCGCCACCATCAGCACGATGGCGCCCACGGTGAGGAAGTTGCCCAGGCCGCTCAGATCGCGCTTGGTGGTGGTGGCGATGCCCGCCATCACGAAGAACACCAGCGCGGTGGCCGCGCCCGCGGTCATAATCAGCTGGCCGCCGTTGGAAAACTTGAACGCCAGTTGCAGCAAGGGCCCCAACAGCAAGCCCATCAGGAAAGTGAAACCCAGCATCAGAAACACGCCAGCCGAGCTGTAGCGGTTTTTCTCGATGGCGAACACCAAGCCGTAGAACACGGCAAGGATCGCCAGCATGCCGATGATGGGGCTGCCGGCCAGGAAGCCGAAATTCATATTGGTGCCGACGATGGCTCCCATCACCGTGGGAATCATCGACAAGCCCAGCAAACCATAAGTATTGCGAAGAACCTTATGGCGTACCTCGGCCATACCGGTCGTCTGATAGGCCGTCTCAAGGTTCGGGTGCATAATGTAAGCCTTTCTCCAAAGGGATTTTTATCAAATTGTACCGACAGTGACAGCCGCTGTGGCAATAAGTTTCCCGGCGGCCCGGCTTGCGTCGCGCAAACGCTTCGGGTATTCTTGCACTCCCTTGCAAATGAGGACGGTTGTTCTAATTTGCAAGCGGCATCAAAGCGAAAGTGGCGGAATTGGTAGACGCACTGGATTTAGGTTCCAGCGCCGCAAGGCGTGAGAGTTCGAGTCTCTCCTTTCGCACCATTAAATCTGTTAAGCCTCAATAACTTACTGATTTCAAAGGCCATTCCAGGCCGACTACCTGCTACAGTTGCATGCCACAGCCCCATGCAGACATGCTCAAGCATACCAGCGCACTCTGTCACACAGGCTCTTCAGCCGACTACCAACGCCCACCCCATTCTCAGTAGCACTGAACCGTAGAGTCCGGGGTTAATTTATCTGACTTCTCAGCGAGTGATTTGGCGTAGGCTGCTGGCGTCAAACCATCTAAGACTTTCTTAGCGCCTGTTCAAAGTCTGCTGCGCGTCGGCGATACGGCGTTAAAAACCTCTTCGAAATGCTCATGTACCACTCGACCATTCCACTTTCCTCAGCCGTTTTCGCCTTGTCTAGCTCTTGCTCGCTAGAGCATAAACACGTTCTTAGGTCTTTCATTGTTGTATTCCCTTCGCCAGGCTTCGATGACGACCTTGGCATGGAGCAGGCGGGTGAGCCCGTGTTCGATCAGGCATTCATCCCGTAAGCACCCGTTGAACGATTCGATGCAGGCATTCTGATTGGGCTTGCCGGGCTTGAGAGGAAGAGCAGGACGCCACGGGCATAAGCCCAGATGAGCATGGCACGGCTGCAGAATTTCTGACCATTATCGGTCCTGATCGCTTTAGGCAAGTCGCCTGTCTGCGCCAAATGCTCGAGGACACGCGTAAGATGCATGCCTCCAAACTTGCTGCGCCAGAGGTAATCACTGGCCTCCGGGAAAACGTGCTCGCGGCACAGTTCTGCTGCGGACATGCCGGCTTCTGCTTCGCGCAGGAAACCGATGATCAGCTCTTCAAATGAAATGTTTCTTCATATCCAATCTCCATGTCATGGTGGACTGGACTCTAAAGCCGTGCGCTACACAATACCGGGGGGCGTCGCGTACGCTGAATTGCTGCGGTGCCAAGTGTGAAGATTTTTTTCTTCGAGTACACAGAGCCTGGCCAGGCTAAATTATCAGGTAAAACATATTGCCGACATAACAGGCTCAAACAATAGTCTCCCATTTCCAATAACCTCACCGAAATTTATTAGTTTATCTCCCAACCCAAAGGCAATTCCGGGTAACTGATCCAGTAGCTCAGACATTCCCTATCAAGGGTATCGCTCCATTGATAGATGCCCACCCCTGTGTAGTAGAAGACCGGCTTCCTGTCAATGTAAGCAATAATGTCAGCTCGGTGGCGATAAAATGGAGAGGCCAACATATCACTGACAGACACCTCATCTATACAAACCATATCAGATATCTTGCCGTGCCGCCTCGCGCAATGTTCAAACTGAGATAGCTCGTTATCCGGCAAAGATAAAACATGTTGCGCCACTACTTGGGCAAATGAATTCTTAAATGACAGCAACCCCATACAGGAAGGATGTTTGTACGCATATTCTTCTGGATTCATGGCAAAGCACTCCGATCAAGCAAAGCTGATGGGATTTTATAAGATTTGAGGATATTTCAAGACGCAAAAACAACTGTTCACGACGGCAAAAAAACATGCTAAAGTTAACACATTTTACAAATAGTTCAAGAAAGAACAATTCAAATGCAGCCAATCACATCTAAGCTTATTAGCAACGACTGCATAGAAGCTGTTATTGAAGAGAGCAGAAACGCCCCACGAAAACGCACGCCAATCCTCATCCATAGCAGCTACGATGAGATCCCTCAACGCTTCGTGAACTGCATGGCGTCGGACTCTTACATCAAGCCGCACAAGCATGAAAGTGATAATCAATGGGAGCTGTTAACTTGGATATCTGGAGAAATGCTTGTTATCATTTTTGATGATGCAGGCAAAATACTGAACAAGGTTGAGATAAGTCAGTACTGCAACCGCGTAATTGAGATACCGCAAAATTTGTATCACAGCTATGTCCCTTTATCCGACTGTGCATATCTTGAGATACGGAACTGTAGCTTTACTTATGGGCGGCCAGAAATAGATCGTACATTTGCCGACTGGGCGCCTGACGAAGGCGAACACGAGGTAAAAAACTTTACCACTTGGCTGAAAGAAGCTGATATTGGAAAACAGTATGAACAAGAGCGAAAATTATTTTCAGATAATAAACTATAGTCCCGTCCCAACTTTCTGGAAGAATGCGGAACGATTCTTCATGGGGTGCAATCAAAAATTTCTTGATATGGTTGAAGTCGAGGATATAGACACCCTTATCAAAAAACGAGATATAGATCTGCCTTGGGCACACAATTGGGAACTCTTTGAAAAAGATGATAGGCTTGTTTTAGAGACGGGACAGACTGTCACTAGACTCGAACAAATACCTTCTGGAAATGGCGACTCCATTTGGTCAGAAACCATTAAGCACCCAATCATACAAGATGGCAAGACCGTGGGATTGGTCGGATTTTGTAAAGACGTCACCATTGAAAGAAGGCTGCAAGAGATAGAGCGTGAACGCAGCGTTGATAAACTACATTTACAACTTGCCAACTTAGTTGACAAGTTCATGAATGATGCACAGCACACTAAACTATCCATCCTAAACCAGCGTCTAGGCATAAATCACGGCGATAGCAAAAAAAGTAGAATACAAATAAGTCTAAGCAATAGAGAGCAGGAGATAATTTACTATCTATCCATCTACAAATCCCCAAAAGAGATCGCAAAAATATTATCAACGATTCATGGCAAAGACATTTCAATTCGTGCGGTGCAAACAGCCATTAGCGATAGGCTTTATGTAAAGTTCGATGTAAACACGACAAGTCAGCTATTAGAGCGAGCAGCCGCATACAGTCTCATCCCTCTGCGCATGCCTAGTTAAAAATGATCTGAATAAGTCATCCTCAAGAAAACCAGAACCTTACCAATCAATGAGAACAACCATTGAAAGCAATGCCAGCAGGATAAAATAGTCGATACCATCTTCCTGACACGACGCAAAAACCTGCCCTAGCCAATCTGAATTTTAGAAGCTCGGACCCGATCTGAAATTCTCCCGCTTTGATGGCACCTGACTGTCAGATCAAATCGGAATTTTTACACATTCATGTCGACCAGGACGAGTTCAAGTCTCTCCTTTCGCACCAACCCTGATTGCAGCCATACCTCTCCAAAACGCTTGGGCCAAGCGTCCTCCCGCCATAGCAAAGCGGCTCGGCTCAACACGCTGTTTTCCGTTTATCTTGCATTATCTTTGTCCCGCCCACGCTCCACACTTTTCCTCAGGGCCTGTTGAAAACCTGCTGCGCTTCGGCGATGCGTCGTTAAAACAAGCTCAGCATGCTCATGCTTCGTATGTACACTCTGCTTTCCCAGCCGCTTGAGCCTTAGCTCGCAAGCACGCTCCCGGGATCACAAGCGCACGCCATGAAAAACGCCCTCGAAGACGCAGACGCGTCGAGGGCGTTGGATTTAGCGCGATGGGATCAAGCGCTGGCGGCGGTTTGCTTGTCCATCATGATTTTCAGAATCTGCGCATCAGTCTGCACCATGCCCTGGCTGGCCAGCTTGCCCAGGTTGGCGATGGAGGCGTCCAGCTCGCATTCCACAATGCCGTCGCTGCCCGCCACGCACACGCCGTCCAGCGCCATCAGTACCGCCTTGTAAGCAGACCCCGCCGAAGTGGACACCTTCATCGCGCAGCTATTGGACGCGCCGTCGCAAATCATGCCGGCCAAGTCGCCTATCATGCTGGAAATGGCCATGCCCGCCACCGCGTAGCCGCCGCCCAGCAACTGGGCCATCCCCGCCGCCGCGCCCATGGACGCGGTGGTGACCGCGCACAGCGCGGACAGCTTGGGCAGCCGGGCGTGAATATAAATGGCCATCAAGTGCGACAGCATCAGCGCCCGCGTCAGCCCCTCGCGATCGGCGCCGACATGCTCGGCCACCACCACCACCGGCATGGTAGCGGCAATGCCCTGATTTCCGGAGCCGGAGTTGCTCATCGCCGGCAGGGTGGCGCCTCCCATGCGGGCGTCGGACGCCGCGGTGGTGCGGGTGAGGATGCGGGTCAACAGATTGTCCGACAGCAAACCGGCGCTCACCTGCTTGTGCAGGGTTGCGCCAATGTGCAGGCCAAACTGCCCCCCCATGCCCGCTCGCGACAGCGCCTCGTTCAGCGTGGCCGCCTCGTGGATGAAATCCATCATTTCCAGCGGAGCCTGGGTGGCGAAGTCGTAAACATCCCGCGCCGTCGCGTCGGAAAAGTCGTATGCGGCGCCGGCCTGGCCGGAGCTCTCGAGTTCGGCGCGGAACACCGCCGCGCCATTGCGCTCGATCAGCACCACATTAGTGTGAGAGTCCGCGATGCAGACCCGTGCCGTCTCGTCGCCGGCGAACACTTGGGCTTCCGAATACAGGATATTCGGCACGTCCGCGATGCTCAGCGTCACGCGCTGCTCCGCGAGCATGCGTTTGGCGGCATCCACCACTTCGCCGCTCAAACCCTTGAGCACTTCTAGCTTGCCGTCCGGGTCGCCTCCTAGCGCGCCCACCGCGGCGGCGATCTGCAGGCCCACCGCGCCAGTGCCCGGCACCGTCACGCCCATGCCGTTCTTCATCAGATTGGGCGAAACCCGCGCTTCGATGCGCTCTGGCGCGCGGCCCAGCGTCTTGGCGGCGATGGCACAGGCCAGGGCCAATGAAATCGGCTCGGTGCAACCCAGCGCCGGCGCCACTTCCGCGCGCGCCGCCTTGACGAACTTCGGCCACAGATCGGTGTTGAGAGTTGGTGTACACATAGTGATTACGCTTTCAAATCAAGTAAATGCCTTGCCGCCGCCCACAAGGCGGGCCGGCGGCGAAAATCAGGAGAAAGCCAGGAACGGCGACACGCAGAGCAACAGGCCGGTGGCGATGATGATCTTGAGCGCGGCGCCCTTGTATTTGTGCAGGAAGGGCACTTGGTAAACCAGATAGGCCGGGATCAAACAGCCCACCAAGCCAAAAACCGGGCTGCAGATCGAAGTGAAGCTCAGCACCGGCGCGTTCAGCACGATGGCGCCCCAGGACAGCAAGACGGTGAACACCATGATGCCCTTGGCCACCCACTCGGGCCGGATACGCTCCTCCGGCATTACCCGGCGCAGCAGATTCATCGCCAGGCCCTGGCAGGCCTCGCGGAAGCCCAGATAAACGCCAAAATACGCGGTCATCACCGCAAAAATATTCAGGATCAGGCTGAACAGCTTCACCATATCGCCCGGCATGCTGCTGGCTACCATGGCCAAAGCGGAAATGTTTTCATGCGAGGCCTTGACCGCCTGTTCGTGCCCCATCGCCAAGGTAAAGGACACCGCGTAGAAAAAGACGGTAACGAAGAGGATGCCGAAGGCGATGTTCATCGCCCGCATTGCCTTGTACTGCGCCACTTTCCGCGACTTTTCCCGCGCGCGGTAGGAAATCACCATCGGGCTCAGGCTTTGAATGAACAGGATGGAGGTCAGCGTGAACGGCAGCATGACGATGGCGTCCTTGATCAGGCTGCCCAGCGAGGGGAAAGCGCCCACATTGACCATTCGCCATTCCGAAACCATGGCCAGACCCAGCACCGCCACCACGCCCAGCTTGGTCAGCACCATGCCGGTGGAAATCTTGAACAGCAATTGCTCGCCACGGGAAGCCAGCGCCACCAGCAGGCAGATCAGCCCCAGGCCATAGAAGGGATTGGCGGACAGCAGCGTCTCGGTCACGCCGAAGCTGTGCAGAAAGGAGGCGCTGTCGTTAGTGATGGCGGTTGAATACACAAAAACCCAGATCACCAGCATGATGAAGTAGAGCGCCCCCAGCAGAATGCCCCAGTTCTTGCCCAGATAGCCGCTGATCACGCTGGGGTAATCCTTGCACTCCGGCGACTCCGCCAAGGTGTTGATGAACAGACGCTGGAACAAATACATCGCCGGATAACCGATAACGGAGGAGAGCAAGAACACCCACAGCCCCATCAACCCCACCTGGACCGGCAGAAAAACAATGCCGGCGCCTATCGCCATGCCGATGCTCATCACGACCCAACCTCGGTCGGTAGCGTCGAAACGCACCGCCTCCCGCCACTCCGCTTCGCTCATGCCCGCGCGCTCGGCAGCGCTTGCCCTGGGCTTGACGCCCACTTGGGTGATGTCCATACTCGTTGTTCCTTTAGTGGTTCATCTGCTGTCTCAAGCCCTCCGGCGCCAACCGGATGCTTGGGTTTCCCCGCCGCGCTGCGCCAACAGCGCGTGAAGGGATTCTCGGATGCGTATCGGAAGCCCTCAGTCGCGACACTGCTTCAGATAGCGGTAAAGAGTGGGTTCGGAGATTTCCAACGCCTGCGAAGCCTTGCCGACGAATCCGCGGATAGAGAACAAGCCCCGCTGATTCAGCTCCCTGATCACCTCCAGTTTTTCATCGCCGGACAAGCGCGTCGGATCAATCGCGTATTGCTCCAGCACGCCCTGCATAATCCCCACGCCAACATCATCAATGCCTAGCGACAAGGTTTCCTGATGCGAGTCGTGAGACAGTTCTGCCGGCAGCAGAGCCTGCACCGCCTCCAGCGCGCGCTTGTAGCGGCTGTCGTCGGAGTTGACGCAGAGCATGGCCTGCACGCGGCCGGTCTCGTCCTTGATCACCAGGGTGGACGAACGCAGCGACACTCCGCCTCGGGTCTTGCTGCGGTAGTTCAGCCGATAGTTCTCGCCCCCCTTGACGGAGCACTCCCGCGCCATGCTCAAGGCGAGGTCGGTGGCCGGAGCGCCGACGCTGCGGCCGGACACATGCCCATTGCGGATGATTTTGAGCGAGGCGCTGGGATCGGATAGATCGTGCACAGCCACTTCGCTGTCCGGCCCCAACAGGGCCGACACGAAATCGGCGAGCACTTCCGCGTCAAGTTGCAGTTTCATGGCGATGACAAAAAAATTATCACGTTGAGATTCTATGCATCACCACTCATCCATGTCATGCGCAACCACGAGCGCATTTGACGCGCGTCAAACCCGTTCAGGCCGCCGCCCGTCGCCAACGCGGCGCTCCATGAAAAAACCCGCCAAAAGAGCGGGTTACACAATAGAGTGACAGCCGTCAGGCCAGGCGGAGTTGAACGCCGGACAGCTAGGTCAAGGCGCTTCCCTCTTTACACATTACAAAGCCTCATCCGCCGACAACCCTCTGGCGAACAAATCCACCGGCGTGTCCGGAATGAAGTCCAAACGCACCTGCCCCTCCACCGCGAAGCCCAGCTTGCTCAACACGCGCGCGGAGCCGGCATTGTCCGGATGCACCAAGCCCACCAGCCGGTCCAGCGCGTAAACATCCCGCGCTAGGCGCAGACAGGCGCGACCGGACTCGGTGGCCAGGCCCAAACCCCAGTACTCCGGCAGAAAGCGATAGCCCAATTCCACCGCGTCCACCGCCGCCATGTATTTCAGGCCACTGAAGCCTATTACTTCGCCGCTATCCTTCCACACGCAGGCCACTCGGCCAAAACCATGCCGCTCATAATCCGCTAGCGGGCCGTCGCGCATTGCCTGCAAAGCTTGCTCGGGCGAGCCAAAAGGCGTGTTGCCGACATAGCGGATGGCCTCGGCCACGGTACCAAGCCGGTAAAAGGCGTCCAGATCATCCTCCTTGAAAGGCCGCAAAATCATGCGGCCGGTATCCACTGCTTGCATTTCTGCCTCCCAAGCCGTTTGCAATATCATGACAATGGAAACAATCTGCCAGCAATCATCCGTCAACGCCATATTTTTTGCGCTGCAACAAATCCGCGCGGTAGGCGCGCCCAGCGGCTCAGCTGATATACTGTCGCTTTGATTTCCCCCGCCGCAGAACCCCGCCATGAACGATCTGTTTGCCCATGAACCGAAAAAACCGCTGGCCGAAGCGCTACGTCCCGGCCGCCTCGACGAGGTGATCGGCCAACGGCACTTGATCGGCCCTGGCAAACCGCTGCGGCTGGCCGTGGAGGCGCGCACCCCGCACTCGATGATTCTGTGGGGCCCGCCCGGCGTCGGCAAGACCACGCTGGCGCGCATTCTCGCCGCCAGTTTCGACGCCGAATTCATCCCGCTGTCGGCAGTGTTCTCCGGCGTCAAGGACATCCGCGAGGCGGTGGAGCGCGCGCACGCCGCGCTGCAGCGCTCCGGCCGCCACACCATTCTGTTCGTCGACGAAGTGCACCGCTTCAACAAGAGCCAGCAGGACGCCTTCCTGCCCTTTGTCGAATCCGGCCTGCTCACCTTCATCGGCGCCACCACGGAAAACCCCTCCTTCGAAGTCAACTCCGCGCTGCTGTCGCGCGCCCAGGTCTATGTGCTGAACAGCCTGGACGAAGAAGAACTGCGCCAGTTGTTCGAACGGGCCGCCGCCAACGGCGCGCTGGAGGGGCTGAGCTTCGACGATGCCGCCATCAATACGCTGACCGGCTACGCCGACGGCGACGCCCGCCGCTTCCTCAACCTGCTGGAGCAGACCCGCACCGCCGCCTACGCCCGCAAGACCGGCCAGATAGACCGCGACTTTCTGTCCGAGGTGCTGACCGTCAACGCGCGTCGCTTCGACAAGGGCGGAGACGATTTCTACGACCAGATCTCCGCGCTGCACAAATCGGTGCGCGGCTCCAATCCGGACGCGGCGCTGTACTGGCTGACGCGGATGCTGGACGGCGGCGCCGACGCGCGCTACCTGGCGCGCCGGCTGGTGCGCATGGCCTGGGAGGATATCGGCCTGGCCGACCCGCGCGCGATGCAGATCGCCAACGACGCCGCCACCACCTATGAACGGCTGGGCAGCCCGGAAGGCGAACTTGCGCTGGCTCAAGCCGCGCTGTATTTGGCCGTGGCCGCCAAGAGCAACGCCGGCTACAAGGCGTATAATGAGGCCCGCGCCTTCATCAAACAGGACAAATCCCGGCCGGTGCCGGTACACTTGCGCAATG
The DNA here is from genome assembly GCF_052805975.1 of Chromobacterium sp. W521. Lineage (NCBI taxonomy): Bacteria > Pseudomonadati > Pseudomonadota > Betaproteobacteria > Neisseriales > Chromobacteriaceae > Chromobacterium > Chromobacterium sp. W521. The sequence goes on from NZ_JBRBAF010000008.1 coordinate 222,193, forward strand.
CGCCCACTCGGCTGATGAAAGAGTTGGGCTATGGCCACGAATACCGCTACGCCCACGACGAACCCCATGCCTACGCCGCCGGCGAGACCTATCTGCCGGAAGGAATAGAGGACATGCGCTGGTATCAGCCGACTCCGCGCGGACTGGAAAGCAAAATACGGGACAAGCTGGATTTCCTGCGTCAGCTAGACGACGACGCCCGGCAAGACTCCGAATAAGTGAAAGAAACAGGACCAACCTAACCATGCTCGACATCAATCTGCTTCGCAACGACATCGAAGCCGTCGCCGCCCGTCTGGCCGGCCGCGGCTATACCCTGGACACCGCAGCCTTCAATCAGCTGGAGTCCGAACGCAAATCCCTGCAAACCCGCATGCAGGAACTGCAAGCCAAGCGCAACGCCTCCTCCAAGCAGATCGGCGTGGCCAAGGGCAAGGGCGAAGACGTGTCAGCCATCCTGGCCGAAGTGGCGACGCTGGGCGATGAATTGAAAGCCGCCGAACAAGGCTTCGACGCGGTGCAAAAGCAGTTGGACGCCTGGCTGATGTCCATCCCCAACCTGCCGCACGAATCGGTGCCGACGGGCAAGGACGAAAACGACAATGTGGAAGTGCGCCGCGTGGGCGTGCCGCGCCAGTTCGACTTCGAGGTCAAAGACCACGTCGACGTGGGCGCGCCGCTGGGCCTGGACTTCGACACCGGCGCCAAGCTGTCCGGCGCGCGTTTCACCGTGCTCAAGGGCGACATCGCCCGGCTGCACCGCGCCATCGCCCAGTTCATGCTGAACACCCATACCGGCGATCACGGCTACGTTGAGCACTACACCCCCTACATCGTCAACGACAGCGCGCTGCTGGGCACCGGCCAGCTACCCAAGTTCGCCGAGGACATGTTCAAGGTGACCAAGGGCGGCGAAGAAGGCAATGTGGACCAGTACCTGATCTCCACCTCGGAAATCACGCTGACCAACACCGTCAGCAACAGCATCCTCAAGGCTGAGGAACTGCCGCTGAAACTGACCGCGCATTCGCCCTGCTTCCGTTCCGAAGCCGGCAGCTACGGCCGCGACACCCGCGGCATGATCCGCCAGCACCAGTTCGACAAGGTGGAAATGGTGCGCATCGAGAAGCCGGAAGACTCCTACGCCGCGCTGGAGGAAATGGTCGGCCACGCCGAGAACATCCTCAAGGCGCTGGAACTGCCCTACCGCGTGATCACGCTGTGCACCGGCGACATGGGCTTCGGCGCCGCCAAGACCTACGATCTGGAAGTCTGGCTACCGGCGCAGAACACCTATCGCGAAATCTCCAGTTGCTCCAACTGCGAGGCCTTCCAGGCACGCCGCATGATGGCGCGCTACAAGGACGAAAGCGGCAAGAACCAGCTGGTGCACACGCTGAACGGCTCCGGTCTGGCGGTGGGACGCACTCTGGTGGCGGTGCTGGAAAACTACCAGAACGCCGATGGCAGCGTGACCATCCCGGCGGTGCTGCGGCCTTACTTTGGCGGCCGCGACAAAATCGGCGGTTAAACTCAAGCCTGGCTTAAGACCGACACAAGACAACGGCGCCCATCGCGGGCGCCGTTTTTCACATCCGCGCCGCCAGCAGCGCCTCGAACTCGGCTCGCGGCAACGGCTTGCTGAATAGATAGCCCTGGCCCAGCCGGCAGCCCTGCCGCAGCAGGAAATCACGCTGCGACTCCAGTTCCACGCCCTCGGCCACCAGTTCCAACCCCAGACTGCGGCCTATCGAAATGATGGCGCTGGTGATGGCGGCGTCGTCGCCGTCATGGTGCAGGTCCATGATAAAGGAACGATCGATCTTCAAGCCCTTGACCGGCAGCCGCTTCAAATAGGACAGCGAGGAATAGCCGGTGCCGAAATCGTCGATGGACAGATAAACGCCCAACTCGCGCAAGCGCTGCAAAGCCTCCACCATGCCGCTATCCTCGTCCATCGCCACGCTTTCGGTAATCTCCAGCTCCAACTCGCCGCTATCCAGGCCATGCCGGCGCAACGTGCGCGCCACCGTGTCGGCGAAGCTGCCGTACTTGAGCTGGCGGCCGGACACATTGACCGCGATGCGGCCAGGCTCCAGTCCCATCGCATGCCACTGAGCCCAGTCTCGGCAAGCGGTGTCCAGCACCCACTCGCCTATCGGCACCATCAACGAGCCGTCCTCGGCGATCGGGATAAACTTGGCTGGCGCCATCAGCCCCAGCTCGGGATGGCGCCAGCGCAGCAAAGCCTCCGCCCCCACCACCCGCTGCGTGGCCAGTTCCACCTTGGGCTGATACCACACTTCCAGCTCTTCCTGCGCCAGCGCGCGGTGCAGGCTGTACTCCAGTTTCAGCCGCTCCATAGCCCGCGCGTTCATGTCCGAGGTGTAGAACTGAAAATTGTTCTTGCCGCGCTCTTTGGCTTGGTACATCGCGGAATCCGCGTTCACCAACAAAGCATCCGCGCTGACTCCGTCCTCCGGATACATGCTGATGCCAATGCTGGCGGAGATGAACAGCTCGTGGCCTGTCAGGCCGGACTGTTCGGTCACGCCGTCCAGCAACTGCTGCGCCAGCGCCGCCACCTGGGTCACACGCTCCACCGCCGGAAGCAACAGGATGAACTCGTCCCCTGACAACCTGGCCACGGTGGAGTGCGGCGGCGCATACTGCAGCAACACCGAGGCGATACGCACCAGCAATTCGTCGCCGGCATGATGTCCCAGCGTGTCGTTGACCAGCTTGAAGCGGTCCAGGTCGACGAACAGCAGCGCGAACTGTGCCCGCGTCGGCTGCGCCCGCTCTATCGCCTCTTGCAGCCGCTCCAGGAACAGGGTCCGGTTGGGCAAGCCGGTCAAGGCGTCGTGATTGGCCAGAAAGTGCAGCCGCTCCTCGGACTGCTTGCGCTGGGTGATGTCGGAAAACACCGCCACGTAATGCAGGCATTCTCCGTCCGCGTCGCGGATGGCGGTAATGCTCAGATGCTCGGTGTACAACAGGCCGCCCTTGCGGCGGTTGACCACCTCGCCCTGCCAGACCCCGCTCTCTTTCAAGCTTTGCCACAGCTTCTGATAAAAGTCCGCCGGCTGCCGGCCGGATTTGAGCAAGGCGGGCGTGCGGCCCAGGGCCTCCTGGCTGCTGTAACCAGTGATGCGGCTGAACGCCGGGTTCACCATCTGGATCACCCCGTTGCCGTCGGTAATCAAGATGCCCTCCAGCGTTGACTCGAACACCTTGTCCGCCAACAACAGGCTGCGCCGAGAATGCAGCAGCGCGTCGTCGCGCTCGCGCAAGGCGGAATGCAATTCCTGCAAAAACTCCTGCTCCACCATCTGGATAATGTCGCGGAACCCCAGCAACTGCAGCAGCGTTCCATCGACGTCGTACACCGCCAGGTGCCGAATCTTGTGCTGCAGGATCAACTGCCTGGCCTGCAACAGGCTGCTGCCCTCGCGCACGCCCAGCAGCGGCCAGGAGCAGGCTTCGGCCAGCGTCGCCGGCGCTCGTCCCTCGGCCAACAGCCGCAACAGATCACGCAGGGTCAGGATGCCGTAGTCCCCGTTATCGAAACTGACAGCCAAAGCCGTGGCGCCGTGACGCCGCATCAAGGCCAGCGCCTCTTCAGGCGAGCCCTGAGCGCCCAGCAAACATAAGGGCGCGGCGCGGTCCGCCACCACCCGCCGCACGCTTAGAAAGGATTCGCTGCCCTGGCTCAACACGATATCGGTCAGCGACACCACGCCGCACATCTTGCCGGCCTGCTCCACCAGCGCATGACGGATGCCGCGCTGGCGGAACAGGGCCACCGCCTCGCTCACCGGCAGATCGTGCGGCAGTACCACCAAGGGCGTGCTCATCGCGCCGCCCACCGGCCTCATGCCAACCACGCCATCCAACCGGTCCAGCGCCAACGCGTCGGCTTCGGTCCAAATCCCCAACGGCCGTCCCGCCCCGTCCTGCACCACGATGGAACCACAGCCCGCCAGCAACATGCGCCGCGCCGCCTCCGCCAGCGACGTATCCGCCGCGCACGCCAGGATATCCGGGGTAGAGATTTCTTTTATACACTGTTTTAAGCAATACATTAACAATCCAACCCGGGCTATTCACGGAAAAATTCCAAATGGCATTATAACGATGCAAATCGCCGTCATGTAGTCGGATTGCAACAGCCCCGCTCCATAGCGGCATCGAGGCTTCTTGTTACTCCTCAAGCCCGCCGGCTTCTCCGCAGGGAGCATTCCTTTTGCATTCAGTAAATCGTCAAATACTCATATACATGATCTAGAACAAGGCGTGATGCGGAGCCCGGCTGCTAGGCTGACAACAGAATCGGCGAATTTAAACTCGCCATGGAAATGACAAAGGTATTGCGCAGCGCAGCAAAATCACGTTTTGGAACGGCGGCAATGCGCATGGTCAGCCCAACCACCCATACAGCGACACAAGCACCATGAGCCAACAACGCATCCACCTATCGGTTCAAGGCCGGGTACAAGGCGTCGGCTTCCGCCCTTTCATCTGGCGCACGGCCAGCGAGTGCGGCCTCACCGGCTTTGTCCGAAACAGCGGCGAAGGCGTCACGCTGGAACTGCAAGGCGAGCCGCAGGCGCTGAGCGCCTTCCGCCAGGCGCTGCGAACCCGCCTGCCGCCGCTGGCGCACATCGACGCGCTGCAGGAGCGCGATATTCCGCTGCGCGATGCCGAACAACGCTTTCAAATAGAAGAAAGCAGCGGCGCGGTCACCCACGCCCGGCTGCCGGCCGACGTAGCCACCTGTCCGCGTTGCGTGGAGGAACTGTTCACCCCCGGCGACCGCCGCTACCGCTTTCCCTTCATCAACTGCACCGATTGCGGGCCGCGCTACACCGTCACCCACCGGCTACCCTACGACCGCGCCAACACCAGCATGCTGGCCTTTCCGCTGTGTCCGGTCTGCCGCCAAGAATACCTTGACCCGAACAGCCGCCGCTTTCACGCCGAACCCACCGCCTGCCCAGTGTGCGGCCCCAAGCTGCAACTGACCGACCGCTTTGGCCAGAGCCTGAACGGCGACCCCATCGTGGGCGCGGTGCAAATCCTCAATATGGGCCGCAGCATAGCGATGAAAGGTTTGGGCGGCTTCCATCTGGTCTGCGACGCGGCCAGCCCGGCGGCGGTGGCGCGGCTGCGCCGGCTCAAACACCGGCCCGGCAAACCGCTGGCCATCATGGCGCTGAACGTGGAATCCATCCGCGCGCTCTGCCATGTCAGCGAAGAAGAGGCCGCCTGGCTGCAACGCCCGGAACGCCCCATCGTGCTGCTGAACAAAAAACCCGAAGCCGACCAACTGCTGCCGGACATTGCACCCGGTCTGTCGGCTCTGGGCGTGATGCTGCCCTACACTCCGCTTCAATGGCTGCTGTTCCACGAAGCGCTGGGCCGCCCGCCCGGGACCAGTTGGCTGCGCCAGCCCTGCTCGCGGCTATGGGTGATGAGCAGCGCCAACTTGTCCGGCGAGCCCATCGTCACCGGCAACCAAGAGGCCCGCGAACGGCTGAACCAGGTAGCCGACGTCTTTCTGCTGCATAACCGCGCCATCGTCACTCGTTGCGACGACAGCGTGGTGTCGCTGGAGCGGCGGCGGCCGCTGCTGTTCCGCCGCGCTCGCGGCTTTGTGCCGGACCCGGTGCCGTTGACGCTGGACGGCCCGCCGGTACTGGCGCTGGGCGCCTATATGAAGGCCACCGCCACCGTGCTGCGCGGCAAGGACGCCTTCGTGTCGCAATACATCGGCGCGCTCAACCACCCTCTGACCTGCGAGGCGCTGCAACAAGCGGCCGACCACTTGCTCGACCTCACCGGCGTCGCTCCGCAGGCAGTGGCTTGCGATCTGGAAACCGGCACCTACTCCAGCATGCTGGCCGAACACCTGTCCAAGCAATGGGAAGTGCCGCTGATCCGGGTTCAGCACCACCATGCCCACCTGGGCGCGGTGCTGGCCGAACACGGCGTGGCGGAACCGGCTTTGGGCTTGGCGCTGGATGGCTATGGCCTGGGTCACAACAACGGCGCCTGGGGCGGTGAAATGATGCTAGTGGACGGCGACAGCTGCGAACGCATCGGCCACATCTCGCCGTTGCCGCTGCCCGGCGTGGGACGCAGCCGGCTACCGCCCTGGAAACTGGCCGTGGCCTTATGGCAAACCCTGGAACTGGGACCGCTGCCGCCGCGGCTGGCGGCCCAGCCTGGCGCCCAACAATTGGAGAAACAGCTCTCTATCCGCCGAGACTGCCAGGACAGCACCAGCTTGGGCCGCTGGTTCGGCGCCGTCGCCGGCCTGACCCGCCAATGCGGGGTGGAAACCTTCGAGAGCGAAGCGGCGCAAAGGCTGGAAGCCCAGGCCGAGCCCGCCGAACCGCTGGCCGGCGGCTGGCGTACCCAGGCCAATCTGCTGGACCTGACGCCGCTGGCGCGCCATCTGTGCCAACTGGACGACGACCGAGCCATCGCCAGCCTGTGGCACGCCACGCTGGCCGCCGCGCTGGCGGACTGGGCCATCAAGGCGGCGCGCACCACCGGCACCCGCATCGTGGCGCTGGCCGGCGGCTGCTGCGGCAATCGCCAACTGATGGCGCAACTCCTGCCGCGGCTGGAACAGGCCGGCCTGCGCGCGCTGACAGCGGAACAACTGCCGCCCAACGACGGCGGCCTGAGCCTGGGCCAGGCCTGGGTGGCCCGCCAGCGCCTGCTGCGCCGGAGCTGAAATGAAAACGGCGCGTCGCCCGAAGGCGACGCGCCGCGAAGATCGGCCCAATCAGCGTCTTAAGACTGTAAGCGCTCGCCCCACAAATCGTGCTCGCTGCAATCGACGATCTTCACCGAATAGAACTCGCCCGCGCGCATGTCCGCGGCATCCTCGACGAACACCAGACCGTCGATCTCCGGCGCATCCGCGTAGCTGCGGCAAATCGCCGTGCCTTCGTCGTCGATCTCGTCCACCAATACCTGCATCGTCTGACCGACGCGGCGCTCCAGGCGACGCGCGCTGATCTCTTCCTGCACCGCCATGAAACGCTCTTTGCGGGCTTCCTTCACCTCTTCCGGCACCGGATTCGGCAAATCGTTGGCGGTAGCCCCTTCCACCGGCGAATAGGTGAAACAGCCTACGCGGTCCAGCTCCGCCTCGCGGATGAAGGTCAACAGCTCTTCGAAGTCCTCCTCGGTCTCGCCGGGGAAGCCGACGATGAAGGTGGAGCGAATCACCAACTCCGGGCAGATCTCGCGCCACTTCTTGATACGCGCCAGCACATTGTCGCTATTGGCCGGACGCTTCATCAGCTTCAGCACCTTCTGGCTGGCGTGCTGGAACGGGATGTCCAGATAGGGCAGGATCTTGCCGTCGCGCATCAGAGGAATCACCTCATCCACGTGCGGATAAGGATAGACGTAGTGCAAACGCACCCAGATGCCGTGGCGGCCCAGTTCCTCGCACAGCTCGGTCATCCGGGTCTTCACCGGGCGGCCATTGTGGAAGCCCAGCTTATACTTGGTGTCCACCCCGTAAGCCGACGTGTCTTGCGAGATCACCAGGATTTCCTTGACCCCGGCCTTGGCCAGGTTCTCCGCTTCGCGCAGCACATCATGAATCGGCCGGCTTTCCAGATCCCCGCGCATGGACGGAATGATGCAGAAGGTGCAACGGTGATTGCAGCCTTCGGAAATCTTCAGATACGCGTAATGCTTGGGCGTCAGCCGCACGCCGATGTCCGGCACCAGGTCGACGAAGGGATCATGCGGCTTGGGCAGATGGGCATGCACCGCGCTCATCACCTCGTCGGTGGCGTGCGGGCCGGTCACGGCCAAGACCGACGGATGCGCGTCCCGCACCACATCGCCCTTGGCCCCCAGACAGCCAGTGACGATGACCTTGCCGTTCTCGTTCAAGGCTTCGCCGATCGCGTCCAGAGACTCCGCCACGGCGGAATCAATAAAACCACAGGTGTTGACCACCACCAGGTCGGCGCCGGCGTAACTCCCGGAAATATCGTAGCCTTCGGCGCGAAGGCGGGTCAGGATCTGCTCGGAGTCGCTAGAGGCTTTGGGGCAGCCCAGCGACACGAAGCCGATACTTGGAATCTTGTCTGCCATGATGATGGCCTTGCTGAAGAAAAACGCGAGAGTATACAACGATTTGACAGGCGATGCGCAGCGTTGCGAGGGACTCGGAGCGCGGGGGCTTGTCGATTCGTTTTCGCCGGCCCCGCGCCGGGCAGGATAGGGACGCCGGCAAGCAACGATCCCCTTTCAGACCTCGCTTGATAGTAAAGTCAGGCGCCTCCACCACCGCCTCGTCAAGCGCAACGCCTTGTCTCGCCCTGGCTCACAAAACGCAAACGTGCGGGCTCAGTCCAAACGTTCGGCGCAGTAAAAGGCGCCGGGCACCGGGCACCCCGCTTCCTCCCGCAACATCATGTCTTGCCGTTCCAACAGCCGCAGCCGGCACGCCGTCAGTTGCGCCTCCACCCGGTCCGGATCATGCAGATAGCGCCCGCAGGGCTGCAGCAGGTGGCCTTCGGGCAAGGCCCTCAGCGCGCGCTCAATGCTGAACAGCAACAGGCCGCCCGGCTTGAGCGCGTGCGCCATCCAGTTTAAGGCCGGTCCCAGATCGCCAAAATAGCTGAGGGTATCCAGGCAGCAGATCAGATCGCTAGCCGGAGGCAGCTCCGCCAGGAATTCAATGATGTCGCCTTGAGTCAAGGCGTCGTACACGCTCTTGGCTGCGGCGCGCCCCAGCATCTCTCCGCTGATATCCACCCCCTGCAAACGACGCGCGTACGGCCGCAGCGCAACGCCGGCCAGCCCGGTACCGCAGCCCAGATCCAGGACCTCCAGAGCGGCCGTTGGCGGCCCCAACCGCTTCAGGCATTGCGCCAGCCACTGCGGCCCCTGGTAGCGCAAGCTGGCCAGGGTCGCGTCAAACGCCTCGGCGTTGGCGTCGAAAGTCCGCCGGATGAACTCGGGACTACATTGCGGCGGCGGCTCCGCGCCGCCGCAGGCGGCAAGCAGGTGCAAGGCCACCGGATCATCCGGCGCCTGCGCCAGCCAGCCGCGCAGTAGCGCCAAGGCTTCTTCGCGCCGGTCCAACTCGCAGTAGGCCTCGATGCGCGCAATCGGCCCATGCTCGGCGGGCCGCGCCACGATGCCCAACGCGTTGTGCCGCCGCGCCTCGGCATGGCGTTCCTGGCGCAAATACAATCCGGCCAGCAGAAAGTGCGCGTCGGCGCAAGCTCCGTCCACGGCCAGCGCCTGCCGGCAAGCCTGTTCCGCGGCGGCTAAATCATCGCCCTGCTCGCAGGCGGCGGCCAGGTTGGTCCAATACATAGGCTGTCCGCCGTCCAGCTCCGCAGCCGCGGCGAAAGCCCGCCGCGCGTCGCCCAAGCGCCCCTGTCGCGCCTGCGCCATGCCCAAGCTGAAATGCCAGTCCGCATGGCCTGTTTCCGAGCAAATCGCCTCGCTCAACAAAGATTCAGCCTCCCCCGGACGCTGAGTCTGCAGCAATAGGAAAGCCAGGAAGGATTTGGCGGCGGCGCAAGCCGGCCAATCGCGCAAGCAGGAGCGGTAGCGCCGTTCTGCCTCCGCCCAGTCCCCCTCTAAATGACTGCGCTGCGCCTCCCGCAAGCAGGCGTTCAAGTCCTCGGCGGACATGTCGCGGCGCCTTGCCGGCTCAGCCGGTTTGAATCATCTAATGAAAACAGGGGAAAACGAAACGCGGCGAACGCCGCTCGAGAGAAATAGACGCCGTCAACGGCGCCCGGCATCCAGCATGCGGGGGTAAGCATGGCAAGCCCTCCAAGGGAGCGGCGGATGGAAACGGACAGGCGGCCATTCCAGCCGGCCGCCTCTGCTCAATCTTTGCTGCGCTTAGCGAAGCTTCGGAAAACTCACCGCTTTCCGAAGCCGTTTTTCACGCCGCATCGCCAAAGCGCGGCAGATCGTAAACAGGTTTTTAGGACGGGTCTTTGTCGTCCTCGCCGCCCTGCTTGTATGCCGGGAAGGCGAAGCCGCCGAACAGTTGCTTGGTCTGTTCCTGCATCCGGTTCTGCATGTCCAGGAACATGCTGGTGCTCTGTTCCATGTAGTTGGCCATCATGTTTTGCACCGCCGGCCCCTGAAATTTCATGAACTCCCCCCACAGATTAGCGTTCAACATGGTGTTGTCGCCGTAAATCGCGCGGGTTTGTTCCTGCATTTTCTGCTGCAGCTGGGCGAACAGTTGCAGATTGTTCTCCAGGAAAGGCCCCATCATGCCTTGCATGGCCTGGCCGTAAGAGCGGATGAACTGGGTCAGCACCTCGTAGCTGAACATCGGCATGCCGCCGTTCTCCTCCTCCAGGATGATCTGCAACAGCACACTGCGGGTGATGTCCTCTTGGCTCTTGGCGTCGACGACTTGAATATCCACATTATCAAGCACCAATTGCTTCACATCCCCCAAGGTGATGTAGGAACTGGTGGCGGTATCGTACAGCCGGCGGTTCGGGTACTTTTTGATGACCCGCTTTTCAACACTCATGTAACGCTCCCGGTTTATTTTGTTACGGTGTGCCGTGTGCCGGCAATTTATCATAAATACAACACGCTAGAGTAAATCTTCAGTCAATGCTCCCAATTTTGCTGCATTGCATGATACATTTAGACGTCATTGTGCAGTGCAAAATTTTTGATTCAGACTATCTCCTTAGAAGGCCTCACCCCACAGCGGAGGAATACATTATGTCCATCAGCAATGAGCAACTGAACAAGCTGTCCCTCAACGGTCTGGAAACCATTTTCCGCTTTTCGCAAATCACTCTGGATAGCGCCGAGCGCCTGGTCAAGCTGAACCTGGAAATCTCCAAGCAGTCGCTGGAAGAAAACGTCAAAATCGCCAAGCAACTGAGCGGCGTGACCGACCCGCAAGAAGCGGTCAGCCATCTGAACAAGCTGGCCACCCAGAACATCGACACCGCTCTGGCCAACTCCCGCAATCTGTACGACATCGTTTCCTCCGCTCAAAGCGAACTGACCAAGCTGGCTGAAGAAAACCTGGGCAGCTTCAACAAGTCGCTGATCGGCGCGATCGAGTCCGCGGCCAAGAATGCTCCGGCCGGCTCCGACGCCGCGCTGAACGCGGTGAAGAGCTCGGTGGCCGCCGCCGCCGCCGCGGTCAACACCTTCAGCAAAGCCGCCCAGCAAGTGGTGGAATTCACCGACAGCAGCGTCAAGGCCGCCACCAGCGCCACCGCCGATGCCGTGAAGACCGCCAGCAAGCGCGCGCCCACCGCCTAAGCGCAGTTTTAAGGCTAAAGCACAACCCCGTCCAGCCGACGGGGTTTTTCTTTGCCTAGCGCCGGAGGATGGCATGTGAGCGACGACAGGTTTACAATCGCAGCCTTAAGCACGTTTCAGGAAACCAATAGGTTCAGCGCATGAAAATCAGCAGCAACTTTGACGCCGGCAGCATCGAGATCGTCTCCGCCGACAACTACGAAGACATCCAACTGCGCATCCGCCGCGACAATGCGGCCGAATTTGCCCAGTGGTTTTACTTCCGCGTGCAAGGCGCCGCTTATCAGCACTGCACCTTCAACTTTCTGAACGCCGGCCAAAGCGCGTATCCGGATGGCTGGATCGACTACCAGGCGGTGGCCTCCTACGACCGCATCAACTGGTTCCGCGTGCCCACCCACTACGAAAACGGGGTGATGACGATAGATCATGTGCCGTTGTCCGGCAGTATCTATTACGCCTATTTCGAACCCTATTCCTATGATCAGCATCTGAACCTGATCGGCCAGGCGCAAGGCTCCGGCCTGTGTCAGGTCAGCGACCTGGGCTTTACCGTGCAGCAGCGCGACATCAATCTGCTGACCATAGGCCACGAGGTGGAATCGGATCTGAAAATCTGGATCATCGCCCGCCAGCACCCCGGCGAAACCATGGCGGAATGGTTTATCGAGGGCCTGCTCAATCGCCTGCTGGACCCGCAAGACCCCACCAGCCGCGCACTGCTGGACCGCGCCACCTTCTACGTGGTGCCGAACATGAATCCGGACGGCTCGGTGCTGGGCAACCTGCGCACCAACGCCGCGGGCGCCAACCTCAACCGTGAATGGGCCAACCCCAGCGCGGAAACCAGCCCGGAAGTGCTAGCGGTGCGCAACAAGATGCAGGAAATCGGCGTGGACCTGTTCCTGGACATCCACGGCGATGAGAACATCCCCTATGTGTTCCTGGCCGGCACCGAGGGCGTGCCGTCGTGGAACGAGCGACTGGAAACCCTGGCCGACCAGTTCCGCCACCACTTGCTGCTGGCCAGCCCGGACTACCAGACCGAGCACGGCTACCCGCGCAACGCGCCGGGCAAGGCCAATATGACCATCGCCACCAACTGGGTGTGCGAAAACTTCGGCTGCCTCGCCTTCACGCTGGAAATGCCGTTCAAGGACAACGCCAATCTGCCGGACGACGACTTCGGCTGGAGCGGACAGCGCAGCCTGCGCCTAGGCGAGGCGGCCCTGTCCCCCATCTATGCGATAGCGCAAAACCTGCGCGCCTGAGAGCCATCGGGCCGAAAACAAAAAAGCCACGGGACACCGTGGCTTTTTTCATTCCCGCCGCCGCTCAAACGTAGTCGAGCAATTGCAGCGGATAATCGATGGCGAGGTCGGCGCCCCACTCCGCCGGCCGGTCGCTGTCGGCAATGTAACCCCAATTGGCCAACACCGTTTTCATGCCCACGCTGCGGCCGGCGGCGATGTCGCGCTCGGCGTCGCCCACGTACAGGCAGTGCTCGGGCGCGATGCCGATCTGATCGGCCGCATAACGCATCGGCCGCGGGTCCGGCTTGGGCACGCCCACGGTGTCGCCGCTGACCGTCACCGCCGGCGCCGTGATAAAAGGCAACGACGGCACCAAGCGGTCGGTGAAGCGCATCGGCTTATTGGTGATGATGCCCCACGTCAGCCCCTTGTCCATCAAACCCTGGATCAGGCCGTTGACGCCGTCGAACAATACAGTCTCGTCGGCGAAGCTGTGCTCGTAATGATCCAAGAAGCGCAAACGATACTCCTCGAAACGAGGGTGTTCGCGGTCTATGCCGAAACCCAGGCTGACCAGCCCGCGCGCGCCATGGCTGGCGATGGGCCGCACCGCCGCGTAAGGCTGCGGCGGCAGGCCCTCCTCGGCCAACAAGCGGTTGAGCGCGGCGCCCAGATCACGCGCGGTGTCGGCCAGGGTGCCGTCCAGATCGAATAGAACTGCCTTGATCATGATTCGCTTCAATGAAGGAGCGCGACGTCAGGCTGCCGACCATAAGCAGCCCGCCGGCCCGGTTCAACGTATGGTCTTGCCCAGAAACAGCTTGTAAGCCGGATTCTGGGTTTCCTCGACATAGGGATAGCCCAGATTATCGAGGAAGCGCTGGAACTCGGCATCGTCGCTGGCCGGCACCTGAACGCCCACTAATACGCGGCCGTAATCCGCGCCGTGATTGCGATAATGGAACAAGCTGATGTTCCAGTCCACGCTCATCGCTTCCAGGAAACGCATCAGCGCGCCGGGACGGTCCGGAAACTCGAAGCGCAGCACCCGCTCGTCCTTCAACTGCGGCGCATGGCCGCCCACCAGATGACGAATATGCAGTTTGGCCAGCTCATTATCAGTCAGGTCAATGCTCTCCAGCTCGTGAGCGTTCAGGCTGGCGAGTATGCCCTCCAGGTCCTGCTTGCCGCTGATTTGCACGCCGACGAAGACATGGGCGGTGCCTGGATCGGCAAAGCGATAATTGAACTCGGTGATGTTGCGGCCCCCGATCACGGTACAGAAGCGCTTGAAGCTGCCCGGTTTTTCCGGAATGGTCACCGCGATGATGGCCTCGCGCCGCTCGCCCAGCTCGGAACGCTCGGACACATGGCGCAGGCGATCGAAATTCATATTCGCGCCACAGGAGATCGCCACCAGAGTCTGGTCCACGCAGCCTTCGCGCTCCACGTAAGCCTTGGCGCCGGCCACCGCCAAGGCGCCCGCCGGCTCCACGATGGAGCGGGTATCTTCGAAGATGTCCTTGATCGCCGCGCAGATGGCGTCGGTGTCCACCAGGATGATCTCGTCCAGCAATTCGCGACAGATGCGGAAGGTCTCCTCGCCCACCAGCTTCACCGCCACCCCGTCGGCGAACAAGCCCACGTCCTTCAACTCCACCCGCTCGCCCTTGGCGATGGATTGACGCATTGCATCGGAATCCACCGGCTGCACGCCAATCACCTTGATGTCCGGCTTCAGCCGTTTGATGAAGCTGGCGATGCCGGCAGCCAAACCGCCGCCGCCGATGGCGACGAAGATCGCGTTCAAGCCGTCCGGATGTTGACGCAAAATCTCCATGCCTATGGTGCCCTGGCCGGCGATCACGTCCGGATCGTCGAAAGGAGGAATATACGTCATGCCGTTTTGAGCGGCTAATTCGGATGCGTGCAGAAAGGCCTCGTTGAAAGAGTCCCCATGCAACACCACCAGGCCGCCGTATTGCTTGACCGCGTCGATTTTGATCTGCGGGGTGGTCACTGGCATCACGATGGTGGCTTCGCAACCCAGCCTGCTGGCGGACAGCGCCACGCCCTGCGCATGGTTGCCGGCGCTGGCGGTGATCACGCCACGCGCGCGCTGCTCCGCGCTGAGCTTGGCCATCTTGTTGTAGGCGCCGCGCAGCTTGAAGGAGAACACCGGCTGCAGATCCTCGCGCTTGAGCAGAATCGTGTTGCGATAGCGGCGCGACAGATTGGGCGCCAGCTCCAGCGGCGTTTCGATGGCGACGTCGTAAACCCGCGACGTCAGGATGCGTTCCAGATAGTCTTGCTTCTCTTGCATGGCAAAGCCTTTGTCCCGATCATTATTTTCCTTGAACTGCCAGAGTAGCAGGAACTCCAACTGAACGGGAAGCCTTGATAATATTGGATTGTTGCATTGCGGCATCGCAACGGCCCCAGCCGTCCCGCCCACAGAAAATCGCCACTTCGCGGCAACCGGACGGCAATCCGCGTGTATAATCAACGGCTACTATTTGGACTTCAACCCCCAGCGTTGCCCATAGGAACAATGAAAACATTCACCAGCATTCTCACGGCAGCGGCGATCGCGCTGCCGTCCGTCTCTTTCGCTTCCGCCGCCTTCCTGCCGCCCGCGCCTGAGATCGCCGGCAAGGCCTATTACCTGACCGACTTCAACAGCGGACAAGTGCTGGCGGAGCGCGACCCGGACGCCCGCGTGGAGCCGGCCTCGCTGACCAAACTGATGACCGCCTACCTCACCTTCAAGGCCTTGAAGGAAAAGCGGCTGACCCTGGAACAAACGCTGACGGTGTCGCAAAAGGGCTGGAAGACTGAAGGCTCGCGCATGTTCCTGGACCCCAAGGTCCCGGCCAAAGTCGATGACCTGATCAAGGGCATGATCGTGCAATCCGGCAACGACGCCTGCGTGACCCTGGCCGAAGCCATTGCCGGCAGCGAAGAAGTGTTCGCACAAGTGATGACCCAGCAGGCACAGAAGCTGGGCATGAAGAACACCCAGTTCCGCAACGCCACCGGCCTGCCCAATCCGGAGCACTACACTACCGTGCACGATCTGGGTATTCTGGCCGGCGCGCTGATCCGCGACTTTCCGGAGTTCTACCCGATCTACTCGATCAAGTCCTTCACCTATAACAACATCAAGCAGCCCAACCGCAACCTGCTGCTCTACCGCGACCCCAACGTCGACGGCATGAAAACAGGCTACACCGACAGCGCCGGCTACAACATGATCACCACCAGCCATCGCGACGGCCGTCGCGTGATTTCGGTGGTGGTGGGCACCGCCAGCCCGGAGGCGCGCGCGGTGGAAAGCTCCAAGCTGCTCAACTACGGCTTGCAGTTTTACGATACGCCCAAACTGTATAGCGGTGCCAAACCGGTGTCCGAGCTGCCCATCTACAAGGGCGCGGCCAAAACCGTTTCCGTCGGCTTCGCCAACGATGTCTTCGCCACCGTGGCCAAAGGCCAGGCCGCCAAGCTCAAGGCAGACCTGACCACGATGCAGCCGCTGATCGCCCCGGTCAAAGCCGGCCAGGTGGTGGGCAAGCTAGTGGTTTCCCTGGACGGCAAGCCGCTGTTCGAACGCCCGGTGGTGGCCTTGAAAGCAGTGGAAGAAGGCGGCTTCTTCAGCCGGCTGTGGGACAGCATCAAGCTGATGCTGGGCTGGAAATAAACGGCGTCCGCCGTTGATCGCGGCGCCGGGCATCGCCCGGACGCCGCTGCTGTATTATGATGTGACGTTTTAGCAATAAAGACGACCGTAAAATGTATTGGCGCGGATGGCCCGGTTTGCAGTACAACTGGCTGCTGCGCCTTTGCCCGTTTCGGGCGCGGCGTCTTTAGAACCTGTGTACGATCTGCTGCGCTTCGGCGACACAGCGTTGAAAACGTCTTCGAGATGCTCATGTACCGTGTGTACACTCCGCTTTCTCAGCTGTTTTCGCCTTGTCTCGCTCTTGTCTGCGAAATCGTAAACACGTTGTTAGCGGATTTGATTGAATATGTCTGAAAAACAGGAACTCATGGAATTCCCCTGTCGCTTTCCCATCAAGGTGATGGGCGAGCGCCACGAGGATTTCGTCCTCACCATCACCGAGGTTGTGCGCGTCAACGCGCCAGACCTGGCCGACCACGACGTCACGCTGCGCGAAAGCTCCAATGGCCGCTTTTACGCGCTGACCGTCACCGTCACCGCCACTTCGCGTCAACAGCTGGACAACATCTATCTGTCGCTGACCGGCCATCCGATGGTGAAAATGGTGCTCTAAGCGCCTGGAGATTGCCGTGTCGCGCATCGTCAAACATCTGGGC
Organism: Chromobacterium sp. W521; assembly: GCF_052805975.1. Taxonomy (NCBI): domain Bacteria; kingdom Pseudomonadati; phylum Pseudomonadota; class Betaproteobacteria; order Neisseriales; family Chromobacteriaceae; genus Chromobacterium; species Chromobacterium sp. W521. The sequence goes on from NZ_JBRBAF010000008.1 coordinate 239,091, forward strand.
CGGGTAGATTACGAACCAACCTGGCGCGCCATGCAGGCGTTCACCGACGCCCGCAACGCAGACACCCCCGACGAACTGTGGGTGGTGGAACACCCGCCCGTCTACACCCAGGGCCTGGCCGGCAAGCCGGAACACCTGTTGCACGCCACCGCCATCCCGGTAGTGAAAACAGACCGCGGCGGCCAGATCACCTATCACGGCCCCGGCCAGTTGGTGGTTTACCTGCTGGTGGACTTCAAGCGCATGGGCATAGGCGTGCGCGAGCTGGTGCGCCGCATCGAACAGGCGGTGATAGACACGCTGGCGGAGCTGGGCATTCACGGCAACGGCGATGTGGACGCGCCCGGCGTTTACGTGGCCGGCGCCAAGATCGCCTCGCTGGGCCTGCGCATCAAGAACCACGCGGTCTACCATGGCCTCAGCTTCAATGTGGACATGGACCTGGAGCCTTTCGATTCCATCAACCCTTGCGGTTACGCCAACCTCAAGGTGACCGACCTGAAACAACTGGGAGTGGAGCTGAGCCTTGCCGCCGCCGCCGATACGCTGCTGCCGCATCTGGAGCGCCTCCTGAACAGCACCAAGGAACTGACATGAAGCCGGAAAACCAGGCTGGGGTCAAACACAAGGGCGCGGCCAAAACCGCCCGCATCCCCATCAAGATCGTCCCGCTGGACGAAAAGCTGAAAAAACCGGAATGGATCCGCGCCAAGCTGCCCAACGGTCAGCGCTTCCACGAGATCAAACAGATTCTGCGCGAACAAAAGCTGCACACCGTCTGTGAGGAAGCCACCTGCCCGAACATTGGCGAATGTTTCAGCAAAGGCACCGCCACCTTCATGATCATGGGCGACATCTGCACCCGTCGCTGCCCGTTCTGCGACGTGGGCCACGGCCGTCCCAACCCGCTGGACCCGGACGAACCGCGCCACCTGGCTGAGAGCGTGGCCGCGATGAAGCTGAAATACGTGGTGGTCACCTCGGTGGACCGCGACGATTTGCGCGACGGCGGCGCCCAGCATTTCGCCGACTGCATCAACTCGGTGCGCGAAATGTCCCCCAACACCCAGATCGAGACCCTGGTGCCGGACTTCCGCGGCCGCCTGGACGTGGCCGTCGACATCCTGAGCCAAACGCCGCCGGACGTGATGAACCACAACCTGGAAACCGTGCCCCGGCTGTACAAGCAGGCGCGCCCTGGCTCGGATTACGCTCACTCGCTGCAATTGCTGAAGGACTACAAGGCCAAGAACCCCAATGTCCGCACAAAATCCGGCCTGATGGTGGGCCTGGGCGAGACCGACGAGGAAATCCTGGAAGTGATGCGCGACCTGCGCGCCCACAATGTGGACATGCTGACCATAGGCCAGTACCTGCAGCCATCCGACGGCCACCTGCCGGTACTGCGCTACGTGCATCCGGACGTGTTCAAGATGTTCGAGAAAAAAGCCTATGAAATGGGCTTCGTCCACGCCGCGGTAGGCGCGATGGTGCGTTCCAGCTACCACGCGGATGTGCAGGCGCACGAAGCCGGGGTGTAAGTGACATTTTAATGGCAGCCCAATAACGCGGGCTGGCATTGAGCGCCAAACTTAAAAAAGCCTGATCACATTCATGATCAGGCTTTTTTTATGGCGTTTTCTACGCGCATCCGGCAAGGATAGACGCCCAAATGCCTCGGCCCCGTACGATGGCCTTCAACGCGTATGGCGCCCCACTAAAGCGGGAACATTCTCAAAGCCGCCAGCCGCAAGAACCTGGCTCAACGATCCGCCAGGGAACCGGCACTTACAGCTGGCTGTGCCACATATTCATAGCCCTGCTTGCGCCCCAGCACATTACGCGCCCGCGCCAGGTCCATATCCCGCTCCCAGCGCGCCACCACCACCGTGGCCACGCAATTGCCGATCAAATTGGTCAAGGCCCGAGCAATGCCCATGAACCAGTCCACGGACAACACCAGTACCAGCCCGATCACCGGAATGGCCGGTATCGCCGACAACGTCGCCGCCAGAATCACCAAGGCCGAGCCAGGAACGCCATGCACGCCCTTGGAGGTCACCAACGACACCGCCAAAATGGTCAATAAATCGTAATTGGACAGCGGCGTATTGGTGGCATGAGCGATAAACACTGCCGCCAGTGTCAGATAAATGGAAAAACCATCAAGATTGAACGAATACCCCGTCGGAATCACCAGGCCCACAGTGGCGTTGCCAATGCCCAGATGCTCAAGCTTGCGCATAACCTGTGGCAACACCGCATCCGATGAGGCCGTCCCCATCACGATAGACAGCTCGTCTTTCAGGTAGCGCAAAAACGCGATGATGTTAAGGCCGGCCAACTGCAAAATCGTCCCCAAAACCACCAGCACAAACAAAGCGCAAGTGAGATAAAACATCAGCACCAGACCGCCTAGCTGCTGCAAGGACGACACCCCGTAACTAGCGGTGGTAAAGGCAATGGAGCCGAACACCCCCAGCGGCGCCAGCTGCACCACCAGGCCGATCAGCTTGAAAAACACATGGCCCGCCTCATGCACCAGCCGAATCACTCCGCCAGCGGAATCGCGCACTAGATTCAAGGCGCAACCAAACAATAAGGCAAACACCAACACCTGCAAGATATCGCCCGAGGCCAGCGCGCCAAACACCGTGCCGGGAATCAAGTTCATGAAAAACGACCAGGCGCTGCCATGCTGCAAAGCTTGGGCCCTGTCGGCATAAGCAGCCATAGCCTGGGTATCCAAGGAGCCGACATCCACATTCATCCCTAAACCGATACTGCTATGCAGAGCCAACAGCAGGCCCAAAGCCAGCGCCAGAGTCGTGACCAGCTCAAAATAGACAATGGCCTTCAACCCCACCCGGCCCACTTTTTTCAAGTCACCCGCGCCGGTAATCCCGCTCACCACCACACAGAATACAATCGGCGCAATCAGCATCTTGATCAGCTTGATAAAACCATCTCCCAACGGTTTCAACTGTAGAGCCTGTTCCGGCCACAACAAGCCGGCGCAGATGCCGAGGACAAGTCCGATCATGACTCGTACAAACAACGACTTCTTAGTCAAACGCAGCATAGCTTCCCTTTCTCCTAATGAGGAGGCATGGCGAGAAGCCGCCCAGACAAGTCATCCAGGCCAAAACGGTTGACGCGGCGGCCTTCCGGAAACGGCTTCCAACACCCAACTGGCTTAGGTACCACCCTCCCCTTGTTGTGACCAGACGACAGACGTGCCACGAACCGGAATCCCCAAGCGTTCGCAAGCATGAATGATGTGCTGTTGCATGGCGGCGCTGGCCGCCGCGCTGTCATGCGCCTTGATGGCCCGCAAAATGGCCTCTTTCTCAATCAGCGCCGCCTGCAACTCCTGCGGCCGCGCCAGCATGATGGCGCGTGCGTGACCGATGGCCTCGCTGGCCTGCTCCATGGACTGTTTGAACACCGGATTGCGGCTAAACCCCACCAACTGCCGGTGGAACAGGATGTCCGCCTCCACCGCCGCGGCCATTTCGCCGGCCTCCAACGCCTCACGCATATCCAACAGCGTCAGCCGCAACTGCATCAGTTCTTCGGAAGCGATCGACTGCGCAACCAAGCCCACCACGAATGGCTCCAGCGCCAGGCGAAGTTGGAACACATCCTCCGGGCGCACAGTCGGCGGCGCGAACGGCTCCCCCTGCGGATCGGCACTGACCACAAACACACCCTTACCCGGATGGGAACGGACAAAACCCAAGGCCTCAAGCACAGAAATCGCCTCACGCAGCGGCGGGCGGCTGATGCCAAACTGCTCAGCCAGATCCCGCTGCGACGGCAGCATCTCTCCAGGCAGCCAAATACCGCGCTTAATTGCATCAAGGATGTTGCGAGCGGCAACATCACCCAGTTTTGAAGAAGTGAACATGACGGGCAGGCGATCAAGAAGATGATTAGTCATAAACGGCACGCTACACTGGTCCAACTGGTATTACCAGTAAGACCAATCCTTTGCCAAAGACCAAGCGGCACCGCCGTCATCCAGAATCGCCTGCGGTCAAGCCAGTTGCGGCATAGCCGCCGGTGACATTTCTGCAACACGCCGGACGGCAGAACTTACCACTGCTGCCATCGGGCCGCAGGCCGTCGGCTTGCCTGTGGGGCTTGTCTGCGGAATGTCCCAGCGGTACATGAGCCTTTTGAGCTAGTTTTTAACGCCGTATCGCCGCAGCGCAGCAGAACGTGAACAGGTTCTTAGACGTGTTCACCCATGTCGCCCCCCTGGCAGGCCTAACAAGAACGACGAAAGCAGCTGAGCCAAAGGGGGCTTAGCGACTCCCTTTTGCATTGCCGTATCTTTGGTACAGGCTCGGGGCAACGGCTAATCGCCTATACCGCGACATGCGCCCGCCATGGCGTACGCGCACCGTTACATCCCTCAAACTGCGCGGTCGCGACAGCGCCCGCTTGCCGATGGAGCCGCGCCATGTCCGTCCGCCCCGCTCATCGTCTGCTGCCCTTGCTGCCGCTGCTGCTGGCCGCCTGCGCCAACGCTCCGGACAAGCCATTCGCCGATTTCGACGACGCAGCCCGCAGCGTCACGCAAAGCTCCGCCGGCACCCTGGCGCGAATCCAGCAGAGCACGCGCCTCAACGCGGTGCTCACTGCGCCCAACGCCCCTTTGCGCGCGGACACCTTCCATCCGCAAACCGGCAACGGCGCCAGCTACGATCTCGGCCCCGCCCTGGGACAGTTGCAGGCTACGCTGGACGCGCTGGAAAAATACACCCGGACCTTGCGCAGCCTGGCTGGCGACCGGGAGGCAGACACTAGGGTCGACGCAGCCGCCCAAGACTTGTCCGACAGCATTCAGGACCTCAAACTACGCGGCGGCGACGCAACCGCCGCCAAGATTCTGGCCACCACGGCAGACGCGCTCGGTCGCCAGCTCACAACGGCCCAACGCAAGAACGCACTGCGGAACACCATGTCCACCGCCCAGCCCGGACTGGAACTGCTGGCCGCCGGCAGCCACCGAACCTTGGGCACACTGCCCAGCTACCTAGGCGTGCTCAGGGACAGCCTGCTGCGCCACGCCAATTTCAACCGGCCGCCCTACGGCAGCTGGGAACGCTACCAATTCGATCTCGCCATCGCCGACCGGCTGCGAGAATTCGAACTGATCGAGGCCGCTCTGCAAGCCAGCGACAAAGCGATTCAAGGCTTTCCCGACACCAACCGCCAATTGCTGCAGAGCCTGGACACGCCACAACCCAAACTGCAAGCGCTGCGCGACTTCGCCGCCGAAGCCAGGCGACTACGCAATTTTTATCGCGATCTGCCCGCCAAATAAAGGAGGCAGCACATGGACAGCCACCGAGTCACCGAACTTGTCAGCGGCCTGGCATCCCGCATCAACAACCTGGCAGTCGCCAGCCAGGGCGCGGATAGCCGAACCTTGCTGGCGCAGCAAGATGAATTGGCCAACCAGACCCTGGCGTTGATCGCGCGGGACTTGAACGCCGATGCAGAAGACTTCCAACGCGCTATCGTCGCGCTGCAGGCGGCGACGGATGCCGCAGACCACGCCGGACAGCAACTGCAACGCGTGGGCGACACCATCAAACTCACTGCAAAGGCCATAAGCGCGGTGGCCAAACTGCTGGCCTGATAAGCCCGCGGCTACTTCCGTGCCGGATACGGCCGCGCGCGGCCGTCCGCCAGGCTCAGAACCAGCATCAGGCCAGCACTGGTCAGCAAGCTGAAATAAATCGGCGTATTGGCGTCCAAGCCATCCCTCAGCATGAAGAACACCGCCACGCCCAAGCCGCCCAGCATCGCGCTTACCGCGCCGGTGGTCGTGGCCCGCGGCCAGCAAATCGCCGCCAGCAGCGGCACCAGCATGCTGCCCACCAGCAGGTTGTAGGCCAGAGTCAGCGCCTGGATCACGTCATTCACCAGCATCGCCAGCGCCAACACCAAGACGCCGGCCAGCAAGGTGGCCGCCCGGTTGCGCCACAAACCGGCCCTCTCCCCCGGCAGCAAATCCTCGGTCAGAGTGGTCGACGCGGCCAGCAAGGCGGCGCTGGCGGTGGACATCATCGCCGCCAACGCCGCTGCGATCACCAGGCCGCGCACGCCGTCCGGCAACACGCCTTTGACAACAGCGGCGAAGGCGTTGTTCGGGTTCTCCAATTCTGGCAACAACACCCGCGCCGCCATGCCGATCAGCGCGCAAACAAGCCCATACAACAGGCAATACAAGCCGGCGGCGCTGCCGGCATAAGACGCCACCTTGCCGTCGCGCGCGGTAAACACCCGCTGCCACACGTCCTGGCCGATGATGATGCCGAAAAAATAGATCAGAAAATACGTCAGCACCGTTCCCCAGCCCAGGCCCGCGAAACTGAACGCGGACGCCGGCAGCCGGACGGCCAATTGTTCCCAGCCTCCCACCCGCCACAGACAGATTGGCAGCAGCACCAGCATCAGGCCAACCGTTTTGATGACGAATTGCACGATGTCGGTCAGCGTCAGCGACCACATGCCGCCGATGGTGGAGTAAGCCACTACCACTCCGCCGCCGATGACGACGGCCAGCCAGAACGGCAATTCGAACAGCACTTGCATCACCGTGCCTATCGCCAGCACCGAGGTCACGCAGATCATCAGGGCATAGGACAGCATCACCAGCGCGCTGGCTTTGCGCGCCAGCGGATGATAGCGGCGCTCCAACACTTGGGTGACCGTGAACACGCGCAAGCGCAACAACGGCCTGGCCAGGAACAGATTGAGCACCACAATGCCGCTGCCCAGCGCCGCGCACAACCAGAAGCCGGAAATACCGTACACATAGCCCAGCCGGACCGTGCCCACGGTGGACGCGCCGCCTAGCACCGTGGCCGCCATGGTACCCATATACATTAGCGGCCCCAGATTGCGCCCAGCCACCAAATACTGCTCCCGGTCGCTGGCACGGCGCATGCCCAGCCACCCCAACCACAACATGGCGCCGATATAGGCGGCTACCATCAATAGATCCAGGCTCATCTCGTTCTCCTCTTGTTCTCGGGTCCGCGGCGCATTCTCCGGCGCTCGCGTGCATGGAATCCGCGCGGCTTAGCGCGCCGGCGCGGGCAAGACGCACAGCATTTCGAACAACAGATTGGCGCCCAGCAAGGCGGTGTTGCCGCTGGCGTCATACGGCGGCGACACCTCGACCAGATCGCCGCCCACCAGGTCCAGGCCCCGGCAGCCGCGCACAATCTCCAGCGCCTGCATCGAACTCAGACCGCCCACTTCCGGCGTGCCGGTGCCGGGCGCGAACGCCGGGTCGATGCCGTCGATATCGAAGCTCAGATAGACCGGCGCCTCGCCCATTTGCGCGCGCACTTCGGCCATCAGCGGCGCCAGCGAGCGATGCCAGCACTGCTCCGCCGTCACCACCCTAAAACCGCGTTGGCGCGACCAATCGAAATCCGCCGCCCCGTAGCCGCTGCCGCGCAGGCCGATCTGGACCACTCGCCCCTCGGCCAGCAGCCCCTCCTCCCAGGCGCGGCGGAAGGTGGTGCCGTGCGCGATCTTCTCGCCGAACATCTCGTCGTTGACGTCGGCGTGGGCATCCACGTGCACCAATCCCAGCGGACCATGCTTGCGCGCCAACGCGCGCAGCGCCGGCAAGGTGACGGTGTGGTCGCCGCCCATGCCCAGCAAACGCACCGGGTGCCGCAATGCCAGATCGTAAGCGGCCTCGATTCGCGCCACGCTATCCGCCAGGTTATAGGGATTGGTGGCGACATCGCCTAGGTCCGCCACTTGCAACCGTTCGAACGGCGCTGCGCCGCTGCCCAGGTTGTAGGGACGCAGCAGCGCCGACTGACTGCGGATTTCACGCGGACCAAAACGAGTGCCGCTGCGGTTGGAGGTGCCGATATCCAGCGGCAGGCCGATGAAGGCGGCGTCCAGGCCGGCGGCGCTGTCGCGCAGAGGCAGGCGCATCATGCTGGCGACGCCGCCGAAACGCGGCATCGCATTGCCGCTCTGCGGCTGATTGAACAAAGTGGCGGACATAGCGTCTCCTGCATCCTTAGTTGATCGGGTCGGAGCAGTCTATGCGGCGGCGGGCGCGGCTAACATCACCAAACGCCACGGTTTACATGGATGAAAATGAATGTATTAATCAGTCTATTCCCCCCCTTAGAGCCTGTTCAAAGCCTCGCGAGCAAGATCGAGACAAGGCGAAAACGAGCGAAAAAGCGGAATGTACAAGAGGCGCATGAGCATTTCGAAGCCGTACTCACCGTGCGGCGTCTCACGAAGCGCAACAGATCGTCATCAGGTTCATAGCGCCAAGCGGCGCGGAGGCCCATGATCAATACCTTGAGCAGCATGGATTTACGGCTGATCCGCGTGTTTCAGGCCGTGGTCGAGGCCGGCGGCGTTTCCGCCGCGCAGGGCACGCTGAACATCAGCCAGTCCACCATCAGCAATCAGTTGGCGGCATTGGAAACCCGGCTAGGCTATCGGCTGTGCGAACGCGGCCGCGGCGGCTTCGCGCTGACCGCCAAGGGCGAACGCCTGCTGGCCGCCAGCCGGCACCTGCTGGAGTCGATTGAAGTGTTCTGCCAGGAAGCCCGCCAGTTGGACAGACAACTAGTCGGGCAGCTGCGCATCGGCGTGATCGGCCATACCGCGCTGGGTCCCAACGCGCGGCTATCGGCAGCGATCCGACGCTTTCGCGCGCGGCCACAATCAGTGGAATTGATTCTGTCCATGCTGCCGCCGGGCGGCCTGGAGGAGGCCTTGCTATCGGGCGGCATTCATTTGGGTATCGGCTATTGCTGGCATCGCGCACCGCAGCTGGATTACCAGCCGCTGTTCGTCGAGCAGCAGCAGGCTTACTGCGGCCGAGACCATCCGCTGTTTCCGCAAGCCGGAGCGCTGAGTCCGGCCGATCTGGCCGCGCACGACTGGGCCTGGCGCAGCTACCCCTTGCCGGACACCGGGCTGCCAGTGGCGGATTGGTGCATCAGCGCCCGCGCCGACAATATGGAGGCGATCGCCGCGCTGATCCTGTCCGGCCGGCACCTGGGCTTCTTGCCGGAACACTATGCCGCTCCGCTAGTGACGCAGGACCTGCTGCGTGCACTGGACCCAACACGCTGGCACTATCGAGCCGAATTCCAGCTGGTCACCCGCAAGCGTGGCCATCCCAATCCGACTCTGCAGGCTTTCGTCGCCGACCTGATTGCTGCGCATGCCTAGCCATATCGCGCGCCGGACATGAAAAATGCCGCCCCCGTTGCCAGGGACGGCATTTCAAACTGTTCGCAGCTTTACGTCTAGCCCGTAACGCTTAGAACTTGTGTACGACGTTCAGACCGAAGGCCTTGATCTTGTCGGTGGACTGACCATTGCTCTTCAGGTAAGCGCTGTCAGCCTTGATTTCGCCGTACTGAGCGCCAATAACAGTGCGCTTGGACAGGCTGTAGTCAACACCCAGCAGGTACTGTTTGTAGCCGCTGTTATCCAGCTTCACGCCATCAACCTTAGCATCTTTGGACTGCGCGTAGGTGAACTTGGGCATGAAGGCGCCGATCTGGTAGCCGGCGGTCAGCGCATACTCTTGCGATTCATACTTGCTGCCATCAGTACCCACTGCGGCGTCAGCCAGGAAGTACTGCGGGGTAACAGTAGCGTCGCCCTTGTCATTGCGGTAGCCCAGAGCAACGAAGATATTGTTGGCGTTGTAGCCAGCTTCGATGCGGTGCTTGTTGTTAGCCTTGCTGCCAGCGTTCAGACCAACAGTAACCGGGCTTTCGTGGATGAACTGGTACTTGCCGAAGAAGCCGCTGTTCTCGTAGGACAGACCCAGGTTATAGGTTTCGCGGTCGTTGTTCTGCTTGGCAGCGGTAGCGTCATAACCACGCTTGTCTTCCTTGGTGCCGTACAGGAAGGCAGCCTTGAAGCCGGCGAATTCCGGGGTGTCGAAACGCACGGCGTTCTTAACATAGCCGTCGTCGCGGGTGAAGGCGTTCAGTTGCAGCGCGTTGCTGCTGCTTTCCCACGGGTTAACCTGAGCCATATCGGACTCGCCGAAGGTGGACAGGTGGCCCAGACGGAAGGTACCGAAGTTGGAGGACAGGCCCACGAAGGATTCGCGGCTGGCGAAAGTACCGCTGCTATCGCCGGTGCGGCTCTGGCCGTCGATGCCGAAGCCGGTTTCAACTTGCCAGATGGCCTTCAGGCCGTTGCCCAGATCTTCATTGCCTTTGAAACCGATACGCGAACCCAGGTCGTCGATATTGGTTTGCTTGGTGCCTTTGCTGCTGTCGACGTATTCAACGCCGCCTTTGATGGTGCCGAACACGGTTACGTCGGCGAAAGCGGCTGCCGGCAGAGTGGCAACCATCAGAGCGATCAGACTTTTTTTCATGATGTGGCTATCCTTCTTGTTTACTTAGGAAGTGAGCGAATACTAGTTGCTGTGTTTCACATTTGCAACTAGCCATGCAAACTTGTGGTCATTAAACAACAGTAGTGTCAAAAAAACAACATCAGACTTCAGGAAATCAGACTGAACCGCTCTGGTGAAGTTTCACTCTCAACTTGTTAAAATTCATTAACCACAAGCATTTGAGCAAAAAAATGCCCGCACGCGGCGGGCAGAAGATTGGATAGACTTGACTCGAACTCAAAGAATCGAAAAAGAATCTGCATCAGTGAATTCTGACACTGATTGTAATCAATCACTTTGTAAATGTCCATTTACAATACGGCTTTAATGTAAATAGAGTGTGAACACATCGTAAATTTTGAGAATTCGGCGGATACAAAGACATCGGACGGCCATGCGGCCTCTGCATGGCCCCGGCAAGGAAACAAGAAAAAAGCCGCGCTAGCGCGGCTGGCGGCAAGATCAACGCCGTCAATGCCCGGCCGGCAAAGTCAGTTGCACGCACAGGCCGCCTTGCGGCCGGTTGTTAAGCTTGAGATCGCCTCCGTGGTCGCGCGCAATCGCCCGCGCGATCGCCAGACCCAGGCCGCTGCCCCCTGTATGACGCGCCCGGGAGTCCTCCAGACGCACATAGGGTTCCATGACCCGCTCCAAATCGGCCTCGGCAATGCCCGGCCCCTGATCCTGAATGCGCACCTCCACCCAGTCTTCCCGCTGCCGAAGGCTGACCTCGATCGCCGTGCCGCCATAGCGGCGAGCGTTCTCCAGAAGATTGCCCAGGCAGCGGCGCAAGGCGCCGACCTTGCCTGCCACCGGCGCCACCGGCTCGCTGTGCAACTGGATGTCGGCGCCAAAAGCCTCCATATCCTCCACCACGCTTTCCAACAAGGCGTTGAGATTGAGCTTCACCACCCCCTCGCTGCCGCAGCCGCCGCGCAGATAGGTCAGCGAATCATTGATCAGTTGGTCCATTTCCAGCAGGTCGCGCTCGATCGCCTGTTTTTCCGACGATTCGGCCAAGCCTTCCAGGCGCAAGCGGATGCGCGTGATGGGCAAGCGCAGGTCATGCGATACGCCGGCCAGCATCTGATTGCGGGTTTTCAGCAAGCGCTGCAACTCGGTCTGCATCCGGTTGAAGGTTCTAGCGGCTTCAGCCACCTCTTCGGAACCAGTTTCCGGCAAGGGCGCCTGGTTAAGATTGCTGGCCAGGCCACGAGCCGCCCTCGCGAACAGATCCAGCGGCCGAATCAACTGCCGCACTGCCCAGGCGCCCAGGATCGCAGCCGTCAAGGCCACCAACAACAGCCAAGCCAGGATGCGGATGGGTTGATCGGCCAGCGAAATCGGCCGAGAGGCGTTGAAAGTCAGCACCGTTCCGTCGCTCAGCCGGGCTTGCACTGTTGCAAGGTGGGTCTTGAACTCGGCCAGCGGGCCCAGCGCGGTCAACTCCTCACTCACAATGGAGCCGCCGATGCCAGCGTCCCGCGTGGGCGTGAAATTCTTCAACCCCAGGCCCCCAACCTTCTCAATCAAGGCCGCGCGACCGCCTGCCGACGAATCCTGCTGCTTGGACAGCACCTGCAGCGGGTAAGGCTTGATCAGGTCACGCTTGATCAATTGCTGAAACGAACGGCCATGCAAGCTCAACGGATTTTCCGGCCGCTCCCAGAACCGGTCCATGCGCACCAGCAGCGTGGGCTGGTTCAAGGCTGAAATCACTTGTTCCCGGTATTTGCTTGGGCACTCGTCCAATAGATTGACGATGTCGGCGATGTGTTGCGCGGTGTACTGCACGCGCAAGGAGTTGCTCAAGCGGTCGCGGTCGCTGAGGATGAAATAAATGCCCAAGGCGTTGGCCAGCAGCAAGCCTCCAACCAGCGTCAGCAAAATCTGGCCATACAATGTGCGCGGCAACCACCTCATCGCAAGGCTTCCACCTCGCAGGCCAGCATATAGCCGCCGCTGCGTATGGTCTTGAGCAGCATGGGCTCGCGCGCGTCCTCGCCCAGCCGGCGGCGCACCCGTCCTATCATCACATCGACGGTGCGGTCGAATGGTCCGGCCTCCTTGCCGTTCATCGCCTCCATCAATTGGTCGCGCGACATCACCGCGTTGGCGTTTTCCGCCAAGGCTTGCAACAGCTTGAATTCGCCGCCGGACAACGGGGTAACCACGCCGGCCTCGTCCAGCAGATGCTGGGCGTTCAGATCCAGCGTCCAGCCGGCGAAGCGCAACCGGCGCACGCTGGCCGTATTCGCAGGCTGATCCGATACCCGGCGCAGAATGCTCTTGATCCGCGCCAGCAACTCGCGTGGACTGAACGGCTTGGTCAGGTAATCGTCCGCGCCCATTTCCAGGCCGATAATGCGATCCAATTCGTCGCCGCGCGCGGTCAGCATCAGGATGGGCATGCAGGAACGTTCGCGCAAGTTGCGGCACAGGGTCAAACCATCCTCGCCCGGCAACATCAGGTCCAGGATCAACATATTGTAGTTCTGCGCGGCAATCGCCTGATGCATGGCCTGGCCGTCGCCGACGACGTCGACGGCAAAGCCCTGCTTTCCCAGGTAGTCGCGCAGCAGATCGCGCAGATCGGGGTCATCATCCACCACCAGCAGTCTTGGCAAATCGGCAGTCATAACAGCTTTTCTCCATTGCGGCTTTGTTATTAGGATACCGCGCCCGCCCGCCGGGCTGAGGGAGAAATCGTAGGCAAATGAGAAAGGTTTACACAAGGTTTACAAAAAACCGGCCACGCGCATCGCGCGTGACCGGCTTCTCTCTCGCCCTCGGGGCCATGCTCCGGCGCTGACGATGCGCCTACCTCAATCGTTGGGGTTCTGGTCTCGCGTCTTGTGCAGCGAATACAGCACGCCCGCCAGCAGCAAGCCCAGTGTCGCAGCCAGGGACCAAGCAGTGGGGATCTTGAACGTTACCCAACCCGCGTCGTTGAAGAACACCAGGCCCACTTTGACGCCTATCAACACCAACACCAGCGACAAAGCGTACTTCAGGTAATGGAACCTATGCACCATCGCAGCCAACGCGAAGTACAGCGCGCGCAGGCCCAGAATCGCGAAGATGTTGGAGGTGTACACCAGGAACGGGTCCTGGGTAATCGCAAAGATGGCCGGGATGCTATCCACCGCGAACACCAGATCCGCGCTCTCCACCATGATCAGCGCCAACAGCAGCGGCGTCGCCCACCAGCCACGCGCCAAGCCATGCTTCTCACCGCGCACCAGGAACTGTTTGCCGTGCAAGTCCGGCGTCAGCCGCAAATGGCCGCGCAGCCACTGGTACATGCGGTTTTCCTGGATGGGCGCGTGCTCGTCGTCGGAAAACAGCATCTTGACCCCGGTGGCGATCAGGAACAGGCCGAACAAGACCAGCACCCACTGGAACTGCGCCACCAGCGCCGCGCCCAGGCCTATCATCAAGGCCCTCATCACGATCACGCCGAGAATCCCCCAGAACAGCACCCGGTGCTGATACAGCCGCGGCACCGCCAGACTGGAGAAGATCAGCGACATCACGAAGACGTTGTCCATGGACAGCGACTTCTCCACCACATAGCCGGTCAGATACTGCATGCCGGCGTCCGCGCCCTGATACCACCAGATCCAGCCGCCGAAGGCCAGACCGACCCCGATGTAGAAAGCCGACAGCTTCAGACTTTCCTTGACCCCGATCTCTTTTTCCTCCTTGTGCAGCACGCCCAGATCAAAAGCCAGCAGCGCCAGCACGATGGCCATGAACATCAGCCACACCCACAAGGGGTAGCCGGCAAAACCAGCGCTCAACCATTCCATAAGCATTCCTTTCGGCAATAGAAAGGCCCCGGGCCGAGCGAACCGCCCCGGGGCCTGAATTCACAAACGCCGCCCCCGCTGCCGCGGAGGCGGGTCAAGATTTAACGGCCGTGTTCCAGCGCGCCGATGCGCTCCTCAATGCTGGGGTGGCTGGAGAACAGCGCCATCAGGCCGCCGCGTCCGCCGGAGATGCCGGACGCCGCCATGTTCTGCGGCAGATCGCCGGCGGCGACGCCGCCCAGACGGCGCAGCGCGTTGACCATCGGGCGCGCGCCGCCCAGCAGCGTGGCCGCGCCCGCATCGGCGCGGAATTCGCGCTGACGCGAGAAGTACATCACGATGGCGGAAGCCAGGATGCCGAACACGATCTCACAGACGATCACGGTGACCATATAGCCGATGCCAGGACCGCTGGACTGTTCGTCGTTGCGGCGCAGAAAGCTGTCCACTAGATAGCCGACCACGCGCGCCAGGAAGAACACGAAAGTGTTGACCACGCCCTGGATCAGCGTCAGCGTCACCATGTCGCCGTTCTGAATGTGTGCGACTTCGTGCGCCAGCACCGCCTCCACTTCTTCTTCCGTCATCGAGGCCAGCAAGCCGGTGGACACCGCCACCAGAGAATTGGATTTGCTCGGGCCAGTGGCGAAGGCGTTGGGCTCCCCCTCGTACACCGCCACCTCGGGCATCGGCAGATTGGCGCGGCTGGCCAGCTTCTGCACGGTATACACCAGCCAGCGCTCGGTATCGTTGCTAGGCGTTTCAATCACGCGCGCGCCGGTGCTCCATTTGGCCATGGTCTTGGAGAGCATCAGCGAAATGAAGGCGCCGCCAAAGCCCATTACCGCGGCGAAGCCCAGCAGCGTGCCCAGGTTCAGGCCGTTGCCCGTCATGTAGCGGTTCAGCCCCAACAAGCTGGCCACAATGCTCAGCACCACCATCACGGCGATGTTGGTGGCGATTAATAGAATGACTCGTTTCATGGTGTTGGCCCTTGCGTTGAATTCGACGGCATTCCGTGGAACGCCCGACACAGTGCATTCTAGACGCTGCGTCCCTCGGAAAAAATCAAATATAATCAGAAAATACATCAAGTTTTTTCGAACCATCATGTCCGAACGGATCAACTTCAAGCATCTGCATTACTTCTGGGCGGTTGCCCACGCCGGCGGCGTCACCCGAGCGGCGGAACAATTGGGCGTCAGCACCCAAACCGTCAGCGGCCAGATTTCGCGTCTTGAGCAGAGCCTGGAGCGAACCTTGTTCCGACAACAGGGGCGCCAGCTGGTTCTGACCGAAGCCGGCCATGTAACGCTGCGCTACGCCGACCAGATCTTCATGCTGGGCGAGGAATTGCAGGAAACGCTGGAAGACGCGCAGCTGGACAAGACCATCCGCCTGGCGGCAGGCATCTCGGACGTGTTGCCCAAGGCCATTGCGCTCAAGCTGTTGGAACCGGCGCTGCGGCTGGACGCCAAGGTCAGGCTGCAATGCGGCGAAGGCGATTTCGACGAATTGCTGGCCGACTTGACCCGCCACCGGCTGGACGTGGTATTGGCGGACCGGCCAATGGCGGCTGGCGGATCGCAGCCCTTTCAATCCTGGCTGCTGATGCGCTGCCCGGTAAAGATCGCCGGCGCGGCGGAATTATGGCGACGCTACGCCGCGGGATTCCCCGCCAGCCTGAACCAAGCGCCAATGTTGCTGCCCAGCCGCCACCATGTGCTGCGCAGCCAGCTGGACCAATGGTTTGAAGAACGCAGGATCAAGCCGGACATCGTGGCGGAGTTCGACGACGGCGCCTTGCTGGACGCCTTCGGCCGCCAGGGCTTCGGTCTGTTTCCCACCACGGCGCCAAGCGACGGCAACGCGAACGCGCCGCAGGCGCTGGGCGAGGTCGACGGCGTCTGGGAACATTATTACGCCATCGCCAACCGTCGCCGGCTGCGGCATCCGGGCGTGCAGGCCATGCTGCAAGCCGCCATAGAAGCCGCGCCCTGAGAACCTGTTTACGATCTGCTGCGCGTCGAGAGACGGCCCACGGTGAGTACCGCTTCGAAATGCTCATGTACCGTGTGTACACTCCGCTTTCTCAGCCGTTTTCGACTTGTCTCACCTTAGCTCGCAAGACCGTAAGCACGTTCTGAAAAGAAAAACCCCGGACAAGTCCGGGGTTTGGCGGGTGCAACGCTAGCTTATTCGCCCAGGTAGGCGTTGCGCACGCGTTCGTCGTTGAGCAGGTCCTTGGCCGGGCCGCTCATGGTGATGCGGCCGCTTTCCATTACGTAACCGCGCTGCGACACTTCCAGCGCCAGCTTGGCGTTCTGCTCCACCAACAGCATGGTCACGCCCTCCTTGGCCACCATCTGGATAATCTCGAAGATCTTCTCCACGATGATGGGGGCCAGGCCCATGGACGGCTCATCCAGCAGCAGCAGCTTGGGCTTGGACAGCATAGCGCGGCCCATGGCCACCATCTGCTGTTCGCCGCCGGACAAGGTGCCCGCCAATTGCTTCTGCCGCTCCTTCAAGCGCGGAAACAACTCGTACACCCGCTCGGCCTCGCTCAGAATCGCGGCCTTGTCGTCGCGATAGTAAGCGCCCATCAGCAGGTTCTCTTCCACGGTCAGCTTGGCGAACACCCCGCGGCCCTCCGGCACCATGGCCAGACCGTGGCGCACGAAGTTGTGCGGCGCGATAGTGGAGATGTCCTTGCCGTCGTAGTGAATGCTGCCGCCGGATTTCTTCACCATGCCCACCAGGGTTTTCAGCGTGGTGGTCTTGCCGGCGCCGTTGGCGCCGATCAGGGTCACCAACTCACCCTGTTTGATGTGAAAATCGATTCCCTTGACTGCCTGAATGCCGCCATAGGCCACTTGCAGGTCTTTGACTTCCAAAATGCTCATGCGTGTGCCGCTCCCAGGTAAGCCTCGATCACTTTCGGGTTCTTGCGCACCTCTTCGGGAACGCCTTCGGCAATCTTCTTGCCGTAGTCCAGCACCGCGATGCGGTCGCACAGGCCCATCATCAATTTGACGTCGTGCTCAATCAGCAGCACGGTCACGCCTCCGGCTCGGATTTTGGACATCAAGTCCTTCAACTCCTCGGTTTCACGCGGGTTCATGCCGGCGGCCGGCTCGTCCAAGGCCAAGAGCTTGGGTTCGGTGGCCAGCGCGCGCGCGATTTCCAGGCGGCGCTGGTGGCCGTAGGACAGATTGCGGGCGCGCTCGTGCGCGACGTCGGCGATGCCCACGTATTCCAGCAGCTCCCATGCCTTGTCGGTAATCGCCTTCTCTTCGGCCATGGTGCGCCTGTCGCGCAACACCGCGCCCAAGGCTCCGGCCTTGGAGCGAATGTGGCGCCCCACCATGACGTTTTCCAGCGCCGTCATTTCGGCGAACAAGCGGATGTTCTGAAAGGTGCGCGCGATGCCGGCGGCCACGACCACATGCGGCTTCTGTTGGAACAGATTGTGGCCGTCGAACTCAAACGCCCCCTCGTCCGGCACGTACAAGCCGGTCAGCACGTTGAACAGCGTGGTCTTGCCCGCGCCGTTGGGGCCGATCAGGCCGTAAATCTCGCCCTTGTTGATGGTCAGCGCCACATTGTTGAGCGCGTGCAGGCCGCCAAAGCGTTTATGGATGCCTTCTATCTTCAGCAAAACTTCAGCCATGCTCAACCTTTCTGCCCTGCGGCTTCTCTATCGTCACGGAACTCGGCTTTACGGCGCTTGGACGGCCACATGCCCTCCGGCCGCACCAGCATCATCACCACCATCGCCAAGCCGAACAACAGCATGCGGGCGTTTTCCGGGTCGATCAGCATTTTGCCGAAGGTTTTCATCTGCAGCGGGCCAATCACGTCGCGCAGGATTTCCGGCGCAATGGTCAATACCACGGCGCCGAGAATCACGCCCGGAATGTGACCCATGCCGCCCAGAACGATCATCGCCAAAATCATGATGGACTCAAGCAGGCTGAACGATTCCGGCGACACAAAGCCCTGGAAGGAAGCGAACAAGCCGCCGGCCACGCCGCCGGACAAAGCGCCCAAGGCGAAAGCCAGCAGTTTGATGTTGCGGATGTTGATGCCCATCGCCGCGGCGGCGATATCGTCCTCGCGCAGCGCCACCCAGGCACGGCCGATGCGCGAATGCTGCAAGCGCCAGGCCATGATCACCACGCCCACGGTCAACGCCAGGAACAGGTAGTAGTAGAGATAGACGCTGTGGAAGCTGAGTCCGAACAACTCCATGGTATCGCCCAGCGACACGCCGCCCACCTTGATCGGATCGATCAGATTGATGCCTTGCGGGCCGTTGGTGATGTTGACCGGCGTGTTCAGGTTATTCATGAAGATGCGCACGATCTCCCCGAAACCCAGCGTCACGATGGCCAGATAATCGCCCTTGAGCCGCAATACCGGCGTGCCCAGCAAGATGCCGCAGAAAGCCGCCAGCACCGCGCCCAGCGGGATGGTGATGTAGAACGGCAGATGCAGGCCGAAATGCGGCGAGCCCAGCAAGGCGAAGGTATAGGCACCGACAGCGTAGAAGGCGATGAAACCCAGATCCAGCAAACCGGCGAAGCCCACCACGATGTTCAGGCCCAGCGCCAGCATCACGTAGAGCAAGGCGAAGTCGACGATGCGGACCCAGGAGTTGCCCAGCAGGCCGCCCACGAGGAAAGGCAGAACCGCCATCGCCACCGCGGACAACACGAACAGGCCGACTTTCTTGCCGGTGTCCATCTTATTGATATTGAGTGCCATGGTCATGATATGTCGTCTCCAGGATCAGGCACGGTCGGCCATCTTTTCGCCCAGCAGGCCGGACGGACGGAAAATCAGCACCATGATCAATACCATGAAGGCGATGATGTCCTGATAATTGGAACCGAGGAAGCCTCCGGTCAGCGTGCCGATATAGCCGGCGCCCAGGCTTTCGATGATGCCCAGCAGCAAGCCGCCGGCCACCGCGCCGCCCAAATTGCCGATGCCGCCCAGCACCGCGGCGGTGAAGGCCTTCAGACCAATCATGAAGCCCATATAGTAATGAGCCTGCTCATAGTTTGTGGCCACCATCACGCCGGCCACCGCGCCCAGGCTGGAGCCTATGACAAAGGTGGCGGATATGATGGTGTTGACGTTGACGCCCATCAGGCCGGCTACCGCCGGGTTCTGGCTGGTGGCGCGCATCGCGCGACCCAGCTTGGTGCGTTCCACCATCAACAGCAGACCGGCCATGATCACCAGACACAGTACGATGATGGTGATTTGCAGCTTGGTGATGCTGGCGCCGAAGAAGGACACCACGTCATGGTCGAGGATTTGCGGAAACGGAATGTAATTGCGGCCCCAGATCAGGATAGCCACCTGCTGCAGCACGATGGACAGGCCGATCGCGGTAATCAGCGGCGCCAGTCTTTGCTTGCCGCGCAGCGGGCGGTAAGCGATGCGCTCTACGGTGAAGCCCAGCAGCATGCAGGCCGCAATCGCCACCAGCAGGCCGATCAGCACCAGAGCGGGACCGGGCAAGCCGGAACCGGACAAGGCATTGATGACGGATATGGTGACCATGGCGCCAAACATCACCACTTCGCCGTGAGCGAAGTTGATAAGCCCCATGATCCCGTACACCATGGTATAGCCCAATGCGATCAACGCATAAATGCTACCCAGAACGAGACCGTTCAGGATTTGTTGCAGAAAAATGTCCACGTTGGGAGATCTCCTTTGTATTGACGACCGGCAGCTTGCGGGGCTTTCCCTCTTATTGGCTGCTGCCTGTTCTTGAGTGCCCGGACGAGCCTTGATTATTTGGATTCTGTCTGACAGGCGAACGGATTATGTAGGTGGATTCCAGCGACTGTCAATCTTAAAGATTGGTTAAAACGGCACCAAATCAAGCCTATTTAAAAACAATTTAACACATTGTTTTTCATGTATTTTTTTGAAAAAAAAGACAAAACCGGCCAAAGAAATTTTGAATTTCTCCGGATAAAGACAAACCCTGAGTCAGCCGCTCGTTTTTCAGATTTTGATCATGTCTCGGCGCAAAATATGTTCGATTTCGAAAAGACATCCACCAAATAATTCGCATTACAACATTCGCTCGCTTTCGTGATTCGAATGGATACAATCTCCCAAAAAGACGGCCGACGCTGACAAAAAATGCACGGCGCGACACATCGCACATCAAGCAAGAATGAGACCATCGCACTCAGCGCCCATCCGACATTCTTCGTTGCGCGATTTTATGGCTGAAACATAGCCCATCCTATTCGTCTTGGCTGCAACTGTCTTAAGAACGGCCGCCACACACTCCCGGCGCGGGGGGCGCGCCTTCGATGCACCAGCCGCATTTCATACGGCCACGCCTCGACATAATGGGTTATCTGGAGACGGCGTCCCCCAGTCTTAGCGCCAATTAGATCGAAATAAGCAACAATTTAGTGCGATTTAGATGGTTTATTCCCATTAAGCGTGCGTTTTATAGTGAGCGTCGCAATCCACCACTCACTGCCCGCGATAGACGTCGGGCCATATGGAGAATGAATCGATGCCCCGTCAAATCCTCATCGCTGGCGCCTTGACCCTGGCGGCAACGGCCGCCTTCGCCGCCGAGCCGCTGAAGCTGTCCATCTACAACGCCGACGGCAATAGCTTCAATGTCAGCTCGGTACTGGTCAGCGGCGAAAAAGACGCCATCCTGATCGACACCGGCTTCACCCGCGCCGACGCCCACCGCATCGCCGCCAAGGTGCTGGACAGCGGCAAGCAACTAAAAGCCATCTATATCAGCCAAGCAGACCCTGACTACTACTTCGGCGCCGCCGAACTGAAGAAAATCTTCCCCCAGGCCCAAATCCTCAGCAACGGTCCGACCCTGGCCAAGATCAAGGCCAATATTCAGGGCAAGATCGCCTATTGGGGCCCGAAAATGGGCGCGAACGCGCCAAGCGCCGCGCTGCTGCCCGATGAGCTGAAAGGCGACCGTCTGGAACTGGAAGGCAAGACGCTGGAAATCAAAGGCACGCGCGGCGTACTCGCCCACCGCGGCTATGTGTGGATTCCATCCATCCGCGCGATTGTCGGCAATGTCGGCGTCACCGCTCCCAGCATGCACGTCTGGACCGCGGACACCCAGAGCCGAGCCGAACGCCAGGCCTGGGTCAAGCAGCTGGATGAAATGGAAGGCCTGCAACCGGCGATCGTGGTGCCCGGCCACATGCAAGCTGGCGATAAAACCGATCTGAGCGCCGTGCGCTTCACCCGCCAATACTTGCAGCGCTTCGAATTGAATCTGGCCAAGTCGGCCGATAGCGCCCAGTTGATCCAGGCGATGAAGCAAGCCTTCCCGCAAGCGGGCGAAGACATGTCGTTGGAGATCGGCGCCAAAGTCAACAAAGGCGAAATGAAATGGTAAGCGCCACCAAGATTCGACTCCACTACTTTTACGACCCGCTGTGCGGCTGGTGCTACGGCGCCTCGCCACTGCTGCTGGCGGCCGCGGCGCGGCCGGAAGTCGAACTGGCGCTGCACGGCGGCGGCATGCTGAGCGCGCCGCACAACCGGCGCGTGAACCTGGAATGGCGCGGCTATGTGATGCCTCACGATCACCGCATCGCCGCCCTCAGCGGCCAGCCCTTCGGCGACGCCTACTTCGACGGCTTGTTGCGCAGCGAAGCGCGCCTGGACTCGACGCCGCCCATCGCCGCCGTTCTGGCCGCGCCGGAACTGGGCATTGCGCCGCAAGCCATGCTGGCCCATGTGCAAGCCGCTCATTATCTACACGGTCTGGAGATTGCCGATGTCGCCGTGCTTGCCCGGCTGGCAGCGGAATTGGGCGCGCCCGCCGGCCGCTTCGCCGATGCCTACGCCGGCGGCCTGGCACGCAGCGTCGAACATATAGACCATAGCCGCCGCCTGATGAATCGTTTGGGCCTGCGCGGCTTCCCATCCGCGGCGCTGGAAGTGGACGGCCGCTTCGAAGCCCTAGATCTAGGTTCCTACTTGGGCAAGCCGGACATGTTCAGCCAGCACTTGGCGCAACTCGGCGCCGCTTCCCGTTCCGGCTTGGCCGACCTGCCGCCGATGTGCGGGCTGGACGGCTGCTAAGAACCTGCTCACGATCCGCTGCGCGTTGTAGAGCGTTACACGGTGAGTATGGCTTCGAAATGCTCATGTACCGTGTGTACGCTCCGCTTTCTCTGCCGTTTTCGCCTTAGCTCACAAGATCGTAAACAGGCTCTAAGCTCACGTCCATTCCCTCCTCGCCAACGGCGGTCCTGTCTCATCATGGCCGCCGTTTGGCTTGCCGGCCCGCGCGGCAGTTGATGACAAACAAATTCACGGGCGCTACAGTATTCGGACACATCAAAACAAATTCACTGTCTACAGCCATTGGCTGAAATAAGGGAACCCGTCCGGATGAAAACCTTAGGCCCCACCCTGTCCCTCACCCTGCTCGCGCTCAGTACCGCGGCAAGCGCCGCTCAAGACCCGTATCTATGGCTGGAGGAGATTCAAGGCAAAGAAGCGCTGGCCTGGGTTAGCCAGCAAAACGCGAACACGCGCCAGGACCTCGGCCGGCAAGCCGACTATCCGACTCTGCGCCGCGAACTGCTGACCATCCTGGACTCCAACGACCGCATCCCCTCCGTGGAGAAGATTGGCGGGCTGTACTACAACTTCTGGCGCGACAAGGATCACCCGCGCGGAGTGTGGCGGCGCACCACTTTGGACGAATACCGCAAGGCCGCGCCGCAATGGGAAACGGTGCTGGATCTGGATGGGCTGGCCAAGGAGGAAGGGGAAAACTGGGTTTGGCAAGGTGCTGACTGCCTGCGCCCCAATCAAGAGCGCTGCCTGCTGCGCCTGAGCCGCGGCGGCGGTGACGCCGCGGTGGTGCGAGAATTCGATCCGGTCGCCAAAACCTTCGTCAAGGACGGCTTCCAGTTGCCGGAAGCCAAGAGCGAAGTCAGCTGGCAGGACCATGACTCCCTTTATGTAATGAGCGACTTCGGCCCTGGATCGCTGACTGATTCCGGCTACCCCCGCGTGGTCAAAACCTGGCGCCGCGGCCAGCCGCTGGCCCAGGCGCAAACCGTGTTCGAAGGCCGGCAAGCCGACGTCGCCGTGCACGCGGCCCGGATTGACGCCCAAGGCCGCCGCTACGACGTGATCACGCGCGCGCCCACCTTCTTCACCACGGAAACGCGCCTGCTGGTTGCAGGAGAATGGCGACGGCTGGACAAGCCCGACCACGTCGGCGTCGACTTTTTCGACAACTGGCTGTTGCTAACCCCCAAGCAGGACTGGAAAATCGGCGCAAAAACCTGGCGCGGCGGCTCCCTGCTGGCCATCGATGTTGAAGCCTATCTGGCCGGAGCGCGCGACTTCACCCCTTTGTTCGAGCCAAGCGCCACCGTCTCGCTGGCGGAACAGACGTCCACCCGCGACAGCCTGCTGCTGACCACGCTGGACAATGTCGGCAGCCGCTTGCGGGAGTGGAAGGTCGTGGCCGGTCAATGGCAATCGCGCACAGTGGATACCCCAAGCTTCGGCAGCATCAGCGTGCGCGCGGTCGACCCTGATCGGGACAACCGCTACTTCTACAGCTTCACCGACTTTCTAACGCCGCCGACGCTGGCGCTGGCCGAGGCCGGCAACGATCAACGCCAGACGCTGAAACAACAGCCCGGCTTTTTCGACGCCAGCCCCTACCGCATCCAACAATGGTTCGCCGTCTCTCGCGACGGCACTCGGGTGCCCTACTTCCTGGTCAGCCGCAAAGACATCAAGCTTGACGGCTCCAACCCCACGCTGCTGTACGGCTACGGCGGCTTCAAAGTGTCGCTGACCCCGCGCTACAACGGCGCGCTGGGCAAAGCCTGGCTGGACCGTGGCGGCGTCTACGCGCTGGCCAATATCCGCGGAGGCGGCGAATACGGCCCGGCTTGGCACGAGGCGGCGCGCAAACACTTGCGCCAGAACGCCTACGACGACTTCGCCGCCATCGCCGAGGACCTGGCCAAGCGCGGCGTGGCCAACGCCCGCCATCTGGGGATCAAAGGAGGCAGCAACGGCGGCCTGCTGATGGGAGTGATGCTCACCCAGCGGCCGGAACTATTCAACGCCGTGGTCTGCCAGGTGCCGCTGCTGGACATGCGCCGCTTCAACCGCTTGCTGGCCGGCGCCAGCTGGATGGATGAGTACGGCAACCCGGACCTGCCGGAAGACTGGGCCTATATCCGCCGTTATTCGCCCTATCAGAACCTTAAGCCGGACGCGCGCTACCCGGCCACCCTGTTCATGACCTCGACGCTGGATGACCGGGTCCATCCCGGCCATGCCCGCAAGATGTTCGCGGCCATGCAGGCGATGGGCGCCCCGGTGCAGTATTTCGAACGTACCGAGGGCGGACACGGCGCCGCCGCCAACCACCAGCAAGAGGCCGATATCGCGGCGATGGAATACGCCTTCCTGTTGCGCCAACTACGCTGATTCGCCCCATACGGGGGAAAGAGAGCCAATACAACGGCAACAGATGCAATCCCAGCTTGAACCTTATATCGCCGCCTACAAGCCATTCGACATGCCGGCATGGTTCAGCGAATGACGGCAAACGGTGGGAGCCTTGCTGTTCGGCTCCCCCGGCGGCGCCCCCGGACCCATTAGCAGGCCCTTTGGGCGCAGTATCCGCTTGGCGCCGGCAAGGCGGGAGACAAGCTGGAATGAAGCGGACGCGCAAACAACGACAAGGTCAGCTATCTCTCAGGCTACAACTGACACCGTGCGAGCGGAGCACCAAAACAAACCGCCTGCGGCCGAAACGGCGACAGGCGGTTTTGCATGGGATGCGCGATGTTCAATCATCGCCGGACTCGACCCAACTGGGGCTGCGCTTGGCGATGAAGGCATTGACGCCCTCGATCTGCTCCGCACCACCTATCAATTGACGCACCGCGGCGCGCTCGCGCTCCAGATGCTGGGCCAGCGTCAGGTTGCCGCTCTCCTCGATCAGACGACGAGCCGCGGCCACCGCGCCCGGCGCTTGGTTCGCCACCTTGTTGGCCAGGCTGATCGCCACTATTTTGGCGAAACCTTGATCCACCACCTCCTCGATCAGCCCGATGGTCAAGGCCTTCTCAGCCGTCACCACTTCGCCGCCCAGGATGATGCGCTTGGCCCAGGAGACGCCCACTTTATCCGCCAGCGTCTTGGTGCCTCCCGCCGCCGGAATGATGCCCACCTTGGCCTCTGGCAACCCGAGCCTGGCTCCGCGCTCGGCCACCATGTAATCACAGCCCAGCGCCAACTCCAATCCGCCGCCCAAAGCATAGCCGTTGATCGCGGCCACGGTGACGCCGCGGTATTGCTGCAAACTGCGCAAGGCACCGGCGAAGGCGTCGAATACCTTGTCGGCCTCGGCCACATCGCCGGAAGCGAATTGCTTCAAATCGGCGCCGGCGGAAAAAAACGCGTCGCCCGCCCCGGTCAGCACCACCGAACGCACAGCCGGATCCGCATCCAGCGACCGCATCGTCGTAGCCAGCTCATTCAGGCTCTCCGTGGTCAGCAGATTCGCCGGCGCGTTTTTGAGAGTCACGATCGCTGACTGGCCCAGCCGCTCAAGTGTCAGATACTTGGCCATATTTTTCCTCACTCTATCCCCATGGATTACATCGCTTATGCATATGTTTTGACCAGGTCGAGCGCCTGGATCCTTAGCGGGGGACCCATTGCGCATAGGTCCGAAGCCAAAGCAGCATTCTCATTGCAAACTGACCTTTTGACCAGTAGTCGATCAGCAAGACCATCATTTTTTTTATAACTTTCTTTAAGCGGATGCCAAGTAATATTTTGATAAAGGCAATAAATGCCAAAAGCAAATATGACCGCCGCGCGCGCAAGCCCAAGCCGCCACTCTGTTACCATAGAGCTTTCTGAGACAGGTTGCGGCATGATTGAAACGAGCGGGTGGATATTGTTTCTGGCGGGCTTGCTGGGCGGCGGTCACTGCATGGGCATGTGCGGCGGCATCGTCGCCGCGCTAACACTGAATCTGCCCCCCGAAACCGGCCGCTGGCGCATCATGCTGGCCTACAATCTGGGGCGCATCGGCAGCTACGCGCTGATCGGCGCGCTGCTGGGCGGCCTGGCTGCCACCGGCCTTGCCCTGCTGGACATCCGCAGCCTTCAACTGGCGTTGGCGCTGCTGGCCAACCTGATGCTGGTGGCCATGGGCCTCTACCTGGCCGGCCTGTCCGGAGCGGTCAATCTGATCGAGCGCTTGGGCGTGCCGATCTGGCGGCGCTTGCAGCCGCTGCTGGGACGCCTGCTGCCGGTCCGCTCGCCGCAAACGGCTTTGCTGGCCGGCATGGTCTGGGGCTGGCTGCCCTGTGGGTTGGTCTACAGCGCTTCGCTGTCGGCGCTGGCCACCGGCAGCGCATCCGGCGGCGCGCTGGCCATGCTGGCCTTCGGCCTCGGCACCTTGCCCAATCTCTTACTGATGGGCGCCTTTGCCGACAGCCTGCGCCGCTGGATGCAACAACGACCAGTCCGCCTCACGGCGGGACTGGTCGTTGCGGGCATCGGCGCCTGGCAGTTGCTGCGGGCGCTTATTTAAACGATTTCAGAATGGTGTCAACATTGTAGCGGAACATCGCCAAGTAGCTGGGCGCAGGGCCGGACGGGCCTGACAGCGCGTCGGCGTACAGCTTGCCGCCTATCGTCACCTTGGCCTCGCGCGACAACTGCTCCAACAGACGCTTGTCGGTCATGTTCTCCATGAACACCGCCGACACTTTCTCCTGCCGCACTTGGCGCACCAGACGCGCCACCGCCTTGGCCGATGCCTCGGACTCGGTGCTCACACCCTGAATGGCCAATACTTGCAGCTGGTAACGCTCGCCCAGGTAAGCGAAGGCGTCGTGCGAGGTCAGCATCTTTCGCTTGGCTGCCGGCACGGCGGCGAAGGCCTTGGCCGCCCAGGCGTCCATTTCCTTCACCTTGGCCGCGTACTCGGCGGCGCGGCGGGCGTATTCCTGCTTGCCCGCAGGATCCGCCTGGCTCAGGCCGGCCTCGATGTTGCGAATGTAAGTCAGCACGCGCTTGGGATCGTGCCAGGCGTGCGGATCGATGGCTCCATGGTCATGCCCGGCATGGCCGTGATCATGTCCATGATGATCCTCGTCCTCCGCTTCGCGAGTCTTGATGCCCTTGCCCGCCTCCACTTGCACGCCTTTGAAATGAGCGGCCTTGCTCAGCCGCACCATCCAGCCCTCCATGCCCAGGCCGTTGGTGACCAGCAGCTTGGCGCCCGCCACTTTCTTGACGTCGGCCGGCGACGGCTGGAACACATGGGCGTCCTGATCCGGCCCCACCAGCGAGGACACCTCGACGCGATCCCCGCCGATTTCCCGCGTCATATCGGCCACAATGCTGAAGCTGGCGACCACCGGCAGCTTGGCCCAGGCGGACAAGGGCAGGCCCAGCAACAACAGGGCCATGATTGATTTCTTCATCGGCGACTTCCTTATCAAGGGTTCAGGATTCCAGATGCCGGGCGCGGATGTAACGCGGCAAAGCCCCGCCCACCGGCGCCAATAGCAGCGACAACAGATAGACCAGGCCCGCCAGCAGAATGATGGCCGGCCCGGAGGGCAATTCGAAATGATAGGACAGCAATAGGCCGCCCAAGCCGGCCAGAAAGGCAATGGCCACCGACAAGCCGAGCAAGGCCTCGATGCGCTCGGTCCACAAGCGGGCGGTGATCGCCGGCAGCATCATCAGTCCCACCGCCATCAAGGTGCCCAGCGCCTGGAAACCCGCCACCAGGTTCAGCACCACCAGCATCAGGAACAACATGTGCCACAAACCCCCGCGCGCGCCCACAGCGCGCAGGTAGACCGGGTCCAGGCTTTCCAGCAGCAGGGGGCGGTAGATCAAGGCCAGCGCCAACAAGGTGAAGGATGCCACGCCGGCCACCAGGAGCAGGGCCGCATCGTCTACCGCCAGCACAGAACCAAACAAGATATGCATCAAGTCCACATTGCTGCCGCCGCGCGACACCAGCAATACCCCGATGGACAAGGACAGCAGGTAGAAGGCGGCGAAGCTGGCATCCTCCTTGATGCTGGTGAAACGCGTGGCCAGGCCGGCCAGCAGCGCCACCAGCACCCCGGCGAAGAAACCGCCCAGGCTCATGGCCGGCAGGCTGAGGCCCGCCATCATGAAGCCCACCGCGGCGCCGGGCAGCACGGCATGGCTCATCGCATCGCCCATCAGGCTCATGCGCCGCATCACCAGAAACAGGCCGATCGGGCCACTGCCCAGGGCCAGGGCCAGACAACCGATAAGCGCTCGGCGCATAAAGGCGAATTCGGCAAACGGCGACACCAGTAAATCGTATAAATGCGACATCAGGCTTGCGCTCCATCCACTTCGCAGACCGCAGCCTGGGATTGCCAATGCGCGGCGGTGTCCACCGCGCGTTTCAAATTGGCGTCGCACAGCACTTCGGCGGTATCGCCCCAGGCCACCACTTCGCGCGCCAACAACAAGGTGTGCGGGAAATAAGCGCGCACCTGCTCGTAATCATGCAACACCGCCACCACGGTACGGCCTTCTTCCCGCCAATGGCGCACCAGCTCCAGCAAGTCGTAGGTGGTCTTGGCGTCCACCGCGTTGAACGGCTCGTCCAGCAGGATCAGGCGCGCATCCTGAACCAGAATGCGGGCGAACAACACGCGCTGGAACTGGCCGCTGGACAGCGCCGAGATGGGCCGCAGCGCGAAATCGGCCAGGCCCACCTGCTCCAAGGCCAGCAAGGCCTGATCGCGGCCGCGACGGCTAACGCCGCCTAACACGCCGGTATCGTGCCACAGGCCGGTGCATACCAAGTCCAGCACGCTGACCGGCAAAGAACGGTCGATCTCAGACTGCTGAGGCAGATAGGCGATGTCGCGGCGCTGAAAACCGTCCAGCTGCACCGAACCGGAATCCGGCGTCAAAGCGCCTATCATGGCCTTGAGCAAGGTGCTCTTGCCGGCGCCGTTGGGACCGAAAATCGCGGTGGCGTCTCCTGCGACGAAACTGCCGCTGACATGGTGCACCGCCGGGTGGCGCTGATAAGAAACGGTCAGGTTCCGCAGACTGACGCTCATGCCGCCTCCCTCAAAGCCCAGATCACCAGAACCCATAAGACCGCCAGCGCGGCGCCGGCCAGACCCAGCCGTTGCCAGGCCGACATCGCCAGCAGGCTGAACGGCGGCTTGAAATTGGCCGGCGTCAGATGCCGATGCGCACGCGGATGTTGATGTTTAGACGTCATTCGAAGCACTCCCGCAACCTGCCCTCAATCGCGGCGGCGTCGAAATCCTCGGCAATCAGTTCAAAACGGCTGTCGCGCCGCCAGGACACCTGGGCCGCGCCCCACTGCCCCGCTGCCCAGTTCAGCCACACCCAGCTGTCCAGCACCTTGAACACGCCCTTGGCGCGCACCAGGCCGGGCACCAAGGTCGGCAGCGCATCGAAAAAGCGGGTCAGTTTCTCTCCGTCAAAAGCCTGCTCCGGCTCGAAGGTCCAGCCCATCGAGCGCCATTGGGCAGCGGCGTCGTCCGGCACAGCCGGCCGGTAACGCGGCTTGGGCGCGGCGGCGGCATCCAGCCAAGCCGGATCCAGTTCGCCGTTGCGCACTTCGCCCACCAGCGACTTGGGCGGAAACAAAGCCCCCGCCTGTTGACGGAAAGCCTCCATCGTCGGCACGTCGGCCGTGTCGATCTTGTTAGCCACCAACACGTCGGCAATGGAAATCTGGTCTCGGTACAGCGGCTGACGGTGGTAATCAGGCTGAATGAACTGGCGGGGGTCCACCAGAGTGAGTACCGCGCCCACCTCCAGCGCCTCGCCCAAGGGCTTGGCGCGCAATTCGTCGATGACGCCGGCCGCGTGCGCCAGGCCGCTGGCCTCAATCAACAAGCGGTCGGGGCGTTCGCGGCGCAACAGGGTCGCCACCGTGGCGGTCATCTGCGGACCGGCCACGCAGCACAGGCAGCCGCCGGCGATTTCCGCCACCGCCAGTTCGTCCTGGCTCAGGGCCGCGCCGTCTATGCCGACCTCGCCGAACTCGTTGACGATGATCGCCCACTTCTCATGCGCGGGGCGATGCTCGATCAAATGGCGCAACGCCGTGGTCTTGCCCACCCCGAGGAAACCGGTGAACAAGTTGACTATGGTTTTTTTCATGGATCAGGGAATTCGTGGATTCAGGCGCTGCAGGACTGGCAACGCCCCGTCAACACCAGGTTTTGCGGGCACAAGGAAAAGGCCGCCGCCTGCGCGGCCAAGCGCAACGCGCTCAAGGCCGGCGCGGCGTCGATTTCCTGTACCTGGCCGCAGTCGCCGCAGACAAGGATCAGCCCTTCATGCTGGCATTCGAAGTGATCGCAGACGATGAAGCCGTTCAAGGCGTCCACCTTGTGCAGCAGGCCGTGTTCCACCAGGAAATCCAGCGCGCGATACACGGTGGGCGGCGCGGCGGCGCCGCGCTCCTGCTGCAGATCCGCCAAGACCTGATAAGCCTTGACCACCCCGCTGTAACGCAGCACCAGCTCCAGCACCTGACGGCGCAACGCGGTCAGCTTGCTGCCGCGCCGTTCACAATGCCGCTCCGCCGCGGCCAGATAGGCTTGATGGTCCATGCCGGACACCCGCTTGTTTAATCAGAGCATAATGTTACTGTATAACATCTCAAATTCACAAGGTTTAATCATTCATCGGTTTATCGTGCCCGCCAATCATGGTAGCTTTGTGCCCCAGAATGCCCATGATAGGCTTATGGCTTACCACCCATTGCTCATAATAAGGAAATGACATGAAAAAGCTGTTGATGCTCGCCCTTGCCACCACTCTCGCCGGCCAGGCCTTTGCCGCCGATCCGATTGCTCAGCGCAAAGACGTCTTCAAGCAATACAAACCGGTGGTTGGCGGCATGGGCAAGATGGTGAAGGGCGAAACGCCCTATAACAAGGATGAGTTCGCCAAGCTGGCCGGCGAGCTGGAAGCTCTGTCCCAAAAACCGTGGCAGCATTTCCCGGCGGGCAGCGGGACCGGCAAGACCGACGCCAAGCCGGAAATCTGGAGCAAGCCCGCCGAATGGCAAAAAGCCATCGACAACCACAAAGCCGCCACCGCCAAACTGAAGCAAGTAGCCGCCGGCGGCGATCTGGGCGCAATCAAGGTACAGTTCGGCGCCACCCAGAAGACCTGTAAGGCCTGTCACGACGCATTCCGCAAGGACTAAATCCTTCGCGTCGGTCCCCGCAGCCCGCTCGCCAGCGGGCTGTTTGCTTGCCTATCCGCAGTCAGACTCCACCTCGAAGACCCCGGAATGAAAAAACTGCTGACCGTATTGCTGTTGGGCGCCATCGCGGCGCCGCTGGCGCTGGCCGACACGCCGGCCGAAACACGCACCAAATCCTTCAAGAAAGTATTGCTGGCCTTCGAACCGATGGGCGCGGTGGTGCGTGGGCGCGATCCGTACCAGAAAGACGCCTTCATCCGTCAGGCGGACGCCTTGAATCTGATCGCGGCCGAGCCCTTCAATCACTTCCCCGCCAACAGCATCAGCGGCAAAAGCCGAGCCAAGCCGGAAATCTGGAGCCAGCCCGCCAAGTTCCAGGCCGACAAGGACGCCTTCCTCAAAGCCGTGGCCGACCTGAGACAGGCCGCCCGAGGCGGCGACCTCTCCGCCATCAAGAAAAACTACGGCGCGGTGGCGCAAAGCTGCAAGTCCTGTCACGACGCCTTCCGCGGCCCGGAGAAATAAATCGCGGCCACGAAAAAAGGGCGGTGTTGACCGCCCTTTTTCTTGCCTGCCTACGCGACGCGGACAGCGCTCCGCGTCTTGCGCTCACAAACGCGTCAACAGCACATAAATGCCGCCGCTGGACACCAGCAAGGCCACCAGCGCGATGATGGCCGGCGCGAACTCCAGACGCGGCACATCGCCGGCGATGGCTTTGTTGCCGGTGATCATCGCCTTCACCAGATTGTTCTTCTTGAACAAGCGGTAAGCGATGATGGCCAGCAAGTGCAGGCCGACCAGCCCCAGGATCACATTGAAGAAGCCCTTGTGGAACGAGGTGGCGGCTTCGGCCGCATCGCCACTCAGCAGCTTGGCCAACGGGCCGTCGTACAAATAGCTGTCGACATCGGCCGCGAACAGGCCGGTGCTCACCTGAGCCAGCAAGGCCAACAACATCGCCAACACCATCAGGCCGCCCAACGGGTTGTGGCCCGGCTGCTCGTTCTCGGTCAGTTCGCCGCGCACATAGCGGACAATGCTGCGCGGCCCCTTGATGAAATTGCCGAAACGCGCGGTCTGGCTCCCTATCACGCCCCAGATCAAACGAAACAGCAACAGGCTGGCGAGGGCGGAACCGCACCAGATATGGTATTGCAGCCAATCTCCGCCCTGCTCCCCGCTATACCACATGCCGCAGAACAGAATCACCAGCGCCCAGTGAAACAAGCGAGTGGGAACATCCCACACTTTTACCAATTGCGTCATCGCGCTTTCACTCCGTGTATCCAAAATCCGCCCGCCCAAGCATTACCTGAGTTAGTGCATTGCAACATGATATTACCGTGCCGGACTGACAAACCCTAACCCAAATGGGGTTTTACCCGAATTCTACCGACAAAAAGGGGGCAAAAACCACTGGTTTTCGGTTAATATCCTTGATTGGGCTCGCTTGGCGAGTCCGGCTACGCCGCCCGCCAACGGGCGGCCTAACTTTTTGCGGCGGCGCCCTCATCCCGCCATTGCCGCGCATCACCTTGTTGGAGACCCGATAAATGAACCATGCCCCCCTGATTCAGGATCTGCAGGCCCGCGGCCTGATTGCGCAAACCACGGACGCCGTTGCGCTGGAAGAACTTCTGAGCAAGGAGCAGGTGACCCTTTATTGCGGCTTCGACCCTACCGCCGACAGCTTGCACTTGGGGCATCTGGTGCCGGTGCTGATGCTGCGTCGCTTCCAGCAGGCCGGCCATCGCCCGGTAGCGCTGGTGGGCGGCGCAACCGGCATGATAGGCGACCCCAGCTTCAAGGCCGCCGAGCGCAAACTGAACACGCCGGACGTGATCCAGGGCTGGGTGGAGAAGATCCGCGGCCAAGTCGAGCCCTTCCTCAGTTTCGAAGGCGACAACGCCGCCTTGATGGCCAATAACTACGACTGGTTCGGCCAAATGAACACGCTGGATTTCCTGCGCGACATCGGCAAACATTTCTCGGTCAACGCAATGATCAAGAAAGAATCGGTGCAGCAACGCATCAACCGCGAAGACCAGGGCATCTCCTTCACCGAGTTCTCGTACAGCCTGCTGCAAGGCTATGACTTCGCCGAGTTGAACCGCCGCTTCGGCTGCAAGCTGCAGATCGGCGGCTCCGACCAGTGGGGCAATATCACCGCCGGCATCGACCTCACCCGCCGCCTGCAACAGCAGCAGGTATTCGGCCTGACTGTGCCGCTGGTGACGAAATCCGACGGCACCAAGTTCGGCAAGACCGAATCCGGCGCCATCTGGCTGGACGCCAAAAAGACATCGCCGTACGCCTTCTATCAGTTCTGGCTGGGCACCGCCGACGCCGACGTGTACAAATTCCTGCGCTACTTCACCTTCCTGTCGCTGGAAGAAATCGCCGCGATCGAAGCCGCCGACCAGGCGCGCGACGGCAAGCCGGAAGCGCAGCGCATCCTGGGCGAACAGATGACGGCCATGGTGCACGGCGCCGCAGCGCTGGAAGCGGCGCAGCGCATCACTCAAAGTCTGTTCAACAATGACCTGAGCAGCCTCACCGCCGACGATTTCGCTCAACTGGCTCAGGACGGCCTGCCCAGCATCCAGCTTGAACGCGACGCCGACAGCCTGATCGACGCGCTGGCCGCCGGCGGCCTGGCCAAATCCAAGAGCGAGGCGCGCACCTTCATCCAGAGCGGCGCGGTCAGCGTCAACGGCGACAAAGCCGACAGCCTGGAGCAGCGCTTCAGCGACGCGGAACGCCTGTTTGGCCGCTACACCCTGCTTAAGCGCGGCAAGAAGAATTACGCGCTGGTGGAATGGCGCTGAGCGCAGCACTCGCATCAAACGAAAGCGGCCATGACGGCCGCTTTTTTATCGTCGGAACCTTATTTTTCCACCTCGAAAGCCTCCCCGGTCGCAAAAAAAGCGCCGCCGGCAATATAGTGCAAGCTGCGCTTGGCGTCGTCGTCGAAGCGCCAATGGCCATCGGCGAACACCTCCGCGTCCGCCTCCGCCGCCACCACTTCTCCGATGAACAGATCATAGCGGGACTGATTTTCCGGTTCGCTGATTACTCTGCACTCCAGATAGGCGATGCAGCCATCCACGCGCGGCGCGCCCACCCGCAGCGAAGGAAGCCGGCTCAGGCCGCTGTGCGCAAACTTGTCCACCCGCCTGCCGTCGGCGCCGCCGGCGCGCAGCACCTCCGCGGCCTGAGCGCGGCAAGGCACGTTGAGCACAAACTCGCCCGAAGCCTCGATCAGCTCCCGAGAGTAGGTTGCCTTGTCGATGACGACCGCCACCTTGGGCGGATCAAAATCCAGCGGCATGACCCAGGCCGCCGCCATCACATTGCTGCGCTCCCCGGCCGCGCAGGACACCAAGACCGTGGGACCATGGTTCAATAAACGATAGGATTTCGCCAGATCGACTGCGAGCAAACGAGACATGGGCATACTCGAGAAAACATGAAGCGGCTATTCTAGCCGAAGGTGCCGTTAGCCATCCGACGCGGATAAAAAAAGCCCGGCGCTCGCCGGGCGTACAGATTGCTAATTTCAACAAAGGAGAAGTCATCGAGATGACTATCCAGATATAGGACGCTTTATATTGCGTTGCAAGAATCCCGCAAATCCTTACTAAAACAGGAACATCGGCCCGCTGCCTAGCGGATTGCTCTTTCCTTCCAGGCCGATATACACGTTGCGGCCGTAAAAGAAGGGCAAGCCCCAGTCAAAGTAGCTGCCAAGAAAACCGCTGGCCGGCATGCCTACCGCCGGCAGCGCGGAATAACCTTGCGACAACAGCGTTCCTGCATTGCCCAGATTGAAGGCCACCGCGCTGCTGTTGCCGCCGCCGCTCAAGCTGGCGTTGAGGTTCAAGATGCCGCCGGGGCAGAACCAGGTACCACTCCCCACCACGCAGGTGGCGATCGTGGCATCGGGGGAAAACAGCCCATTGGAGCCGCTATCCAGAAAGCTGCTGTAGCTGAGCGATTTATAGCTGGTCGTGATCGCGTCCACGCCATTGCCGTCCAACGTGGTGGGGAAGGCCTTGGCCGACCCCAAAGCGTTGTTGCTCTGCGTTCCCACGCCGAAATACAGCGTCCCGGTGGCGCTGGGGGCGCCGCTGATCGCCACCGCCGGCAATTGCAGCATCACTCCGTTATTGTCGCTGGCGAAACCAACCACGGGATGGGATACCTGTAAAGCGGCGGCCGCCTGGGCCGGCTGACAAGTCAAGGCAGTGGGGCAGGCGTAGTAATAGCCGTTATTGCTACTGCTAGCGCAGTTGCTACCGCAATCCTGCTGCCTCAGACCGACACCGAGAATACCGTTGGCTCCCAACGCCGACAGGCTGCCCAAATTGTTCCCCACCCCGCTGCAGGCGCCGGGGATGGAACCATAGGCCGGATCGCCGATGATCTGGACAGGCAAGGAAGGGGCCGTCTTGCCCCCCATTTTAACGTCGGCGTAGCGGACGCTGCCCCAGGTGAAACCGCTAGCGAATTGCATGCACTCCGCCAATTGCCGGCTATTCGTCGTTACCCCGGGCAGGCTGCCCAATGTCGATCCGCTCATTGCGCTGGCCAACAAACGCAAACCGCTGGAGCCGGTATCCACCAACACCCGGCTAATCGTCTGGCATTGACCGCCACCAGGGGCGCATACCGTCACCGAGACATAAGGGATATTGATCTGATAGACATTGGGCACCGGGCCGCTGTCTATCGTCATCGTCACCGAATTGGCCGTTGACCCGCCATTGTCCGGCGGCGCGATGCCGCCAACCCCGCCGCCGCCCCCACCTCCGCACGCCGTCAACAGCAGCGCACACATCATCCCCAGCCACAAGATAGCCTGTTTCATCTCGCCCCCGCCCCAATTACTTGAGTTGATCGATGTCGAGTCCCGCCGGCACCAGCGCGGGGACATAAGCCAGACCAAAGAAAGCGCGAGCGCGCCCGCCGGAGATCACCGTCAGCCCCGCCTTTCGCCCCTCCAAGCGATTAAGCCCCGCCCGATTGGACTGTTGAGAGGAAACATAACTGGAAAAGTAGTCGCCAAGCAGCTGCCTCATGTCCGGCAGCGACGCGCCCTGCCACGTCACCGCGAACACCACGCCGTCCGCCTGCCGAACGAACTCGCGGATGAGGCGGCCGGCCTCGTCCCGGCTCTGCGCCACGGAATAGAGCGCCGACGACCCAGCCTTCAAGGCTAGCGCTTGCGGAGCGGCAGCCGCGCGCCCCGCCGGCAAGGGTTGCCCCAAAGTGGCCAAGGCGGGGCCGGAGAACAGGCTAAGGCCAAGCAACAAGGCGGGCCCAGCCATGAAAGACGTCTGCATGAATACCCCCCATCAAATGGAAACTACAGCCGCCCCCGGATGCTTTGTCCGGGACTTCAGAATATGCGCGGCGTCAACGCCGCCATCAAAATATAGCACCTGAGCATGAAAGAGCAGCCCGATCGAGCTGCGGAGAGGAGTCGCCGAGAATAAAAAAAGGGGGGCGAAAGCCCCCCAGCGTCCTCAAAATTCAACCAGCTGCCCGCCAGTCAAATCCTGGATTTCTCAATCAATACGCCAGCGAATCGTCATGCCGGGTCGTCACCAGCTTGCCCGCGCCCAAGGACAGCATCAGCAAGGCGACGCGTTCGTGAACGATCACCGTGTGGGTATTGCCAGAAAACTGCATGTAACGGCGCAAGTCCTCACGCACTTTGCGCGAGCCGGTCACGTCGATGATGATGTCGATGCTGCTGCCCTGCTCTGCCAACTCGATGAAATTATCCGTGACGGAAATGCCGCGTTGCTGGGCCAGCAGAATGCCCGGCGAATCCAGGTTCAAGTCCGCCACGCCCACCATTACGACAAACGGCGCGTCCAACAACTGCCGCAACAGCGGCGTTCCGGTTTCACCCGCGCCTATCATGCCAACTTTGATCTGTTCCATGCGGCCACCCAAATATGACTATCAAATAAACACCGCACTGTAACAGCTTTCGCCCCGGTCGCTATTTGAGCCAAATCAAGCGGAGCAGCGGGGGGCGCCACAATGCAACAGGCCCGGACATCGCCGGGCCTGTTAGCATGACGCTTCGGATGAACTCAATGCAGATTCTGCTGTGAAAGGAAACGCAAATAACCAATGCCTTCCAGCCAAAAGCCGCCATCGGCCAGCGGCGTCGCCTCCTCTAGATCCGCCACGGTCAACACCAACTCCTGGCCATCCAGATTGGCTTCCAGCACCACATCGTCGTCATCGGAAAACTCTTCGGAAGCCGTATGGAAATCCGGTTTCACGAACTGATTGTTAACCTGAATATAGTCGGACTCATTCAGCAGACGCAGGATGTTCATGGCGACCTCCTAATGATGCGGTGAGAGACAAGGTCCAACAAGACAGCAAACGCGGCACCGGTTCCAGACGCCGCGAGCGCTGCCCGCAACGTCTCAACGCCTACAGCCAGCCGCGTTCGGCAAAGGATTCCGCCCGCGCGCCGGTCACGACGAAGTGATCCAGCAACCTTATATCGACCAACTGCAGCGCAGCTTTTAATGTATTGGTTAGAGAATGATCGGCGGCGGATGGTTCGCATACGCCGGATGGATGGTTATGGGCAATGATCACCCCCGCCGCGTTATTGGCCAGGGCCCGCCGCACCAGTTCGCGCGGATAGACCCTGGTTTCGGTCAGGGTGCCTCGAAACAACTCTTCTACCGCTATCACACGATTCTGCACAGTCAGGAATACGGCGACGAACACCTCCACGTCCTTGCCCGCAATCGCCAGCCTCAGGAAGTCGCGCACCTGTCGCGGATTGCGCAAGGCGTCCGTCAGGCTCATGTCCTCGGCCAAAGCCCGCTGCGCCAACTCCTTGCAAGCCATCAACTGCGCGTACTTGGCGGCGCCCAAACCCCGGTGAGCCCGAAACTCGTCAAAACTGGCGTTGAGCAAGCCGGACAGCGAGCCAAAGTCCAGCATCAACTGTCTGGCCATCTCCACCGCGCTCAGGCCCCGCATGCCGGTACGCAGAAAAATGGCGAGCAATTCCGAGTCCGACAGCGCGGCCGCCCCCTGGGCCAACAGCTTTTCACGGGGACGCTCGGCCTCCGGCCAATGGGCGATAGACATCTGCACGCTCCTCCTCTGGCTATAGCACTGTTTTCGGGGTCAGACCAAACGCAATGAAGCATGGCCTACCATATCATCGAAGCCACATGCCGGCCAGCGCGCCCAGTCCGTGGAAATCCGCTAAAATTGGACATTTACCGCCTGTTGCGACAAGCCCATGACAAGCAAGAAAATTCTGCTAGGCATTACCGGCGGCGTCGCCGCCTACAAGGCGGCGGAGTTGACCCGCCTTCTCGTCAAAGCCGGCCACAGCGTGGAAGTGGTGATGACGGCGTCGGCCACGCGCTTCGTGACCCCGGCCACATTCCAGGCCTTGTCCGGCCACGCGGTGTACACCGACCTCTGGGACGAACGGCCCAGCAACGCAATGGCCCATATCGATCTATCGCGCCGCGCCGATATTTTCCTGATTGCGCCGGCCACCGCCAACACCTTGTTCAAGCTGGCCCATGGCGCCTGCGACGACCTGCTGTCCACGCTGGCCGCCGCCCGCGCTTGTCCGCTGATCGTGGCGCCGGCGATGAACCGGCAAATGTGGGACAATCCGCCCAATCAGCGCAATATGGCGCAGTTGCGCGCCGACGGCGTCGCTGTCTTCGGACCAGCCAACGGCGCCCAGGCCTGCGGCGAAACCGGCGAAGGCCGCATGCTGGAGCCGGAAGAGATCGCGGAATTGCTGGAAGGGTTTTTCTGCGCCAAGGTGCTGGCCGGGAAGAAAGTTCTGCTCACCGCCGGCCCCAGCTACGAGGCCATAGACACGGTGCGCGGCATCACCAACATCAGCTCTGGCAAGATGGGCTACGCGCTGGCGCGCGCCTGCCGCGACGCCGGCGCCGAAGTCACCCTGATCTCCGGTCCCACCGGCATGGAGGCCCCGCTGGGCATGCGTCGCGTCGATGCGGCCAGCGCCCGGCAAATGCACGATGCGGTGATGGCCGAAGTGGGTCAAAGCGATATTTTCATTTCCGTGGCGGCGGTGGCCGATTACCGGGTCAAGAACCCGTCGGTCCACAAGATCAAGAAAGGCGCCACGCCGCCCACCCTGGAGCTGGAGGAAAACCCGGACATTCTCGCCACCGTCGCTTCCCTGCCCGCCGCCCCGTTCTGCGTTGGCTTCGCGGCGGAAAGCCAGAACCTGCTGGAGTTCGCCGAAGCCAAGCGCCAGCGCAAGAAACTGCCGCTGCTGGTGGCCAACTTGGCGCAGCAAGCCATGGGCGCCGACGACAATCAGGTGGTGCTGCTGGACCGGGACGGCCCTCACTCCCTGCCCAGCATGCCCAAGCCGGACGTGGCCAGGGCCATTGTCGAACACCTGGCCAAGCTGTTGTCGCACAACCGATAAGCAATCGACACCGCGGCTGCCTCGCGCAGCCGACACGAAAGGACTCTCATGAAAAAACCCGTCATCGACGTCAAGATTTTGGACCCGCGTCTGAAACAAAACCTGCCCAACTACGCGACGCCGGGTTCAGCCGGGCTCGACCTGCGCGCAGCCATCGAGCAGGACATCACCATCGCTCCGGGCGAAACCCAGTTGATCCCCACCGGCATGGCCATCCATATCGCCAACCCCAACCTGGCCGCCATGCTGCTCCCGCGCTCCGGTCTTGGCCACAAACACGGCATCGTGTTGGGCAACCTGGTGGGGCTGATCGATTCCGACTACCAAGGACAATTGTTCGTGTCGGTGTGGAACCGCGGCCATGAACCGTTCCGGCTGACGCCTCTGGAACGCATTGCGCAGATGATCATCGTGCCCATCGTTCAGGTGGGTTTCAATATCGTCGACGACTTCGAAAGCTCGGAGCGCGGCGACGGCGGCTTCGGCAGCACCGGACGCAACTGAGGCCGGCCGCCTCGCGATTGCCTATACTCACACAGAACGGGAGCGATCCCGCGCGGCCGCGGCGGCCGCACACGCGGCTCCCGTCGGCTCCTGGCGCTGCCGGGTAGGCCACGCCGTCCCCAACCCTCGCAAAGAAGGATGCGCCGGCATGAAGCAAAGCCCTCACGAGGACGACAGCAAGCGGATTCTCGACAATCTTGTCGAACTCACCTCCCAACGCGAGCAGGACCTGCTGGAAAGCAGCCTGGCCTCCACGCTGGTCGAGGTGATGCGCGTGGACAAGGTGGAGTTGTTCGCCTGTCGTTGGGTCAACGGCGTACCCTACACCCGCCGGAGACTGAGCGCCGCCTCCGCCGACGGCAAGACTCAGATTACGGAAACCTCCAGCGACAGCTGGCTGCCGCCGCCGATCTTCCTCTACGACCTGCTCAACGCGCTGGACAGGGACGACGGCATTTTCCGCATTCCCCACGGTCTATGCCTGCCCTTGCGCTGCATGGGCAGCATCGTCTCCCTGCTGGTCATTCACGTGACCTCCGAACAGAAAGTCAACAAGGCCATGCTGAAGGCCATGGCCAGGATTCACGAGAACTTCCTGCGCCTGCTGTTCGAGGCGGACCGGGACATGCTCACCGCGCTGAACAATCGCCGCAAATTCGATTTGCGCCTGTTCAACCTGATGGCGGCTCAGTTGCAATCTCCAGGCGAAAATCACTCCTGCACCCTGGCGCTGCTGGACGTGGATCATTTCAAAAGGGTCAACGACCAGTTCGGCCACATGGTGGGCGACGAGGTGCTGCTCTTGCTAGCGCAGCTGATGCAGCAGTCGTTTCGCGAAGACGACAGCCTGTTCCGCTACGGCGGCGAGGAGTTCGCCATCATCTTCCAAGGATTGCCTCCGGCCGAAGCGGCGGTGGCGCTGGAACGCTTCCGTCAGCGCGTCGAACAATACGCCTTCCCCC
Source organism: Chromobacterium sp. W521 (assembly GCF_052805975.1). NCBI lineage: Bacteria > Pseudomonadati > Pseudomonadota > Betaproteobacteria > Neisseriales > Chromobacteriaceae > Chromobacterium > Chromobacterium sp. W521. The sequence continues at coordinate 280,594 of NZ_JBRBAF010000008.1, forward strand.
AAGTGGGGCGCCTGACCGTCAGCCTCGGCTTCACCCGCATCCTGCCGCAGCTGTTGCCGGGGCAACTGGTGGAGCAGGCGGACCGGGCCTTGTATTACGCCAAAACCCATGGCCGCAATCTGGTGTGCAGTTACGAAGAACTGGTGGCAGGCGGCCAGCTCGACAGCGCGCAGCGTTTCGGCGAAATCGACTTGTTCTAAACCAAGCCGCCCCGCTTCCAATCCCTATCTTCCAGGCGTAAAAAAACCGGCTCCAAGGAGCCGGTTTTCAATTGACGCGATCCGCAGGCCGCTTACGACAGCAGATGGTTGCTCAGCTCGCGCATGCCGGCCGACAACATGGCCAAATCCAGCACGCTGAACGACTGCAGTTCCGCGAACATCTGCGCGCAAACCTCCACCTGCTGGTGGCGCTTCTCCATCCACTGTTGCGCAAAGGTCTCCACGCCGGCGGCGTCCTGCAGCGCCTGCCCCACCAGATTGCGATGCACGCGGTACAGATCGTCGCGCAGCGCGGAGCGCGCCAGCGACTGCCAGCGGTTGTCGCGCGGCAGGCTGGTGATCGCATCGCGCAGCCAATCCAACTGCATCGCGTGGCCCAGCTGGTAGTAGTTCTTGGCCAAAAGCTCCAGCGGCAGTTTGCTGCCTTCGCTGATTTCGATGATATCCATCAGCGGCACGGCAAACTCCAGCCGCGCCAATACCTGCGCCAGCGGCTGCGGCATGCCCGGCTGGCTTAGACGCTCTTCCAGCGCCGCCACCGCCGGGTAGCCGCCGGAAGCGATCAACTGGGGCAGCTGCGCCAACAGGGCCTGCACCTTGGCGGCGTACTGCTCGATCACCGCGTTCACCGAGGCGAACGGACGCTTATTACGCAACACCCAGCGCGTCACGCGCTCCACCAGCGTGCGCACCAGCACCATCATCTCCACCTGACGATCCGCCGGCACCTTGTTGTCCAAAGCTTCGATCTCGCTCCACAGGCGCTCGGCGTCGAACACGCGGCTGGCAATCCACCAGGCGCGGGCGATGTCGCCGGCGGAGAACGGAGACTCTTCCTGCATGCGGAACACAAAAGTGGTGCCCATGCGGTTGATGATCTGGTTGGCCAACTGGTTGGCGATGATCTCGCGCTTCAGCTGATGCTGCTGCATCTGCGCGCCAAAACGCTGCTGCAGCGGTTTGGGGAAGTAATGGGTCAGAATGGACAGGAAGTCCGCGTCGTCCGGCACATCGGTGGCCAAGATCGCCTGATCCAGTGAAATCTTGCTGTAGGACAACAGCACCGCGATTTCCGGCACCGTCAAACCCTGACGGGCCAAACGTCGCTCATTGATCTGGGTTTCAGACGGCAGGTACTCGATCTCGCGGTTCAGCTCGCCGGTTTTTTCCATGTGCGCGATCATGCGCGCATGGGTGGTCAGCATCGCGGCAGCCTCCTGGCGCTTGATCGCCAGAATCTGGGTCTGCTGGATATTGTTGCGCAACACCAGCTGCGCCACCTCGTCGGTCATTTCCGCCAGCAGCTGATTGCGCTGCTTCAAGGTCATATCCCCGGCCTGCATTACGCCGCCCAGCAAAATCTTGATGTTGACCTCGTGGTCGGAGCAATCCACGCCGGCGGAGTTATCGATGGCATCGGTGGCAATGCGCCCGCCGTTCAGCGCGAACTCGACGCGTCCCAGCTGAGTGCACGTCAGGTTGCCGCCTTCGGCCACCACCCGGGCTTGCAAATCGCGCCCGTCCACGCGCACCGGATCATTGGCGCGATCGCGCGCGTCGGCGTGGCTTTGACTGGACGCCTTGACGTAAGTGCCGATGCCGCCGTTGTACAGCAGGTCGATCTTGGCCTTGAGGATCTCGTGGATCAGCTCGTTCGGCGCCATGCTGTCCTTGTCCGTTTCCAGCCAGGCCTTCACTTCAGGCGACAAGGGGATAGACTTGGCAGAGCGCTCGAAGATGCCGCCGCCCTTGGAGATCAGCTCACGGTTGTAATCGGTCCAGCTGGAACGCGGCAATTTGAACAAGCGCGCGCGCTCGGCGTAGCTCTTGGCCGCATCGGGCGTCGGGTCCAGGAAGATATGCAGGTGGTTGAACGCCGCTTTCAGGCAGATGTGCTCGGACAACAGCATGCCGTTGCCAAACACGTCGCCGGCCATGTCGCCGATGCCGATCACGCTGAAGTCCTGCTCCTGGGTGTTGATGCCCAGGTGGCGGAAATGGCGCTTGACCGATTCCCAGGCGCCGCGGGCGGTAATGCCCATGCCCTTGTGGTCGTAGCCAGCGGAACCGCCGGAAGCGAAGGCGTCGCCCAGCCAGAAGCCATAATCGGCGGAAATGCCGTTGGCGATGTCGGAGAATGTGGCGGTGCCCTTGTCGGCCGCCACGACCAGGTACGGATCGTCCGGATCCAGACGGCGCACATCGGCCGGAGGCACGATCTGGCCATTCACCAGATTGTCGGTGACGTCCAGCAGCGCGGAAATGAAGATCTTGTAGCAGGCGACGCCTTCGGCCAGGAAGGCTTCGCGGTCGCTAGGCGCCGGCAACTGTTTGCCGACGAAGCCGCCCTTGGAGCCCATTGGCACGATCACCGAGTTCTTCACCATCTGCGCCTTCACCAGGCCCAGCACCTCGGTACGGAAGTCTTCCATGCGATCAGACCAGCGCAAACCGCCGCGCGCCACTTTGGAGCCACGCAAATGCACGCCCTCCACTCGTGGGCTGTACACCCAGATTTCGAACATCGGGCGCGGTTGCGGCAGGAAGGGAATCAGATTGGACTCAAGCTTGAACGAGATGTAGGACTTGAACTCGCCGTCAGCGCCCTTCTGCCAGAAGTTGGTCCGGCGGGTGGCCAGGATCACGGACAGGAAACCGTTCAGGATGCGGTCTTCATCCAGGTTGGCCACGCCGTCCAGTTGCTCGCGCAGCTTGGCCAGCAAGGCGTCGGCGCGCGCGTCGTCGGCATGCGTCGGATCCAGACGCACGGCGAACAACTCGACCAGCAGACGGGTGATAGCCGGATAATTAGCCACGCACTGCTCAATGTAAGCCTGGCTGAAGGTCAAACCACCCTGACGCAGGTACTTGGCCAAGGCCCGCACCAGCGAAATTTCACGCCAGTCCAACCCGGCCACCAGCGCCAAACGGTTGAAGCCGTCGTTCTCGCAACGCTTGGCGAATACCTGGGTCAACAGCTCCTGGAAGTCCAGCTGCACTTCTTCGCTTGCAATCTGCTCTTCCGCAGACCCCACATCCAGGCCGAAATCGCTGATCCACACCTGACGGCCGTCGGCGCGCTGCACGCAGTACGGATGCTCGTCGCGGACCTTAACGCCCATATTCTCCAAAATCGGCAGACTGGCCGACAGGCCCAGCGCCTCGCCTTCACGGAACAGCTTCAGATTGAACGCCGAAGCGCCGCGATGGAACGGCCGGTACAGCTTCATCGCCAACGGGGAATCGGCGTTGACCGATTCGATATGCTGGATGTCCAGCACCGCGTTGCGCACCGCGAACTCTTCGCGATAAGCCACCGGGAACGCGCCCTTGTAGCGGTTGAACAAGGCGTTGCCCAGCTCCTCGCCGTGGGTCTCCACCAGCAGTTGATGCAGTTCCTCCACCCAGCCGCGCACCAAACGGGCGATTTCAGCCTCGATGTCGGCCTCGTGGAATTCCGGCAACTTGGCGGCGTTGGTACGGATGATGTAATGCACGCGAGCCAGCGAGCCGTCGCTGATCTGTACGCTGAACTCGGCGCTGGCGCCGTTGAAAGCGTTCATCAACACTTTTTCGATCTTCAGGCGCACTTCGGTGTTGAAGCTGTCGCGCGGCACGTACACCAGGCAACTGACATAGCGATGGTAGCGATCCTTGCGCACAAACAGACGCACGCGCGGACGCTCCTGCAGGCTGACGATGCCCTCGGAGATCGGCCCAAGCACTTCGGCTGGAATTTCGAACAGCTCGTCGCGCGGATAAGCCTCCAGCACAAAGTTCAAGGTCTTGGACTTATAGCTGTCGTCCACGTAGTCGCAATTGCGGATCACTGTCGCCACTTTCTGGCGCAGGATGGGCACGTCCTTGGGCGAGTCCTGATAGGCGCTGGCAGTGTACAGACCCAGGAAACGGCGTTCGCCGATCACTTCGCCCTTGTCGTTGAAACGCTTGATGCCGACAAAGTCGATATAAGCCGGGCGGTGGATGATGGAGCGGGTCTGAGACTTGTTCAGAATGATCAACTGCGGCAGGTGAGCCAGCTCGCGCAGCTCCTGAGGCAGCTGTTCAAAGCTGGCGGAATATTCTTTGTCGCCCTGGTCTTTCAAAATGCCCAGGCCGGACGTTTTCACGATTTTCAGGCTGTCTTTACCGTTGCGGCGCACCAGATCGTAATCGCAATAACCCATGAACAGGAAGTTGCGCTTGGACATCCAGGCCAGGAAGTCCACCGCTTCCTTGGCTTCCGCCGCGCGCTTGCCTTTGACCAGGGACAGGTCTTTGCTGATATCGGCCAACACTTCGCGCATCGTCGGTTCGTCGCTTACCACCAGGCGGATATCCGAAAGCACGCGATTCAGCTCGGACTCCAGCTGCTTGAGGATGGCCGTGTCGGTCACGCGATCAATCTGCACGTGGATGAAGGATTCCAGCGGCAGGCTGCGGTCCTCGGTGCGTTTAACCTCTTGGATCACACCGTTCTTGTCTCTCCCCACCGACAGAACCGGGTGCACCAGCAAGTGCAGGTTCAGGCTATGGCGCGACAGCAGCATGGTGATGGAGTCGATCAGGAACGGCATATCGTCGTTGACCACTTCAATCACGGTATGGGTGCTTTGCCAACCGTCGCGCTCGAAATCGGGGTTGTAAATGCGCGCCTTGTTCTGACCGCTCAAACGCTTGGCGCCAAACGCGTAATGCGCCGACGCGGCGCCGAACAAGTCCAGCGATGAGAACTGTCTAAGGTCGGCGTGCTCGGCTTCTTCGAAGTAGATCGGGAAGAAAGGCTCGAGCTGGTGTTTCTCCTTTTCAGAAAGCTTGGTCTCTGCTACGGCCTGAATATCGGCGATCAGGCTCGCGAGTTCGGTCTTATTGGTAAGCGACATGTTGCTTCTCTTGTTGTGTGCACGGAGTGTGTCGAGGCATTGTAGATACCCCCATCATGCCGGGATTTCCTTAATGCGACGTGGACGTACATTTTCATGGAAAAGCCTGCTCGCCCCCGCCTGATGCCGCAAGAATAAATCGTGGCGGACGCCACTTTTAGCCTTATAGCAATGCGACGGCGGCTTACAAATTTCTCTCCCAGGCTCACATTGTACACAAGTCCAAAAAAGAAATATAACTCATTGATTTTTATACAATTTCCCATCAAGCAAGAATATCGGTTAAAATACGAACACTTGCTCACACCGATTGCCAGACAATGGCCCCATCTTGCGCACGGCGGATAACCGTTGCAAGCTGCGGCCAACTACTGGCAAAAGTAGAAATAACTACAATGGTTCCGGCTTGGGCGAGACACCGTGAGCAGCCTCGTTCCAAGCGCCGGGTTTACAAGCTTGGGTTTGCGTCCGACCAAACGACGCGAACACCCGATAGAGAAGTAGAAATCCACGCCATGAAAAAAGTCCTGATCGCCTCCGCAGCGGCAGCTCTGCTGTCCGGTTTTTCCGTCCAAGCAGAGACACTGCGTTTTGGGGTTGACCTCAACTACCCGCCGTTCTCCAAACAAGGCGCCGATGGCAAGCCGCAAGGTTTCGACATCGATATGGCCAATGCCCTTTGCGCCGCCATGAAAGTCAGCTGTCAAATCGTTCCGCAAGACTGGGACGGCCTGATCCCCGCCCTCAACGCCAACAAATTCGACGCCATTCTGTCCTCGATGCAGATCACCGAGGAACGCAAGAAAGCCGTCGACTTCAGCCGCAAGTACTACAACATCGCCAGCCGCATCGTGGCCAAGTCCGGCACCGCCGTCGATCAAAACAGCTTCAAGGGCAAGAAGATCGGCGTGTTGCGCGCGTCCACCCAAGAGAAGTTCGCCAAGGACTACTGGGGTAAATCCGGCGCCACCATCGTACCGTACGCCAAGTCGCCCGAATCTTTCCTGGACCTGAAGTCCGGCCGCGTTGACGCTGTATTCGTCGACGGCGCCGTAGGCGACCAGGAGTTTCTGAAAACCGCCAACGGCAAGGGCTACGCCTTTGTCGGCCCGAACTACGCCGACGTCAAATACTTCGGTCTGGGCGCGGGCATCGCCGTCAAGAAAGGCAACAAAGCGCTGGCCGATCGCCTGAACAAAGCGATAGACCAGGTACGCAAGGACGGCAGCTACAAGAAAGTCCAAGACAAGTACTTCAGCTTCGACGTCTACGGCGGCTAATCCCCTCAGCTATCGCACCCGTCCCGGCCGAGCGCCCCAAGGCGCTGGGCGGCTTGCTGCCGCCCGCTCCACGCTCAAGCCGGGACTTTTTTGTTCGGCCCCACTTCGGTAGGCCGAGCAAGGACCAGCCTTGCGCGCAAGGCTGATGAATGAGGCAGTAACACCATGTTTTTGCAAGGTTACCTTCCCAGCATATTGCAAGGAGCGGTGCTCACATTGCAGCTGGCCGGCTCAGCACTGCTCGTATCCATCGTGCTGGGCCTGATTGGCGCGTTGTTCAAGTCCGCCCATTCCAAACTACTGGTCTGGCTGGCGGAGCTCTATTCCACCGTGGTCCGGGGCGTACCCGACCTTGTCTGGATGTTTCTGCTGTTCTTCGGCGTCCAGATGATGATCAATGATTTTTGCGGCCGCATGGGCTGGGAAAGCCCCAACATTGATCCCTTCGTCGCCGGCGTGCTGACTCTGGGCTTCATCTTCGGCGCCTATATGACAGAAACCTTCCGCGGCGCAATGATGGCGGTGCCCAAAGGTCAAATGGAGGCCGGCATGGCCTACGGCATGACGCCGCTGCGCGTCTTCTTCCGCATTACCGTGCCGCAAATGGTCCGCTTCGCCCTGCCCAGTTTCTCCAATAACTGGCTGGTGCTGGTCAAATCCACCGCTCTGGTTTCGGTCATTGGTCTCAACGACGTGATGTACCGCGCCGATGCGGCCAAATCCACCACTCAGGAACCCTTCACCGTCTATCTGATCGTGGGCCTTCTGTTCCTGGCGATCACCGGCGTTTCCAACCTATTGCTGGGCAAACTGGAAAAACGCTATTCGCTGGGCGTCAAGGAGAGCGGACTGTGATCGATTTCCAACTGATTCTGGATAAACTGCCCGCCTTTTTCGGCGGCGGCGACGGCCACGCCGTCATGAGTACCCGCGACGGCCTGCTGATGACGCTGGAACTGCTGTTCATCTCCCTAGCCTTGGGCATGGCGATGGCCGTGCCGATGGCGCTGATGCAAGTCTCCAAAAACCGGCTGGCATCCGGCGCTGTCCGCGTCTATGGCTACGTTTTCCGCGGCACGCCGCTCTTGGTGCAGCTATTCATCATCTACTACGGCCTGGCCCAATTCGGCTGGGTCCGCGACAGTTGGGCTTGGAACTACCTGCAGGAGGCCTATTTCTGCGCCATCCTCGCCTTCACTCTGAACACCGCGGCCTACACCACGGAAATCATCGCCGGCCAGATCCGAAACACCCACTGGGGCGAGATCGAAGCCGCCCAAGCGATGGGCATGAGCAAATGGCTGATGATGCGCCGCATCGTGCTGCCATCGGCGCTGCGCCGCGCGCTGCCCGCCTACAGCAACGAAGTCATCATGATGCTGCAAAGCACCGCGATCGCCGGCTTGGTCACGTTGGCGGACATCACCGGCGTAGCCCGCCGCATCTACGCGGACAGCTACATGGCCTTCGAGCCCTTCCTCACCGCAGGCGCCATTTACCTTGCGCTCACCTTCCTGCTGGTCTGGTTGATGAAGCAGGCGGAAAAACGCTGGCTGGCCTATCTGGCGCCACGCAAGCACTAATGCGGATAGCGATACAGGAACATCATCATGCACACACCCACCGATAAGAATCTGAAGCTGCAAGTCAGCGACCTGCATAAGAGCTACGGCTCTCACGAGGTGCTGAAAGGCGTATCGCTGACCGCTCACGCCGGCGACGTCATCAGCATCATCGGCTCCTCCGGCTCAGGCAAGAGCACCTTTCTGCGTTGCATCAATATGCTGGAGCAACCGAACAGCGGCCGCATCCTCGCCGCCGGCGAAGAGCTCAAGCTGGTCTCAGACCGGAAAACCGGCGCGCTCAAGGCCGCCGATGCCCAGCAATTGGCCCGCATCCGCACCAAGTTGGCCATGGTGTTCCAGCACTTCAACCTATGGGCGCACATGACCGTGCTGGAAAACATCGTCGAAGCGCCTATTCACGTATTGGGGCTCAGCCGTGACGAAGCCTGCACCCGCGCGCGCAAATATCTGGAGAAGGTGGGCCTGCGCGGCGTCGAAGACAAGTACCCGGCCCATATGTCCGGCGGGCAGCAGCAGCGCGTCGCCATCGCCCGCGCGCTGGCGATGGAACCGGAAGTCATGCTGTTCGACGAACCCACCTCGGCGCTGGACCCGGAACTGGTTGGCGAAGTGCTGCGTGTCATGAAGGACCTGGCCGGCGAAGGCCGCACCATGGTGGTTGTCACCCACGAAATGGGCTTTGCCCGCGAAGTATCCAACCACGTCATTTTCCTGCACCAAGGCAAGATAGAAGAGCAAGGTCACCCCAAGGAAGTGTTGGTCCGCCCGCAAAGCGAACGATTGGTACAATTCCTCTCCGGCAGCCTGAAATAAATCGTACAATAGGAAGATGTCGCACACCATGCCGGCCTCATGCCCGGCATGGTGTGTTTTTGTAATCTCCATCCTTCGCCGCGAAAACCAATGGGTCAGCATCCGTCCCACCCCGCCAAGCCACTGCGCTACGGCTTTCTGCTCTTGCCCCATGCCTCGATGGCTGACTACGCCATCGCCTCCGAGGTTCTGCTGCACGCCAATTGGCTGGCGGAGAAAAAGCTCTACGAAACCCTGCTGCTCTCCCTGGATGGACAAGCTGTGCCGCTCTCCAACGGCACGCGGTTAGCTGTGGACCTGCCCCTGGACGGCGCCCCCAAGCTGGACTGCCTGCTGATCTTGGCGGACGACATCAATCCGGACTTCAGCCTGGACGCCTTGAGCAAAGGGCTTACCGCCTGCGGCCCGGATAAAATCCAACTGGGCGGCATAGGCTGCGGCAGCTACTGGCTGGCCCGCACCGGGCACTTCAATGGCCTGCGTGCCACCACGCACTGGCGCGAGATCAGCCGTTTCACGGAAGAGTTTCCGGACGTCATCACCTCGTCCAATCTGTTTGAGATCGACGGCAAACGCCTCAGTTGCGCGGGCGGGGCTGCCACCTTCGACTTCATGCTGACCCTGGTCGGCAATCAGCACGGCCACGAGTTTGTCGCTCAGCTGTCAGAATTATTCAGCATGGAGCGCATCCGTCCCGGCAATGAGCGCCAACGCATTCCACTGGCCACTCGCATCGGCGGCAGTCAGCCAAAGCTGACCGAGGCGGTCAGCCTGATGGAGGCGAATATAGAAGAGCCGCTCAGCACAGACGACATCGCTTACTATGTTGGCGTCTCCCGCCGCCAGCTGGAGCGCCTGTTCAAGCAATACCTGAGCACGGTGCCGTCCAAATACTATCTGGAACTGCGATTGAGTCGAGCGCGCCAATTGCTGCAGCAAACCAGCAAATCCATCGTACAGATCGGCCTTGCCTGCGGCTTCTCCAGCGGCCCCCACTTCTCCAGCACCTACCGCAATCATTTCGGCATCACCCCTCGCGAGGAACGCTCGCACCGCACCCAAACCGCGGTCCCTGCCGCCAAAAACTAGGCCCCTCAGACGCCCGCCCCGCAGCCATCCGGCGACGGCACAGAAGAACGCTCCGGCTCGCCCTGTCGCGACAGCGGCAGCTCGATCCGAAAGCAAGCGCCGCTGGCAGGAATGTTCTCCGCCGAGATCAAGCCGCCATACTGCTCCACAATCGTCTGGCAGATCGACAAACCAAGCCCCATACCGTTCGGCTTGGTCGAAAAGAACGGGTGAAACAACACTTCCAACGAGTTCGGCGTGATGCCGCGCCCGGTATCGCGCACCTCAAGAATCGCCTTCTTGCCTTCACGCCGGGTATGCACGATCACATGGCGCTTCATCATCGGCTCGTCGCGCAATGCGTCCATCGCGTTCGATAGCAGGTTCAGCACCACCTGCTCCAACTGTATGCTATCGGCCAACACGGCAACCGGATAACCCGACAACAACTGCACTACCTCAATCCCGCGCTCCTTCAGGTCGTACTCGGCCAGGAACATGCAATTGCCAACCACCTGATTCAAGTCGATCAGCCGCGTCTCAATGGCCCTCTTGCTAACCAGGGCGCGCAAGCGCTTGATGATCTCCCCCGCCCTTTCCGCTTGCGCCACTGCCAGCCGCAACGCAGCATTCACCTGGGCAGGCGCCTCCTCCACCCCCTCCAACAACTGGATGCTGGCCTGACAATAGTTGGCAATCGCCGTCAGCGGCTGGTTCAGCTCATGCGCGATGCCGGACGCCATTTCACCCATCGTATGCAGCCGGGCCACATGGGATAGTTTCTCCAGATGCTCCTTGACCTTGCTCTCGCTGGCCTCCAACGCCGCCACCGTTCGCTGCCGCAAGGGCCCCAGATCGCGTAAAGCGCACACAACGCCGATCAAACCGCCCCCCCGAGAAAACAGTGGCGACACTCCTCCTTCAACCGAACGAATCAGCCCTCTAGCCGACGTCAGTTGCATCCGCTCCGCCAACACCACCGGCTGGGCGGTCCGGAAACACTCCCGGATGGGGTCCTCCGCCAACTCCGCGGCCAATTCGGCCTGCAAATGGAACACCTCGTGACAAACCCGGCCAACCACCTCGTCCACCGTCATTCCCATCAATTCCAAAGCCATCGGATTAGCCAGTTCGATAGCATGGTCCTGCCGCAGAATGATCACCCCATCATGAATCGCGCTCAACGTAACGGATGCCCGTTCGCTTTGCAGGAAAATCGCCTCGTCCGATTGCTGACGCTCATGTCGTAAAGCCATGCGTTGCAAGTGAACCAAACCAGCGAACACAAAAAAAGCCAACAACAACGACTGCTGCCACAACCACGGCAACAGCGCCAAATCCGTTACCCTGACATCCCTGGCCACACTCAGCACAAAAGGCTGCGCCACGCTTGAAAGCGGGAGTCTAGCCTCCAGGCGACGCAACACCGGCCACCAGTCCCGCTCGGATGAAGTATGCAGACGTTGAAATAGCGGCGCCCTAGACGCAGCGCCCCCCTCCTGATACAAGGTCAAATCCAATCCGGGCAACAAGCCCTCCAAGGCCTGTGCCTGCAACAGGCGATCGCAAAATACAACCAAGCCCACCACGCCCACCACCTTGCCCGGCGCCTTATCTTTATCCTCAAATAAGGGCTGAAACAGGAAATAAGCCCGCCCTCCCCCCTCATGCAACTCGAAAGCCCCGCTGGCCACCCGTTGCCCGGTCTCCAAGGCCCTGCTCAATGCCGGTCGGAAATAGGCATCGCCCCAAATATCGTAGCCAAACATTGGTCCGGCCTCCGGCCGATCAGGCTCCAGCATAGAAATCACCAATGACTGCGGACGCACAACTGCTGGTCGCCACACACGGCTTCCCGCCACATCAAAATCACGAATGTAAAAAGTTTCACCGAATTTGCCGCTCATCTGACGCAAAAAGAGCAAGCGTTCAGCCAAAGGCACGCTTTGAAAAAAAATAAAGGAATGCAGCTGCGGATAGTGAGGCAACAATTCGCGCGCAAAAGTAGACAGCTCGGATACCTCAAATGGTCGGCTAGCCGCCATCAGCGCATCGACAGAAGACAATACCGACTCATTCTGATCCAACTTGCGCGCCACCATCGCGTGCGCTCGCTGCGCCACTGACTCAAATTCATCCCTCAAACGCTGCAGTTCGCCCATCCCCCACAGCACCGTCACCAACAACGCGCAGAGGGCCCAGGCCAATACAAATAAATGCACGCCGTCCCGCCTGAAATTTCTCAAAATTCCCGCCTCGATTCCCTATCTTGATGCTGGAATTCTATTCATTACCAATAGGTTTTGCTGAGTAATTAGACGAATTCTCAGTAAAAATAAGTGAAAATACAGAGCGAAAAAGAACAATGGCTTAATAATCAAAGAGAAAGCCAAAGGGATGAAGAACAGGGACAGGAAGAAGAAGAGAAAATCAATCGCACCAGCCAAATGGCTGGCACCAATGCAAAAGCCCAGCTCGTC